>PLBZ01000034.1 GCA_003134675.1 Solirubrobacterales bacterium
CCCTTGCCCTTGACCGTCGCCACGTGCACCACGACAGGACGTTCGGCCGCGAGCGCCTCTCTGAGCGCCTCTCTGAGCGCGCGCACGTCGTGGCCATCGACCACGCCCATATACGCCCAGTCGAGCTCCTCCCACCACAGGCCGGGCGCCCAGAACGCCTTGATCGACTCCTTCAGCTGGGGGCCGATTCGCTCGAAGGCGGCACCGATCCCGCCCGGCAGACGAGTCAACCCACCCTCGACGCCCTCGCGCGCGTGCCACAGCTTGGGGTTCAGCCGGACCCGGTTGAAGTATCTGGAGAGCGCCCCCACGTTCGGGGCGATCGACATGCCGTTGTCGTTGAGCACGACCACGATCGGCGTGCCCAGGCCACCGGCCTGCCCGATCGCCTCGAAGGCCACCCCGCCGGTCATCGCGCCATCGCCGATCACGGCCACGACCTTCCCCTCCTCGCCGTTTCCATGGCGCATCCCCTCCTTGATGCCCACCGCATACCCGATCGACGTCGAGGCGTGCCCGGCGCCCATGATGTCGTGTGGGGACTCCTCGATCGAGCAGAAAGGGGCGAGCCCGCCGTACTGGCGGATCGTGCTCAGCTGATCGCGACGGCCCGTGAGAATCTTGTGCGGATAGGCCTGGTGACCGACGTCCCAGAGGATCTTGTCCTTGGGGGACTCGAGCAGCGAGTGCAGCGCCACCGCCAGCTCGCAGGTGCCCAGATTGGCGCCGAAGTGCCCGCCGATCTCGCCGACCGTCTCGATGATGTGCTGGCGCACCTCCTCGGCCAGCTCGGCCAGCTGCTCATCGGAGCGGCCGTGCAGGTCCTGCGGGCCATCAATCCCCTCCAGGAGGCGTTTTGGCGGCTCTTGCTTGTCTGTGCTCATGATGTGCGGGTGTAGATGAAGTCGGTGATCTGCTCGAGCTCGCCGGTCGCGTGAGGTGGGTCGGTGCCCATGCCGGCCTCCGCGAGCGCCTCCCGCGCCATCCGGTGGGATTCTGCCGCCAGCTCCCTGGCCCGATCGATTCCGAACTCGCTCACATATGTGCGCTTGCCATGACGCTCATCGCTGCCTCGCGGCTTACCGAGTGCATCGTCGGTGCCGGTCACGTCGAGGATGTCGTCGACGATCTGGAACAACACACCCAGCTCAGCGGCGAAACGGCGAAACTGAATTGTCGCAGGTCCATCCGCGATCCCTCCCAACAGTAGTACGCACAGCACCGAAGCTCCGATCAAACGGCCGGTCTTGAGCTCGTGCAGGCGCCGCAGCGCCTCGGGCCCGCTCGGCGTGTGCGGGTTCACGTCCGCGTACTGGCCGCCGACCATCCCGCTCACGCCGGTCGCGCCGGCCAGCTCGACAGCGGCCGCCAGCACCCGCTCGGGCGGCGAGCGCTGGTTGCTCAGCAGATGGTGGAAGGCCTCCGCATACAGTCCGTCGCCCGCGAGGATCGCCACGTCCTCGCCGAACTTCACATGGCAGGTCGGCGCTCCGCGGCGCAGCGCGTCGTCATCCATCGCCGGCAGATCGTCGTGAATCAGCGAGTACGTGTGGATCAGCTCGATCGCACCCGCCAGCGGCAGCACCTCTCGCTGCTCCAGCCCGAGGGCACGAGCGCTCGCCAGTGCGAGCACCGGGCGGATGCGCTTGCCGCCTGCCAGCAGCGAGTAGCGCATCGCCGCCTCCAGGCCCGCCGTCAGCGCCTCCGTGGAAAAGCGCATCTCCTGGAGGTAGCGCTCGACCTCCTCGCGCAGGTGCTCAGGATAGGCGTCGGTGCTCACGAACCTCGCCGGCCGGACTACAGCAGGGAGTCCTGGCCGGGCGCCGGCGTGAAGGCTTCCGCCTGGGCCAGCTGCTCGAGCTCTGCAGCGGCCTGTGTGGCCAGCGCCGCGCAATCCTCGACCATCGTCGCGGCGGCATCGGGCGAGAGCTCGCCCGAGCGCAGTTGCTCCGCGGCGCGCTCCAGTTGCGCGATCAGGTTGTCCAGGTGCTCGACGCCGCTCATGAGATCGGTTGATCTTCTCGCACCTCACGCAAAACTGCGGCCAGCACCCCATTCACGAACGCGGGGGCCTCGCTTCCGCAGAACGTCTTCGCGCTCTCCACCGCCTCCTCGATCGCCCCCTCGGCCGGGATCGGCTTCTCGCCCGGGGCCACGTCGGGATGCAGCATCTCGATCAGCGCCACGCGCATGATGCTGCGCTCGAGCGGCTGGATCCGCTGCACCGACCAGCCGTGCGCATGACGGTCGATCACCTGATCGAGCTCCTCCACGCGGTCGGCCGCCGCGTGCGCCAGCGCGCGGGCGAACAAGGACGCGTTCGGCCCGAGCGTCTCCACCAGCGGCCTGCCGGTCAGATCGTGCTGGTAAAGCGAGACCACGGCGGCCCTCCGCTGATCAGAGCGCCGCACCGCGAGCCCTACGCGCGCGAGACGTATTCGCCCGAGCGCGTGTCCACGCGGATACGCTCGCCCACCTCGACGAACAGCGGAACCTGGATGACCGCGCCGGTCTCGAGCGTCGCCGGCTTCGTGCCGCCCCCCGACACGCTGTCGCCGCGCAGGCCGGGGTCTGCCTGCGTGACCTCCAGGTCCACCCCACTCGGTAGCTGCACGTCGGCGGGCTCGTCGTCGATGAACAGCACGTCCACCTCGCTGCTCGGCCTGCACCAGCGCAGGGCCTCGCTCACAGTGCCCTCGGCGACGGCGATCTGCTCGAAGGACTCGGTGTCCATGAAGTGCGCGTCGGTCCCGTCCGCGTACAGGAACTGCATCTTGCGCGACTCCGTCCGCACTGCCCTGAACTTCTCACCGGCCCGGAAGGTCCGGTCGATCACATTGCCGTCGGAGGCCCTTCTCAGCTTCGTCCGCACGAAGGCTCCACCCTTGCCGGGCTTGACGTGCTGGAAATCGAGGATCTTGAAGACGGTGCCGTCGACCTCGATATGGGAGCCGTTCTTGAATTGGTTGGTACTGACCACGGTCTCGGAGGGTAGCGGGCGCCGCAGGGCGTGAGCTTCATCGTGCCGTCCTGAAGCTCAAGCCCCGCACATGGAGCGCCGATGCACTTCTATGAGGCGACTTGTGCGCGAGAACGCCCTGTGCGCGTTGGCGGCAGGCGCCGGCAGCGCGACGATGGCGTGGCTCGGCCTGTATGGCTTCGCCTGGAACGACTATGACACTGAGGCGCGCCCTGCCTTCGAAGCGCTTGTGCACGGCCATGCTCTGAGTTTCCTGCGTCTCGCGCCGGCCTACGGCGGCTCGCTCGTGGAGCGCGCTCCGTTCGCGCTCCTGCCCGGGCTGTGGGGCGGTGGTCAGCTCGCTGTGTACCGCCTGGTCGCCGTGCCCTGCCTGCTGGCTGCCGCGGGGCTTGGCGTGTGGTTGTGTGCGCAGATGCGCGCCGCCGAACGACCAGCGCTTTGGCGAGCGGTGGCGCTTGGTGTGTGCGTCGCCAACCCGCTGACCCTGCGCGCTCTCGAACTAGGGCATCCCGAGGAGCTGCTCGGCGGCGCGCTGTGCGTGGCTGCGGTGCTGCTCGCGGCGCACGAGCGTCCGCTGTGGGCCGGGGTGACTCTCGGCTTGGCGATCGCCAACAAGGAGTGGGCCCTGCTCGCGGTCGGACCGGTGCTGCTCGCGCTGCCCTCCCGTCGTGCGCTGTGCATGCTGAGCGCCGGGACTGTCGCGGCGCTCGTGCTGGCGCCGCTGGCGCTGGTCGGCTCGGGCGCCTTCGTCGCCTCCACGCGCGCTACGGCCGCGCCACCCAGCACGATCTTCCAGCCATGGCAGGCCTTCTGGTTCTTCGGCCATCACGGCGAGGTGGTGCGCGGCCTGTTCGGTGCGGTCAAGCCCGGCTACCGCATCGCGCCCGGCTGGGTTGGAACCGTCAGCCATCCCCTGATTCTCCTCGCCGGACTGGTGATCCCCGCCTCCATGTGGCTACAGGCCAGGCGGCGGGGACTGCGCCGGCTGGCCGAGCGCGACGCGTTGCTCGCACTGGCGTTGATGCTGCTGCTTCGCTGCCTGCTGGACACCTGGGACACGGTCTACTACCCGCTGCCGTTCGTGCTCGCGCTGCTCGCCTGGGAGATCATCGGAGAGACGCGGCGCCCACCCGTGTTCGCACTCCTCGCCACCGTGCTCATGTGGATCAGCTTCCAATGGCTGCCCGCGCACATCTCGGCCGATGCTCAGGCAGCCTTCTTCCTGGCCTGGTCGCTGCCGCTCGCGGGCGCGTTGGCCCTGCGCCTGTTTGCGCCCCGGAGGCGTCCCGAGCTGCTCAGAACACCCGTCAGGCTCACGCCCGTCCTCGGCGAGGAGCGCTCAAGGCCCCCATGGGCCACGTCGATATAGAACACATGTCGATACGCCGTCGCCTGCCCGGCTACACCGACGTGGCGGTGGCCGCCGTGATGCTGGGTGTCCTCTATTACGTCGCCCTGCGTGTGCGTATCTGGGAGGACTTCTTCGCCGAGTCTGGTCCGGCGGTGCAGCATCTGATGGCAGGCGACCTGCACGGCTTTCTCGCTCTCACCCCGGCTTACGGGGGGTCGCTGCTGCTGAGCGCTCCCTCGCTGGCGCTCGGCGGCGCGCTCGGCGGGCTGGACGGGGCCTATCGGCTCGAGTCGCTCTTCTGCATGGCCACGGTCACCGTGCTGGCGCTGGCGCTGGCGCGGATCCAACGCTCACAAGGCAGATCCATCCTCAGCCGCTGGCTGCTGATCGCTGTGCTCGTGGCGAGCCCAGCCGCCGACTGGGCCCTGAAGGAAGGGCATCCGGAGGAGCTCTTGGCGGCGGCGCTGTGCGTGGGCGGCATGCTGCTGGTGGTCCGCGGGCGGATCACCAGCGGGGCGATCCTGCTCGGGCTGGCGGTGGCTTCCAAGCAGTGGGCGCTCCTTGCTCTGCCGCTCGCCCTGGCCGCCGCGCCAGGCAATCGTGGGCGATTCTCGCTCGCCGCCGCCGCCGCCGTGCTGGGCCTATCGCTCCCGCTGGCGCTCGCCAGTGCCGGCAACTTCGTGGCGGTCAACAGGGGCTTGGCAAGCGCGCCGTTCATCTTCCATCCCGAGCAGATCTGGTGGACATTGCACCTCGATTACATCCGCCCGCTGGGTGGCCCCCATTCGACCATCTTCGGCCCCGCGCCGATCGCCCTGGTCGCCCGCTATAGCCACCCGCTGATCGGGTTGATCGCGGCTCTGTCTGGAGTCGCGTACTGGCTGCGACGGCGCCACGTGCAGCCCAGCGACGCGCTCTTGATGCTCGCACTCGTGCTGCTGCTGCGCTGCATGCTCGACCCCTGGAACGTCCTTTACTACCAATTCCCCTTCCTGGTGGCCCTAGCCGCCTGGGAGGCGAGCAGCCACCGCCGGGCCCCACTCTTCACGCTGGCGGCCTCGTTCCTGGTCTGGACGAGCTTTCGCCCGGTCAACACCACCTCGAGCGGAGACATCACAAACCTCTTCTATCTCACCTGGGCGCTCCCCGCGGCGGTCCTGATGGGCTGGCGCTCGCTGCGCCTGCCTCTCCCCCGCGCACGTTATGAGACGACCGTGAGCTCCTTGCCCAGCCGGCTCAGGATCTCCTGACCGTCCTCGGTGATCGCCACGAGGTCCTCGATGCGCACGCCGAGACGACCGGGCAGGTAGACGCCGGGCTCGACCGTCACCACGTTCCCGACCTGCAGCGGCTCCTCGCCCGCCAGGCGTGACAGGCGAGGGCCCTCGTGGACCTCCAGCCCGACGCCGTGACCGAGGCCGTGGCCGAAATGCTCGCCATGTCCGGCCTGCTCGATGAGCTCCCGTGCCACCCGGTCCAGCTCGCGGCCGCTAGGGCCGGCCTTGACCGCGGCGAGCGCCTGTTCCTGGGCTGAGCGAACCAGCTCGTAGATCTCCCGTGCCCGCGCGGAGATCCGCTCGCCGGTGGCGTACGTGCGGGTGCAATCCGAGCAGTAGCCCTCGTGCAGCGCGCCCCAGTCGATCGTGAGCAGCGCGTCCCTGTGAATCTCCCGTGCGCGCGGTTCGGCGTGCGGCAGGGCGCCGTGCGCGCCCGCGGCGACGATCGACGGAAAGCTCGGGGCCTCGGCGCCGAGGCGACGCATGCGCAACTCCAGCTCGATCGCCACGTCTCGCTCGGTGCGATGAACGACACCTGCTTCGAGCACGCCCTGCAGCGCCTCGTCGGCGAGCTCGGCAGCTCCACGGATACGGTCGATCTCCCCCGCATCCTTGACCGCCCGCAGCTGCTCGACGGCGCCGGCGCAGGGCACGAGCTCCCACTCCGCGCCGAGCAACTCGGCCAGGCGCGCATGCTGCTTGACGGTGACGCTCGCGTCGTCGAACCCCAAGCGCCTGCCCGCAGCGTTCCCGAATGAGGAGAGCGCACGGACGGCAGCCTCGAGCAGATCGCCCGCGGCGATCTTGCGATCAAACTCGTCCGGCACCTGCGCGGCGGATTGGGCGGCGTAGCGAAAGTCTGTGAAGAATCGGTGGGGCGGGCGGGAATCAAATTTCTCCGCGACGATCAGGGTCAACCCGTTGGTGCCGGTGAAACCCGTGAGGTAGCGCACGTTGACATGGGTCGCGACGAGCAGCACGTCGACGCCGCGCTCGCGCATATCGGCCGCCAGGCGCGCCGCGCGGCCGGCGACATCGGCGCCTGTAGCGCTGCTCACGAGTCGCCTCGATCGAGCTCCTCGCGCAGCTGTAGCAGAGCGTCGCGGTAGCCGTCTGGGCCGAGACCGGAGATCGTCGCGAAGCAGAGCTCCCTGATGACCGAGACGCGGCGCCACGGCTCGCGGTTCTCGATGTCGGACAGGTGAATCTCGAGCGCTGGCAGGCCGGCGATCTCCAGGGCGTCACGAATCCCCCACGCATAGTGGGTCCAGGAACCCGGGTTCAGGAGGATCGCGTCGGCCTGCCGGAGGGAGTGCAGGTGCTCGACGAACGCTCCCTCGTGGTTGGTGTGAAAGAAGCTCGTGGCGAGCTCCAACGTGCTCGCGTGCTCTTCGATCTGCCGCTCCAGCTGGGGCAGCGTCAGGGTTCCGTAGTGCAGCGGATCGCGACGGCCGAGTTGGTCGAGGTTGACCCCGTGCATGACCTCTATGCGATAGCGCGTCTTGCTCATCCCACGAGCTCCTCGACGGCCGCGCGCACGTCCTCGGCAGCGACCTCACAGCCATGGTTGACCTCGCCGGGCGCCTTCACCAGCACGAATGGGACGCCGCCTGCGCCGAGGCGCTTCTTGTCGCGCGCGGTGGCGTCGACGATCGCATCGGCATTCGCACCGGCGTCGAGCGTCACGGGGAGGTCGCGGGCGAGCAGCAGCTCGCGCACCTGTTCGCGCAGGGGCTCTGTCCCTGAGAGCCGCAGTGCAGTCAGCAGCCCGAGGCCGACCGCTTCGCCGTGGCGATAGCGCGAGTAGCCGGTGACGGTCTCGATCGCGTGCCCGACCGTGTGCCCGAGGTTCAGCACCTGGCGGCGCCCGCCGTCGCGCTCGTCGGCGGCGACGACCGCGAGCTTGGTGCGCACGCACGCGAGGATCGTGCGCTCGTCCACCTCATCACCGCGCGCCACGATCTCCCAGAGCTCGCCTCCGGCGATCAGTGCGGTCTTGAGCACCTCCACCCAGCCGGCGGCCAGCTCCTGTGCAGGCAGCGTCTCGAGCGTGGCCGGATCGACGATCACACCCGCCGGTTGGTGATAGGCGCCGACGTAGTTCTTTGCCTCTGGAAGGTCGACGCCGGTCTTGCCGCCGTAGGCCGAGTCGACCTGGGCCACGAGGGTCGTCGGGAGGTGCACCACGGGCACGCCGCGCTGGTATGTGGCGGCGCAGAACCCGGCCAGGTCGCCGACCACACCACCGCCCAGCGCTACCACGTGGTCGGCGCGTGTCATACCGGCGGCCACCAGCTCATGCCACACGCGTTCAGCGCTTGCCAGCGTCTTGTGCCGCTCGCCGGGAGGGATGCTCACCAACGCCCGCATATCCCCCAGCCGTTCGGCGTAGAGAGCAGCGACGGTCTCATCGGTCACGCAGAACGGACGCGAGGAGGACCGGTCGAGCGGCCATACCTGCTCGAGCTGCCCAGTGGTGAGCAGACCGCGGCCGACCAGCACCGGGTACTCACCGGACGCGGAGCTGGCCCACACCAGCACGGCGTCGGCCAGCTCTTCATACAACGCCGAACGTTCGGAGTGAAGCGCCAGGAACGCCTCTCGATCGCGGGCGAGCGGACGTTCCGCGCCGTCCTGTGATGTATGGATGCGCTCCCAGGCAAGGACCGGATCGGAGTCGAGCAGCACGGTGAGATGCCCGGCGAGCGCCTCGCGGACGCGCCCGGACAGAACGCTGCCGCCGCCGAGCGCGAGCACGTCGCGCGTACTTGCATCGTCGAGCAGCTCGCAGACGAGCTTCTCCTCGTCCGCCCGGAACGACTCCTCGCCGTGGAGCTCAAACTCGCGGGCTACAGAATGGCCGAAGCGCTCCGCCAGCAGCGCATCGCTATCGAGCGGGCTTGCGCCCCGCTGCTCGGCCAGCCGAGCCGCGACCGTCGACTTGCCGGCCCCCATGAAGCCGATCAGGACGAACGCCACCCGATCCTCTCGCGATAGGCGCGGACGGCCTCCAGGACGTCGTCGATGTGATCGCCCCCGAACTTCGCGCGGTAGGCGTCGGCGAGCACGAGCGCCACCATCGCCTCGCCCACCACCCCGGCCGCCGGCACGGTGCAGGAGTCGGTGCGCTC
>PLBZ01000089.1 GCA_003134675.1 Solirubrobacterales bacterium
GAGATCGAGATCGTGTTCCACTTGGGCACCCGTTCGTGGCAGTACTGAAACAGGTCGGTGGTCAGGCGCATCGTGGGCTCGGGCGGGTAGATGTAGTTGCCGCGCGCTATGTACTCCTTCAGCACATCGTTCTGCGTGGTGCCACGCAGCTTCTCTGACGGCACGCCCTGCTCCTCGCCGACGAGCTCGTACAGCAGCAGCAGGCACGCGGCGGGCGCGTTGATCGTCATCGAGGTGGACACCTGATCGAGGGGGATGCCGTCGAAGGCGGTGCGCATGTCGTCGATCGTGTCGATCGCCACGCCGGTGCGGCCGACCTCGCCTAGGCAGCGGGGATCCTCGGAGTCGAGGCCGAGCTGGGTGGGCAGGTCGAAGGCCATCGACAGCCCCGTGGAGCCCTTGGAGAGCAGGTATTTGTAGCGCTCGTTTGACTCCTTGGCCGAGGCGTAGCCGGCGTACTGGCGCATCGTCCAGGTCTGCTTGCGGTACATCTCGCGGTGCACGCCGCGCGTGTAGGGGAACTCGCCGGGCTCGCCGAGCTCGAGCTCCTGCGGGAGGTCGGCCTCTGTGTAGAGCTCGGAGATCTCGATCCCCGAGTCGGTGAAGCGGCGGTGCTCATCGGCCCCGACGATCGGGGCAACGGTCAGGTGCTCTGCGGGTTCGGTCATGGCCGGAGAGGTTATCCTGCCGTTCATGGCCACCTGTCTCGTCACCGGCGGCGCCGGGTTCCTGGGGTCGCACCTGTGCGACGAGCTGCTCGCTCGCGGGCACAGGGTGATCTGCGTAGACAACTTGGAGACGGGAACGCTTCAGAACATCGAGCACATCCGTGGCCCTGAGTTCACACATCTGAACATTGACATCATCGAGCCTTATTTCGTCGATGAGCCGGTGGACTACGTCTACCACCTGGCTTCCCCGGCCTCCCCGATCGACTATCTGCGCCTGCCGCTGCACACGCTCAAGGTGGGCTCCTACGGGACGCATCAAACACTTGGTCTCGCCAAGCGTCATCGTGCACGCTTTCTGATCTCCTCCACCAGCGAGGTCTATGGCGATCCCCAGGAGCATCCTCAGCGCGAGTCTTATTGGGGTCATGTCAATCCGATCGGTCCCCGGGGCGTCTACGACGAGGCCAAGCGCTACGCCGAGGCGCTGAGCATGGCCTACCACCGCCAGCAGGGGGTGGATACGGCGATCGTGCGGATCTTCAACACCTACGGATCGAGGATGCGCCCGCACGATGGCCGAGCGATCCCGACGTTCCTGCGCCAGGCGCTCGATAGTCGGCCGTTGACGGTGTTCGGCGATGGCAGCCAGACGCGGTCGTTCTGCTACGTGAGCGACCTGATTCGGGGGATCATCGCGCTGGCGGAGTCCGGCCATCACGACCCGGTGAACATCGGCAATCCGGACGAGTTCACGCTGCTGGAGCTGGCCGAGACGATCAAGGAGCTGACGGGCTCGAGCTCGGAGATCGTGTATGAGGCGCTGCCGACCGATGATCCCAAGCAGCGCAAGCCCGACATCACGCTCGCCCGGGATCTGCTGGGCTGGTCGCCGGATGTCTCCCTGCGCGAGGGCCTGCAGCGCACGATCGATGCCTCCGGCGCCAAAGTCCTGATCGGCTGAGCCGACGAATCGCCACCTGACCGCTACATCTGCGAGTCTGGGGCGTTGTGGATAGCGAGATGGGACCACGTTCTTCAGGAACGTCCGCTCCACCGATCGAAGATCGGCTAGCCCCGCGCACGTCTTCGCCCCCGCGCGAACGGGAGGTGCTGTCGGAGGCCACCGCCCGCAGGGAGCACTCCGATCGGGACATGCGCAGCAAGCGCCCGCCGGCGATGTCGTTCCTGCTGCGCATGGTCACGGCTCGGCGCCTGGCGCGTGTGCTTTCCCTATTGGCGCTGGACCTCGCGGGCGTGACGCTGGCGATCTTTACGGCCCTGGTGTTGAAGGCGGCGGTGCTGGGTCATGTGGATGCGAGCTCGGCGTTTGCAGAAACCAGGCGGATTCTCGCTTTCGCCTACCTCGTGACGGCGCTGCTGTTCGCGCGCTCGGGGCTGTACGCCGAGCGCGCGCAGCGTCCGGGCCTGTCGCGGATCGTGGCGGCGCTGTTCCAGGTGGCGTTCGTCGCGCTGCTGTTCGCGGTCGTGAGCGGCGAACACTTTCAGAGCTTCTACATCTTCTGGGGCTCGCTGGTCTTCGGGCTGCTGTACGTGTCGTCGTTGCGCGGTGCGTATGAGTGGCTGACCGGCGTGGTCCTGCGCGCTGCGGGTTATCGGCGCCGCGCGGTGCTGGTGGGCACCGGCAAGCACATCCGCGCTGTGCACGAGGCGCTCGCGGACGCACCGCACTCGCCGATCGAGGTCGTCGGGTTTCTCTCGCCGAAGACGCTGCCCGCCAACGGCCTGCGTTCCCTGGGATCGCTCGAGAACCTGGAGGAGGTGCTCGGCTCAGANNGCCCCGTCGACGATGGAGATCCTGATCCACCGCGCCGAGTTCGTGCCGGGTCAGTCGGTGCCGCTGTTCGAGCTGGGCCCGCCGGTGTTCGAGGGGGTCGACTTCGCGCTGAAGCGTGCCTTTGACCTGGTGGGCGCGACGTTGCTGCTCCTGACGCTCAGCCCGCTGCTGCTGGTGATCGTGCTCGCCGTGCGACTGTCATCCCGGGGTCCGATCCTGTTCAGCTCGACGCGCCGGGGGATCGGCCAGCGACCGTTTGAGTGTCTGAAGTTCCGCACGATGCACACCGATGCCGAGCAGCGCCAGGCCGATCTGGAAGAGCTCAACGAGGCCTCAGGGGCGCTGTTCAAGATCCGCGACGATCCGCGGATGACGCGGGTGGGACGCGCGCTGCGGCGCTACTCACTGGACGAGCTGCCACAGCTGGTAAACGTGTTGCGCGGCGAGATGTCGCTCGTCGGTCCGCGTCCGTTGCCCGAGCGCGACTACGAGATGCTCGAGGACTGGCACCGCAAGCGCTACCTGGTGCTCCCGGGGATCACCGGCCTGTGGCAGGTCTCAGGCCGCTCGGAGCTGGACTTCGACGACCTCGTGCACCTCGACTTCATCTATCTGGAGCGCTGGTCGTTGGCGCTGGATCTGACGATCATCCTGAAGACGATCCCAGCGGTGCTGATGCAACGCGGCGCCTACTGAGCCTGCCCACGCACGGGCGCTCTGGCCGCGCGAGGGCGCTTTCGTAGACGCGCCAAGTCTCGCGTCCGACGTCCTGCCAGGTCCACGCAGGCGCAGTCAGCGAGGGCTGGCAAGCCATGTCGTCCGCAGGATCTGGCGCCTGTGGGATCACAACCACATGCTCGCGCTCGAATCCGAGCTCGGCGACGGCTTCGTGGGCGAGCGCCTCGGTGGGAACGATCACGTGGGTTGCGCGCGCCACCGCGAGATGGCGCAGGCGCAGATGGATGCCGCCACTGCGCAATCGCTCGCTGGGGCGGGTGAGCGCGCCGAGCTCGTGGATGGTCACAACCATCGGACACGGGCTGTGCAGCATCGCGCCCTGCATCCAGGGTGCGTGAAACACGTCCGCCCGGCGAGGACGGTGCGTCTCAACGATCTCTCCACGTGTCGCGCCGGTGTCACGCAAGGCGCGCAGCAGGTGGCGCGCATACCGTCCGACGCCGCGTGGGTCCGAGGACGGACGGCTGTCGAAGGCGACCCTCACGAGCGCGTTCTGCACTGCTCGCGCCGGTTCACTTCGTCCCCTGGATATACACGCAAGCAACATAGTCGGTTCGGGAGGCTTGTGCAGAGATGACAGCTGGGCTGCATTCTAAAGGCCAGGCTGGGTCGCATCCGTCTAGCCTTGCCCGGGGATGACGGCGCGAGGTGACTACCACGAGAGTCTGTGGGAGGGTGTGCCCGAGGGACTGGATCCACCTGCGGAAGGGATGCGGCGGGCCTTCCTGCTCGAGCACGTGGGGCCGGGCCAGCGGGTGCTCGACGTGGGCTGCGGCGAGGGACGTTTCACCGCCGAGCTCGCGCGTATAGGGACTCACCCGGTGGGGATCGATGTCGCCGCCGAGCCGCTGCGGCGCGCACGCGCGCGCCATCCTGAGCTCGACCTGAGGCAGGTCAGCCCGGAAGGGGCCTGGCCGCTGGCCGACGCGAGCTTTGACGCCGTGTGGGCAGGCGAGGTGATCGAGCACGTCGCCGACACCGCGGGCTGGCTGTCTGAGGTGCGCCGCGTGCTGCGCTCCGGTGGTTCTCTGCTGCTGAGCACACCCGACCACGGGCGCCTTCAGATGCTCTGGTGGGCCCTTGCTCCGCGCGCGTTCGAGGCCCACTTCAACCCTCGCGCCGATCACCTGCGCTTCTACAGGAGCCGCACCCTCACGGACCTACTCGAGGACTTCGGCTTTCACGACGTCGAGCTGCGAGGCGCTGGAGGGCCGCCCGGCGCGCGGCGGCGGCTGCTGGCGAGCGCCCGCCGATCGCGATTTTAGGGCTCCTCAACGCCTGCCGATGAGCTTTCGGCACGCTTTTCAGGGCTGTGGGCGGCGGCGTCGTCGGCGTCTCACGCAGGGCTTGGAGGTAGGCGTTCTGGATGGCGATCAGGCCTGGATCGTGTTCGATCGCCGACAGCGGGGCGAGCGCCTCGGGGTTCAGGTAGACGGTCGCGCGCAACTCGTCCAGCGCGGCCTTGGGGTTGCCCATCAGCAGGTCGTATTCGCCCAGCGCTCTCCACGTCTGCGGGTTTGAGGGTTGCAGGTGCACCGCCCGCACGAGCGTGGCGCGCGCAAGCGCCGTGAGGCCTGAGTGCTGCTGGATCGTCGAGAGCGCGAACAAAGCTTCCGCCGAGAGCGGGTCGTCCTTGACGGCGGCCTGCGCGGCTGAGAGTGCGCCGTTGGGATCACGTGCGCTCAGCGCGAGCGCTTCCTGGGAGGCGTCTGCGGAGCGCTGCGGCTGCCACTGCGCCCAGGCGGCGAGCAGTGCCGCGACCACGGCGGCCGCAGCGACGGCCCCGCGTAGGGGACCCAGCTCGCGCAGGGTGAGCACGCGTAGCTTCCTGCGCGGGCCGCCCTGAGCCGCGCTCTGAAGCGGTCCGCGGCCGGCGAGCCAGCCGGCGCAGAGTAGGGCCACACAGGCGTTGCCGGGCACAAACCAGGTCCAGTCGACCGTGGAGTGGATCCCGAAGGAGACCACGAGGCTGAGCATGCTGAGCATCCCGATGCGCTCGGGGCTGTAAGTGCGCTGTTCGCCCAGCTCTCCTCGATCTTCGACGGGGAGCCAGCCGAAGCCTTTCCAGCCTGTGCCGCGCAGCTCCCGCCAGCTCGTCCAGCGCCGGTTGAAAGGGTGTGTTGCGCGCCCCGCGGCGGCCATCCAGACCGCCAGCAGGGCGAGCGCGATCGTCAGCCCTACGATGCCGAGGTCGGCGAGCGTCTGGACGATGAAGCCATGGGCGTCCTTCGCTTCGAGATCCTCTGTGCGGTAGCGCAGCCGGGCCGTTCCATAGCTTCGCGCACCGGTCCCGAGGACGGGATGGGCCTGGAATATCTTCAGGGCCTCGTTCCAGTAGCGCGCGCGTACGCTGCCGATCGCGGTCAGGCGCCCGGGGGTATTGGGAGGGACGGCTGCGTGGGGGTTGGTGAGCGAATTGAAGCCGTGGGAGATCGAGCCGGTAAGCCCGCGGTGGCTGGCGGCGAGCGCTCCCGCGAAGGCGATCACACAGAGCGCGAGGATGCTCAACAGGATCGCCCCGACGTTACGGCGGCTCCGGACTGAAACCCCTCCACCCCCGCGCCGGCTGGTGAAGAAGCCGATCGCCAGCCCGGCAGTCATCAACACGAGGAGCATCGCGACCAGCAGCACGCCGAGCTGGCGCCCCGCGACCACGCGGGCATGCAGCGCGACGCTGTCGGCGCTGAGCGCGTGCCTGGAGAAGTCCCACGCCACCACCAGCCCGGCACCGACGGCGCCGGTGAGCAGCACGGCGGCGCCGCGCAGGCGCAGCGGCACGACGGCGAACCACAGCGCCACGCCCAGCGCCAGCGCGATCAATGCGCCGCGGGAGTAGGCCAGCATCAGCGTTAGGAGCAGCAGGCCCATGGCGGGATAGGCCAGCGCGCTCAGCAGGGCGTGTCCGCTCCGGCGTGCCCCCAGCCACATGCAGCCGATCACGCCCATCGCGGCAGTCAGGCCGGTCGCATTCCAGTAGCCATACGGCGCTTGCAGGCGCGCGTAGATGTCGTGGGCGTCGAGCTGGGCCGGGAATACCTTCGTGAGCAGCGCGTACCCGCACACCACCACGGCCGCCAGCGTCACTCCGCCGAGCACCGCGGGCCAGTGCGCGGGAGCTGCGCGCGCGAGCGCGACCGCAGCGCCGAAGACCGCGCTGTAGGCGAGCATGCGCCCGGCATCCTGCCAGCTGTCATCGGGTGCTACGGACCACACCACCGACAGCACTGTAAGCGCGGTGAACGCGAGCAGCAGCCCCACCGACCACAGCCCGTAGGAGCGTCTCCCGGTGGGCGTCAGGATCACCGCGCCGGCCACGACCACACCGCAGCCGAGCGTGAGGATGATCTCCATCGTGGTCATCTGCTGGACGGGCGGCAGGCCTCCTCCGGCGAAGAAGGTGATGAAGCAGAAGATCGCAGCCATCAGCAGCGTCGGCCACGCCAGCGAGGATCGATCTCCGATCAGTCGGCGCCATGAGGAGCGGGGATGAGATCCCCACCCACCGGGGCCCGGCCCCCGCTCATGATCGAGCGCGGGAGCGAGGCCCATCGGCGGGATGGGATCAGGTTTGGTGGCGGTTGCGGACATGGTTTCGGAGCGCTCCACCCGCGAGCGTCAGCGCGCAGGCGAGCAGGAATGCCAGGATCACCAGCAGGGAGTTGGGCAGCGTGCTGAGGGCTGAGGCGATGTCGGCGTGCACCACGCCGGGGCGGACGATTTGGTTGCCCACCCGTAGCGGGGTCGAGCCGGCGCGCTGGGCGCGATTCAGCGCGCTGCGCTCAGCTGGTGTAGCGGGAGCAGTGGCGGTCGGGGTGCCTGGAGTGCCCGAGCCTCCGGAGCCTCCCCGAGCGCCGGCGGCGGCCAGCTGAGCTTGGTGGATCAGGCTGGCGCAGTCGGTGTACTCTTCGCTGCTGGTTTCCAGCTCCTTCAGTGCCCTGTTGTAATCCTTTTGGCTGAAGCCGCTCAGCGATTGGCCGTGAGTGCACCTGAGGATGATCTTTTCGCCGATGTCGGCTCGGGCGGGGGTCGCGAGCGTTAGGAGCATGCTCAGCAGCGCGGCCGGTAGGGCGAGCGCTCGCGTTGGGGAGAGGATTCTCATATTGAGTGCAATAACGCTACCAACGCTCCCGGGAGAGGCCGAGGGTGGCGAGGGCTCCAGAGAAGCCCTTGGCCCAGGCGTCGTAGGTGAAGGCGCATACGTCCTCCGCGCCGGCCTCGCCGAGGCGCGCACGCAGCGCGGGCTCCGTGGCCAGCCGTCTGATCGCCTCGGCGAGTGCGCCTGGCTCGCCGGCTGCCACCACCAGGCCGTTGCGCCCGTCGCGCACCAGACCGCCGCCGACCGCTCCGACGGCATCGCTTGCGATCACCGGCAGGCCGCGGTTCATCGCCTCGTTCACAACCAGGCCCCAAGGCTCTCGAAACGTTACAGTCGGGATCGATGGCACCACCAGGACATCGCACGCGGCATAGAGGTTGCGCAACTCCCTGGGTGCGACGGGATCCATACAGAGAACTCCGTCTCCCGCCGCGCCGCCGGCTGGGACCCAAGGGGGGCTGGATCCCACGCCGACGAGGACGAGCGCGGCGGTTGGAGCCGGAAGACCCGTGGTACGCCAGGCCTCGATTAGCACCCGTACACCCTTTTCCCGGGCGGGGCGACCTACAAACAAGAACTTCGTCTTCGCTTGCGCGGGCCACGCTGGATAGTGGGCAGGAGCGATCTCAGGGGCCCTCCAGAAGTCGTTGTCCACGGCCTGTGGGGCGATGTGCACGTTGCGCGCGCCGCGCGCACTGACGTAGGCGCTGACGTGCGATCCGTAGGTCACAACGGCGTCCGCGGAGCGATACAGGCGTCGCAGCGCCAGATAGCTGAGCGTGTGCGCGGCGCTGCGTGGGTGCGCCCACAGCGAGGCCCAGAGGATCAGCGGCACACGGGCGCGACGCGCGCCCGCCCAGGTTGCCAGCGGTGCCACACGCCCCCCCGTGGGACACACGACCGCACGGTAGCGGCCGCTCGCCGCCAGCGCCTCCAGTGTGCGGGGACGTACGTGGCGATGCGGAAACGGGAGCTCTCCGTCGAAGTCCGCGCCGCCGTGCTTGGATCGTCCTCCGAACAGGGCGAACTCGACGTTCTCCGCCTCGTGCAGGCGTGCGAAGGCACCGATGCGGTCGGGCGGTGCGTGCCCGGTGACGAACAGGACGGGCTTCATCGCAGCGCGTGCTCGTAGGCGGCAAGCGTCTGCTGACCGCAGCGCTCCCAGGTGAAATGGGCGGCGACGGTCGCGCGCGCACGCTGGGAAGCCTCGCGCAGGCGGTGGGTATCGGACAGGAGCTCGTCGATGCGCTGGGTGAGCCGCTCGATGTCGCCAGGAGGCACGAGCATGAAGCCGTCGCCGGCGGCGGCGATCTCCTCGGGCCCGGGCTCGCCGCGGCATCCGATCGCGGGCAGGCCGCCTGCCATCGCCTCGATGTAGGCCACCCCGAATGCCTCCTCGGTCGAGGGCATCACGAACAGCGTGCATTGCCGTGCCTGTCCGATCGCCTCCGAGGGGGACAGCTGCCCATGGAACTCGACCCGCTCGGCGACTCCCAGACGGGCGGTGAGTCCTTCCAGCGCAACTCGCTCGGGGCCTTCGCCGATGATCGAGTAGCGCAGCGTTGGATAGCGCTGCCCGAGTACCGCGAGGGCGCGCAGGACGTCGGCATGGCGCTTGCGGGCAACGAGATGCCCCACCGTCACCAGCGTCGGCGGCCCCTCACGCCGCGATGGGCGCGGAGCGTCGAGCAGATCGGCGCCGAGGTGCACCACACGCGTCTCGCCGGCGCCATGGGTGCGCGCCAGCTCCGCGATCCCCTGACTGTTGGCGAGCACCAGACGGGCGGCACCCAGCCCGCGTGCCACCGCCGCGGCGCCGGCGGTGCTGCCGGTTGGCGGATCCGCGGCCGTGTAGAGCACGTCGCCGCCGTGCACGGAGACGAGGAGTGGCACGTCCAGCCGTGCACGACGCACGGCGTCGCCGGCGGGCACGGCGTTGTGGGCGTGGATGAGCTCATATGCAAACGAGCGGCCCAGCCGGCGCAGGGCCAGCCCGAGGGCCGGTGCGGCCCATGCTCCCCACGTCGCGTAGGAGCTCGAGCGGGGGGGCGAGACGTAGGGGACGTAGGAGATATCGAGGCCGTCGCGGGTCTGCTTGCGTGGCTCGCGCACGAGCCTCGCCAATGCGCTCCCGACGCCGCCTGGCCCGGCTGCGAACGAGGCGCGCGGGGGGATCAGGCGGTGCAGGACGAGGACGCGCACCTCCGCGCCGGCGTCGCGCGCGGCGAGTGCCTGCCGGTGCGCCCAGACGCCCAGCACCGGGTCGTCCCGGCGCGGGTAGAACTCCGCTACAACGGCGACCTTCACCAGCGGCGATGAGTCGTCAGGGTGCGTTCGGCCTGCTCGGCCGTCACGTGGGGCCTCCTCGCCAGGAACGCCCGTGCCTCCGCGACGGCGTCCTCGCGGGCATAGCCCGCGGCGGCCGGAGCGGCGCGATGGCGGATCGAGACGGCGTCGACGATGCCGCAGCGCCAGCCATGCTCGCGGGCCAGGGCGGCCCAGTGCACGTCCAGGCCCCATCCCATCCGCAGCTCGGGGAACGGCAGCAGGACCGGGAAGGTGACGCTGGCAAAGGCCGTGACGGGGCCGATCTCGACAAAGCTCGTCTCCCGAACGATGCTGCCCGGACGCCTGCGGGTAACCGCCCACGCCGCGTGGGAGTCGAGCCGGTGGGCCGGCTGGGCCAGCGCCAGCGAGAAGCGCTCTGCGAGGAACAGGAAGCGGTCGAGAAAGCCGCGAGGCAGCAGCACGTCGTCGTCGACGAGCAGCAGCCAGTCGTAGTCTTGCATTGAAGACCCACCCACCCCACCACCCACCCCGACTAGCATCCGGTTGAGGTTCTCGAACTTCCCGAGATTTCCGGGCCCGTCCGTGTGCAGCTCTACCTCGTGACGGGAGTTCAGTAGCTCGGCGCGCATCGCCCGGGCCAGCGCGCGGTGCTCGGGGCGCTCGATACCGAGCACCAGCACTCGCCGCGAAGGCGGATCGCGTCGCGCCGCGATGTTCAGGCGAAAACGCAGGCCACTGGCAATCTCCCAAGCGTTCACCGCCTCGTCCTGCACGCCACGGCGGAGGGCATCTACACCCCCGACCGTCCCGCTCGCGCCCGAGAGAAAGTCGTCGGTGTCCTGTGATGAGCCGTTAGCTGTGTTTCCTGGCGCTGTGTTTCCTGGTCCTTCGCGCAAACCCTCGCGCAGGCGCCCGACGCTGTGGGCCACCATCGTCAGACCAGCCGGGCAGCGGCGGCGCACCACGTGCCCCACGCAGCCCGCAAGCGTCAGCAGCTCGCGTCCCAGCGACGGCGCCTGCCCGCGCCGCGCGTCGAAGCGCCGCGCCGCGCGGCCCCGCGCGTGGGCGCCACGCGCGAGTGACGCGAGCTTTGCGTCCGCGCCCGCACGCCGATGCTCCACCGCCGCCCCCGCCACGTACATAACCCGCGCGCCAGGGGTCCGCGCGCGCATGCGTTCCTGCCACTCCTGCTCGTCGCCGGCGTGCTCGAGGGAGACCTCGAACGGACCCACTCGCTCCAGGGCGGCGCGGCGGATCGTCATGTTGGCACCCCATGCATAGCGCGCGTCTGTGTCCTGTGGGCCCAGGTCCAGGGAGGTGATGGGGGGTCCCTCGCGACCGCAGGAGCGCAGCTTGGAACCCTCCAGGCGCACCTGGATCGGGCCCGCGAACACGTCCACGTCAGGGTTGGCCGCGGCCGCGTCCAGCAGCGCCGCCAGCCACCCCGCGCTCACGCGCACGTCGTCATCGACGAATACGACCAACTCACCGGTCGAGCGCTGCACTCCCGTATTGCGTGCCACGTTCAGGCCGAGCGGGCTGGGATGGGGCTCGTAACGGGCGCCGAGACGCTCCGCCAATGCGCGCGTCGCGGGCGAGGGCCCGGCATCGTCGATCACCAACACCTCGGCGCCGGCTGCATCTGCCTGGGGGCCGATCGAGACGAGCGCGACCTCCAGGTAGGAGAGACGCGCGCGGGTGGGGATGACGATCGAGGCTGCAGGAGGCATGACTGGCAGAGAGTCTAGGTTTGATGGTGAGATGGTCCTGTTCCTGCACAACCGCTACCGCACCACGGGTGGCGAGGAGCGCGTGGTCGAAGACCTGCTGGCGCTGGTGCGCGTGCAGCTGGGAGAGCGGGTGGAGCTGCTGGGCAGGGACTCGGCGACGGTAGGCCGTGCTCGCGCCGCGGCCGGGCTGCTGCGAGGAGGCCTGGAACCCGAGGACGTGGCGCGCGCGGTGCGGCTGACCGGCGCGCGCGTGGTGCACGCGCACAACCTCAATCCAACGCTCGGCTGGCGCGCCTTGGCAGCTGCGCGTGCGGCCGGAGCGCGCGTCGTGTTGCACCTGCACCAGTACCGGATGGTGTGCGCGATCGGCGTGTGCTTCACACGCGGGGCGCAGTGCACACGCTGCCATGGGCGCAACACCCTGCCGGGGGTGCGCCTGAACTGCCGCGCCAGCCTCCCCGAGGCGGCCGCTTACGGTGTGTCGCTGGCGCTGTGGCAGCGCCGTCTGGCCGAGCAGGCCGACGCGGTGATAGTGCCGAGTGTCTTTGCACGCGAGCGGCTGCGAGCGCTCGGCGCGCCGCTACCCTGGGAGCGTGTTCACGTGCTGGCCCCGCCGGTAGGAGCGGTGGCGGCTGAGTCGGGGGCGGCGTCGGGCGAGTATGCATTGGTTGTGTCGCGCCTGGCGGTCGAGAAGGGAGTGGATGTTGCGATCGAGGCCTGTCGGACCGTGAGCATGGCGTTGGTGATCGCCGGCGAGGGACCCGAGCGAAACGCTCTGGAAGAACAGGTCGGCAGCTCAGACGTGCGCTTCGTCGGCCACGTCGACGATGCGCGGCTGACCGCGCTGCGCGCGGGAGCGGCGATTGCGCTGGTGCCTTCGCTCTCGGCCGAGACCTTCGGGCTGGCTGCGGCTGAGGCGATGGCGGCTGGCCTGCCGGTCGCCGCAAGCCGGGTGGGCGCACTCCCCGAGCTGCTCGATGAGGAGGATCTCGTTCCGCCGGGCGACGCGGGCGCGCTGGCGCTGGCGATCGGGCGCCTCGCGGGAGACCGAGTCGCGGGCGCACGGGGACTCGAGCGCGTCAGAGCCCTGTGCGCACCGGACAGGGTAGCGGCGTCGCTGGCATCGATCTACGACGCGGCGACGCTCTAAAGACCTAAGCTCCGGGCCGTGTCCCCAGCTACAACCACGAGCCGTCGGGCCCTGGTGACGGGCATCACCGGCCAGGACGGATCGTTTCTGGCTGAGCTGCTGCTGGAGCACGACTATCGCGTCACCGGCATCGTGCGCGGCGCGCTCGACGGATCGCTCGGCGCCACCGAGCACCTGCGTGAGCAGATCGACCTCGTACATGGCAACCTGCTCGATTCCAGCTCCCTGCGGGCGGCGATCGAGAAGAGCCGGCCAAGTGAGATCTACCACCTGGCCGCGCCCTCGTTCGTACCGAGCTCCTGGGAGCTACCCCTCCAGACGCTCCGCGCGATCGTGGACTCCACCGCGGCGATCCTTCAGGCAGTGCGTGAGCTCGCCCCCGACGCGCGCGTGCTTGTGCCCGCTTCCGGTGCGATGTTCGGCGAGACGATCGAGAGCCCGCAACGTGAGGACACGCCGTGTCGCCCGGCGTCGCCTTACGGGATCGCCAAGCTCGCCGGGCACCAGCTGCTCGGCGCGCTGCGCACCCACGACGGCCTACACCTCAGCTCTGCAATCCTCTACAACCACGAGTCCGAGCGCCGGCCGGAGCGGTTCGTGACGCGCAGGATCACGCGGGGGGTGGCCGCGATCGCGCTCGGATTGAGAGAGGATCTGACGCTGGGCGACCTGCAGGCGGTACGCGATTGGTCGTTTGCCGGCGACATCGTGCGCGGCGCCTGGCTGATGCTCCAGCAGGAGCATCCTGACGACTACGTGCTGGCGAGCGGCGTGCCGCACACCGTTGGGGAGTTCGCGCAGAGCGCGTTCGCGTGCGTGGATCTGGATGCCGAGCGCTACCTGCGCTCCGATCCAGCGCTGGTGCGCCCCTCGGAGAGCACGCTGAGCGTCGGCGATCCGAGCAAGGCCCGCGAGCGCCTGGGGTGGGAGCCGCGCGTCTCCTTTGCGGAGCTCATCGAGCGCATGGTGCGGGCCGACCTGCGCTCGTTAGAAGCGCAGACGGGTAAGCCATAGACTGCCCGGCGTCATGACGACGATCGGTGTGATCGGGCTGGGCTATGTGGGTTTGCCGCTTGCGGTGGCGTTCGCCGGGGAGGGCTGCGACGTGGTCGCGGTCGACGTCGACCAGCGCAAGATCGACGCGATCCAGGCCGGGACCTCCTACATCGAGGACGTTCCCGACGCCGCGCTCGGAGCGGTGGCACAGCTCATCCACGCGACCACGCGCTACGCCGACCTGGCCAGGGCCGACGCCGTCCTGATCTGCGTGCCGACGCCGCTGACGCGCAACCGCGAGCCCGACCTCGGGCCGCTGATCGACTCCACCCGCGCGCTCGCGGAGGTCCTGCAGGCCGGTCAGCTGGTGGTGCTCGAGTCCACCACCTACCCTGGCACCACCCGCGAGCGCGTCGCTCCGCTGCTGGAAGAGTCTGGGCTGGCGGCCGGAGGAGATTTCCACCTGGCGTTCTCGCCCGAGCGCGTGGACCCCGGCCGCACCGATTTCACGCTGCGCAATACCCCCAAGGTAGTGGGTGGCTTGACGGCGGCTTGCGCGGAGCGCGCGCAGGAGATCTACGGGCTGGTGTGCGATCACCTGGTAGAGGTCTCGAGCCCCGAGGCGGCAGAGCTGACCAAGCTGCTGGAGAACATCTTCCGTTCGGTCAATATCGCGCTGGTCAATGAGCTGGCGATGCTGACCGATCGTATGGGGATCGATATCTGGGAGGTTGTGGACGCTGCGGCCAGCAAGCCGTATGGGTTCATGCGCTTTGAGCCCGGTCCCGGGATGGGCGGGCATTGCCTGCCGGTCGACCCGTTTTATCTGAGCTGGCGCGCACGGGAGTTCGATATGACCACCGAGTTCATCGAGCTCGCGGGGAAGGTCAACCAGCAGATGCCCTATCACTGCGTCGCGAAGGTCGAGCGTGCCCTAAACGATGCGGGGTTGCCGGTCAAGGGTGCCCGTATCGCGGTGCTCGGTGTCAGCTATAAGCCCGGTGTCGGCGACGTTCGTGAGTCCCCCGCGCTGAAGATCCTCACGCTGCTACAGGCCCTGGGAGCAGAGATCCGCTACCACGACCCGCACGTGCCCTCGCTACCCGAGTTCGAGCTGGAAAGCCAGCCGCTGGAGCAGGCCCTCGACGACGCCGACCTCACGCTGATCGTCACCGCCCACCCCAGCATTGACCACGACACCATCGCCCAGCACGCCCGCCTGCTGATCGACCTGCGCGGCGTCACACGTGGCACACACGCCAGCAACATCATCCGCCTATGAGCGCGCTGGGCGCCGATCCGCGCGCGCCCGGGCTGATGCTCGGGGAGGATGTCCAGATTGGGAGGCGCGTGTCGTTCGGCGCTCATGTGGTGGTGCACGACGGCACCAGGATCGGCGACGGGTGCGTGATCGAGGATCACGCGGTACTCGGTAAGCGCCCGCGACTTGCCCCCGGCTCCTCTGCTGTGGGCGAGGTCAACCGGCTGGAGCTGAGCAAGGACGTGAAGGTCTGCTCCGGCGCGGTGGTTTTCGCTGGCGCTCAGGTGCAGGAGGGAGCGATCCTCGGCGACCAGTGCTTCGTGCGCGAGCGCTCGCGGATCGGCCCCGGCTCGGTGATCGGACGAGGGAGCGTGGTCGACAACGACGTCTTGGTGGGCGCTCGTGTACGGGTGCAGACGAACGTTTACCTGACTGCAGGGACAGTGGTCGAGGACGACGTGTTCGTCGGTCCGGGTGCCACTACGACCAACGACGACACGATGGGCCGTCACGGCTCGGAGGCTCCCTTGCGGGGCGCCACCCTGCGGCGCGCATGTCGTGTGGGCGGGGGCGCCGTGCTCACTCCGGGCGTGGAGATCGGCGAGGAGGCGTTCGTGGCCGCGGGAGCCGTTGTCACACGCGACGTCACCGCGCGCGCGGTGGTCGTGGGAGTACCGGCTTGTGTCGTGCGCGAGGTCCCGGACGAGGACTTGCTGGAGCGCTGGCGCTAGGCGGCGCGGCGGACGGCCGCGAGGACCTCCTCGGCTTGCTCTCTGGTGAGCACCGGACTCATGGGGATCGCCAGATGGTCGGCGGCTACGCGCTCGGTAGCGGGCAGCTGGACATTTCCGGCCCATTGGCCCATCGGCGCCTGCAGGTGCACGGGGGTGCGGTAGTAGGCCTTGCGGCCGACGCCAGCATCCGCCAGGGCGGCTTCGATGCGCACGATCTGTGGGTGCGAGATGACATACAGATGCCACGCCGGCGCGGAGCCAGCGACCGGTTTGGGCAGCGTGACAAGCTCCCCGAGCCCGGCCTCTTCGTAGTGCTCCGCTGCTTGCCTGCGTCCGTCGGCCCAGGCGTCTAGGTGAGGGAGCTGTACGCGCAGGACAGCGGCTTGTAGCTCGTCCAAGCGCGAGTTGTAGCCGATCTGCTGATAAGTGACCTTGTCTCGAGAGCCGTGGAAGCGCAGCACCCGTGCTCGTTCGGCGATCTGCTCATCAGAGGTGGTGATGATCCCGCCGTCGCCGAAGCACCCGAGGTTCTTTGACGGAAAGAACGAGAACGTCGCCGCGGTTCCAAGCGCCCCCGGCCGCCCGGTTGTGCAGATCGAACCGGCGGCTTGGGCGGCGTCCTCGAGCACCGGCACGCCGAGTTGTTGTATCTCGGCGACAGGGGCGACGTTGCCGAACAGGTGCACGGCGATCACTGCCTTGGTCCGCGGCGTGAGCGCCGCGCGCACGGTCTCGGCGGTCACGCAGTACGTGTCCGGATCGACGTCGCAGAACACCGGCGTGGCGCCGGTCGGCGGAATCGCCTCGGCGGAGGCATAGAACGTAAAGGACGGCACAATGACCTCATCGCCGGGTCCTATGCCCATCGCGCGTAGGGCGATCGTGATCGCCTCTGTCCCGTTGGCGACACCTACTGCGTGAGAGGTGCCGCAGTATTCGGCGAACTCCCGCTCAAACGCCTGGACCTCTGGGCCCAGGATGTAACGCTCTGAGTCAAGCACCCTGTTCACAGCAGCACGCAGCTGCTCACGTAAGGCAGTCAACGGAGCCGAGGTATCAAACAGGGGCACCGTCATTGGGTTGTTCTTTAGCTTGGGGCTAGGAGTTTTAGATCTGAGCGGGTCATCAGGCGGATGAGTTGCTCAAAGCTTGTCTGTGGCTTCCACCCAAGGTCTGCTTCGGCCTTGGCGGGGCTGCCGATCAAGTGGTCGACCTCGGCTGGCCTGACGAACGCAGGGTCGATCGTCACGTAGGACTCAAAGTCGCCCAGGCCGGCCTCATCAAAAGCAACCTCGCAGCACTCGCGTACAGAGTGCGCCTCGCCGGTAGCGATCACGTAGTCCTCAGCACTGTCTTGCTGGAGCATCAGCCACATCGCCTCGACGTAATCCTTGGCGTAGCCCCAGTCGCGTTCGGCGTCGAGGTTGCCCAGCCGGATCTCTTTGAGCAGGCCGTGACGGATAGCGGCGGCGTGCCAGGTGATCTTGCGCGTCACGAACTCGAGGCCGCGGCGCTCGGACTCGTGATTGAAAAGTATCCCCGAGGTGGCGTGCAGGTCGTATGACTCGCGGTAGTTGACCGTGATGAAGTGCCCATACGCCTTCGCCACGCCGTAGGGCGAGCGCGGGTAGAACGGGGTCGTCTCGGTCTGAGGCACCTCGAGCACCTTCCCGAACATCTCCGAGGAGCTGGCCTGGTAAAAGCGCGCCTCCGGGCAGACTTCGCGCATCGCCTCGAGCATGCGCGTGACACCTACGCCTGTGAACTCTGCGGTGAGGGTCGGCTGGATCCAGGAGACCGCGACGAAGGACATCGCGGCGAGGTTGTAGATCTCGACCGGGCGCGCGGCGCGCAGGCTGTCCACCAGCGAGCGCTGGTCGAGCAAGTCGCCCTGGTGGAGGGTGATGCGCTCGCGCAGGTGCTCGATGCGGTCGAACTTCTCAGTCGAGGCACGGCGCACCATGCCGTGCACCTCATAGCCCTTCTCGAGCAGCAGCTCGGCCAGGTAGGAGCCGTCCTGCCCGGTGATTCCGGTGATTAGCGCGGAGCGTCGGTGGGTCATGTCGGGGACCCTATCGAGCCTCGTTCTCTGATCCACTCCACGGTGGAGGCAACGCCATCCTCCAGCTCGATATGTGCCTGCCAGCCGAGCAGCTCGCGGGCCTTCTCGACCGAGGGCCAGCGGCGAGGGACGTCCACGGCAAAGCTCGGCATGTGCTCCAAGGCGAGCTCGGCGGGATCCTCGCCACATGCCTCCCACACGATCCGGGCGATCTCGGCCACCGTCAGCTCGCGCGATGCGGAGATGTTGAAGTCCTCGTTCAGCCCGGCCGCAGAGCTCATGGCACTGACTACGCCGTCGGCGATGTCCTCGACGTGGGTGGGCGTTCGAGTCTGCTCGCCCGAACCGAATATTTGAAGCGGACGCTGACCGCTGAGCACCTTGGCGATCAGGTCGGGGACCGCGTGGGCGATACCCGGTTCGGGGTCAGGCGCCTCTCCTGGGCCATAGGCATTGAAAGGACGACAGATCGTGTAGGGCAGGCCATGCTCGTCGTGGGCGGCGCGGCAGTAGACCTCACCGGTGAGCTTTGAGAATCCGTAGGCCGACTGGGGCGTCGGGCAATCGGGTAGATGCGCCTCGGTCGTCGGGAACTCGGTGGCCCGCTCAAAGACCATCGAGGAGGAGACGTATGTGAAGCGCTCGACCTCGCAGTCGAGTGCGGCTCGGATCACAGCGTTATGGAGGGCGTTGTTGGCCTCGGTGAGGGTATGAGGCAGACGGTGAAAGTTGGCTATGCCCCCGCCGATCGCGGCGAGGTGGATGACCTGCGTGCAGCCAGCGGTGGCCGCGCGGGCTTGGCTTAGCTCGCGCAGATCACCCGTGTGGACCTCACAGCCCTCGCGCATCCAGTGCGGGGCGGGTCTTTGATCAGAGACTCGTACCTCATGGGCGGGATCTGAAAGTAGGCGACGCACCACCGCGGCGCCGATCGTTCCGGCGCCTCCCGTGACCAATACGCGGCTCATGCGCGCCTGTAGCGCGCGTACTGGCGAGCGAAGCCGGCCACGAAGCGGGGGTTGTAGCGGGCGTATCGCGGCCACAGACGGCGTGGCTCGCGCGAGAGGCGATAGGTCCACTCCAAGCCGCTGCGCTGCATCCACGACGGGGCTTGGGAGACGAGCCCCGCGTGGAAGTCGAAGGCCGCACCCACGCCCACGAGCAGCGGCGTCCACAGGCGGGGGCGCACGCGGTACATCCACTGCTCCTGGAGGGGCTGGCCCGTGCCCACCCAGACAACCTCCGCGCCCGATGCATCGATGTCGGTGAGCGCGCGCTCGTCCTCCTCCGGCGTGAGTGGGCGGAATGGCGGAGAGTTGCCTCCTACGATCCGGATGCCCGGAAAGCGTTCGTTCAAGCGGCTTACCAGCAGCTCGCGCGCCCGTGCGTGGCGGCCTCCGTACAGGTACATGGGAATTCCCTTGGAAGCGGCGCGTGCGCAGAAGTGGGCCATCAGGTCGGGCCCGTAGATGCGGGTGGCTCGGGAGTGGCCAAGCGCCTTGAGCGCCCACACCAGCGGCTGGCCGTCGGGGACCGCGAGCGTCGCGCCGAGCGTCGCCTCCATCGTCGCCGGTTCCTCCTGGGCTTTCATCACCAGATTGACCGCCGCGGCGGTCACATACCCGCGCTGATCGGAGGCGATCATCGCCTCCATCCAGTCCAGGACCTCCTCGTAGTCGGAGATCGCGAGCGGAATGCCCAGGATCTCGGCGCACGGAGGTGGAGCTGGTGCTGTGGAGGTGGATGCGAGAGAGCTCGAGATCCGATCAAGATACCTATGACGAGCCAGTGGATACGCTATGCGCCCGTGCCGATCGACCCCGACTTCTGGGCGCAGCGGCGCGTGTTGCTCACGGGGCATACGGGTTTCAAGGGCGCATGGCTGTCGCTGTGGCTGCAGGCGCTCGGCGCGAGGGTGAGCGGTTTGGCGCCGGCGCCGCCAACGCGGCCATCGCTGTTTGAGCTGGCTGGTGTGGGATCGCAGATGTCCCAGCGCGCGGTCGACGTGCGTGACGCGGAGGGGGTGCGCGAGGCGCTGCGTGAGGAGCGCCCCGAGGTGGTGCTGCATTTGGCCGCCCAGCCGATGGTGAGGCGCTCGCTGCGGGACCCCGCAATGACCTATGCGGTGAATGTGATCGGCACAGTGAACGTGCTCGAGGCCGTGCGGCTGGAGGCAGGCGATGTGCGGGCGGTGGTCGTGGTGACCTCAGACAAGTGCTATGAGAATCCCGAGGAGAGCTCACGGCGATTCGTGGAGGGCGACCCGCTGGGGGGGAGCGATCCTTATTCGAGCTCGAAGGCGTGTGCGGAGCTGGTGACGGCGGCCTACCGTCGCTCGTTCTTTTCCGCAAAGGACGGTCCGCGTGTAGCGAGCGCCCGCGCGGGCAACGTGATCGGCGGCGGAGACTGGGGCGAGGACAGGCTGATCGGCGACATCGTGCGAGCAGTGCACGCGGGCGAGGCTGTGAAAGTGCGTAACCCCGAGGCGGTACGACCATGGCAGCACGTGTTGAACCCGCTGAGCGGATATCTGCGCCTGGTGGAGGAGCTGTGGCGCTCGCCAGAGGCGGCGCAGGCGTGGAACTTCGGGCCGCGCGATGCAGACGCGCGAACGGTGCGCTGGATCCTCGAGCGCCTCCAGAAGCTGTGGGGTGGCGCGTTTGAGTGGGAGCTGGACGGAGCGGAGAACCCGCCGGAGGCGGGTCATCTGGCGCTGGACTCGGGCGAGGCCGAACGGCGCTTGGGATGGCGCGCGGAGTGGGACCTGGCACAGGCGCTGGAGCGAGTCGTCGAGTGGCATGAGGCCGCGCGCTCCGGCGAGAACATGCGACAGGTGAGCCTGGCGCAGATCGAGCTGTTCGGCTAGCTCGCAAAGGTTGGGTCGGCCCAAGTCGATTGCCACTAGCTCGCAGGATTCGCCTGGCTCGCAATTTCCATTACCTTTGGGTGATGAGCCCGCTGACCGTGCGTCGCTACCGTGCCGAGCGTCTGCTGCGCAAGGAGTTCGAGGGGTTGCGCGGGAGGGTGTTGGGAACGGTGCGAGGGCGGCTGCGGGCGAGCGGCGTAAGCCTCGACTCAAGCGACCTGGAGGCCTGTTACGCGCAGGCATGGCAAGGTCTTTACGCCGCGATGCTGGCGGGCGATGAGATCGCCAATCCAAACGGCTGGCTCGTGCTGGTGACTTTTCGCCGGGCGATCGAGGAGCACCGCTCGCGCCATCGCGCCTATCCCACCAGCGGCGTGGGAGAGCCAGATGGGCTTGGTGGAGGACGCGAGGCAGACGCGGGAACACTGGAGCGCGACTTCGCCGGAGAGCTGGACGACCGGATCAGGCTGCGCCAGGTGTTCGAGGGACTGCGCGGCCGGCTGAGCGCGCGCGAGCTCCAGGCGGCGGCGCTCTGCTACCTGCAGGGATGCTCACGCTCGGAAGCGGCCGCGCGTATGGGAATCTCAGAGGCACGCATGCGCAAGCTGATGGAGGGTCCCGGGCCCGGCCGGCCGGGGGTGGCGGGCAAGGTGGGCGAGCTGGTCGAGACGATCCGCGGCGGGGGCTGGTGCGAGGAGCAGGGCTCGCTGATGCGCGGCCTGGCCTTTGGCATCCTCGATCCCGAGGGGGAGCGCTACCGGCTGGCTCTCGCGCACCGGCGCGAGTGTCCGGCCTGCCGCGCCTATGTCATCTCGCTCCGCGGCCTGGCCGCGGTGCTGCCGATGCCGGTGTTCCTGCCGGGGGTGCTCGGTGCTGGAGCACTTGCGGGAACGGGCGCTGGAGTCGGAGCGGGCGCCGGGGCGCAGGGCGCTGGGACAGGTGTCGGTGCAGGCGCGCAGGCGGGTTCCGGGATTGGCGGCGCCCTATCTGCGTCGGGGACCGCGGGGGCAGGCGCCGCGGGCGGAGGCTGGCTGCTGGCGGGAGGCCCCGTGGGGGCGAAGCTCGCCGTCGGGTGTCTGCTCGCGCTGGGAGTGGGGGCGAGCTGCGTCGCGCTCACCGCCAACCCCGATCGCGGGCGCGGGCGGGGCTCGATTCATAGGCACCACGCCGCTGAGGGCAGGACTGGCACGGGAGGAGCGCCAGACGGATTGACACCGGGCTATCTGCTCACGGGAGCCGTGCCGGGGACCACGCATGCGGGTGGTTTGACCCCCGGCCAGCCTACCTCGACACAGGCGCAGGCATTGCAGTCGGCGAGCAGTGCCAGCCGTGAGTTCGGGCCCGAGCAGGCCTTCGCGCGGAGCACATCCTCATCGACCTCTTCCTCCTCACGGGGGGCCCCCAGCGCCAGGGCTGCCTTCACCGTGGTACGGGGGCTCAGCGGGGGATCGAGCTCCGCTGCAGGGTCCACCTCCGCCGGGGCCGGAGAGTTCACCTCTACCGCCACGCCGACCGCCACGCCGGCCTCCAGCGGGCCACCCAAAACGCGCTCCTCTGGGGGGGTGACGAGCACGGGCGGGAGCGCCGCCCAGCACGAGTTCGGGGTTGGGTAGCGGCGCGCGGATCAGCCGCGCGGGAAGACCCTGCTCATGAGCCTGAGGGCGAGCGGGTTGCCGCGCGGGCGCAGCTTGCCGGTGGCGATCGCGCGCAGGGGGTCCAGTCGCTGACCGACGATGTCGACCCAGTCCTGGTAGGCGAGGCGCAGGCGCAGGTCGGGG
>PLBZ01000074.1:0-3880 GCA_003134675.1 Solirubrobacterales bacterium
GGCATCTCCATCTTCATCGACTCGAGGATCGCCACCGTGTCGCCCTCCTCGATCGTGTCCCCGACGGCGCACTCGATTTTCCATACGGTGCCGGTGATGTGGGCCTCTACCTCGAACACTCGAGCCTCCTGGTTGATCCGGTGACGGTTGGGGAGGATAGCCTCCGGTGCCGATCGATCCATGCCCTCGGAGATATTCGTCATCGTCACCGCCTACAACGAGGCCCCTCGGATCGGGGCCACGCTGGACGGGCTCGTCGCTGCCTTCCCCGGCGCGCCGGTCTGGGTGGCCGACGACGGCTCGACTGACGCCACGGCCCTCCTCGCTCGGGAGGCCGGGGCGCGGGTGGTGCGCAGCGAGCGGGTGATCGGCAAGGGCGCCGCCGCCACGGCCGCTGCGCGCGAGGCATTGGCGGCGATCGGCGATCGGCAGGAGCCGGTGTTCGTCCTCTGCGACGGCGATCTGGGCGAGTCGGCGGCAAAGCTCGGGCCGCTCGTCGACGCTGTGCGCCAGGGACAGGCCGACCTGGCGGTGGTCGCGTTCGCTCGGCGTGTGGGAGGCGGCGTCGGCCTGGCGGTCGGCTTCGCTCGCTGGGCGATTCGCCGGCGGTGTGGCCTGCAGCTGCGCGCGCCGATCTCCGGGCAGCGGGCGTTGCGCGCGAGCGCACTTGCGGACGTGCTGCCGTTTGCGGACGGCTTCGGGATGGAGATCGGGATGACGATCGACGCCGCGCGCGCCGGTCACCGCGTCGGCGAGGTCGAGCTCGACCTGTCCCACCGTGCGACCGGTCGCACGCTCGCAGGCTTCGCGCACCGCGGGCGCCAGCTAGTCGACTTCGCACGGGTCTACTTCGCGCGGCGGTAGGCTCGCGCCGAGATGATCCTGGCGATTGATCAAGGTACGACAGGAACTACCTGCTTCGTGTTCGACGAGCAGGCCGAGCCGATCGGTCGCGCCCACCGCGAGTTCACCCAGCACTTCCCCGAGCCCGGCTGGGTCGAGCACGACGCGGGCGAGATCTGGTCGGTGACGCAGGCGGTGGCCGGCGAGGCGCTGGAGGATGCCGGGGTGCGTCCCGGGGATCTGGCGGCGGTGGGGATCGCCAACCAGCGCGAGACGGTGTGCGTCTGGGACCCGTCCTCGGGGGAGCCGCTGCACAACGCGATCGTCTGGCAGGACCGCCGTACGGCCGCGCGCTGTGAGCAGCTGCGGGCCGCCGGACACGAGCCGCTGATTCGAGCGCGCACGGGCCTCGTGCTCGACCCCTACTTCTCCGCCACCAAGATTCAGTGGCTGCTCGAGCACGTGCCCGGTCTGCGTGAACGGGCTGAGAGTGGCAGCGCCTTCTTCGGCACCATCGACTCCTGGCTCGCCTTCAAGCTCACGGGCGAGCACGTCACGGACATCTCCAACGCTTCGCGCACGATGCTCTGCGATATCGCCTCCGGTCGGTGGGACCCTGAGCTGTTGGAGGTCTTCGCCATTCCCGAGGCGGCCCTGCCCCGGATCTCCGCCAGCGTCGGTCCGCTCGGCGAGACGCGCCCAGAGATGCTCCACGGCCACCGCGTCCCGCTCGCGGGCATTGCCGGCGATCAGCAGGCGGCTCTGTTCGGACAGGCGTGCGTGGACCCGGGCATGGGAAAGAACACCTACGGAACCGGTTCGTTCGTGCTGCTCCATTCGGGCTTCTCGCCGCCTGAGCCCGGGCCCGGTCTGCTCGCGACGGTCGCCTCGGAGATCGGCGGCGGACGAGCCTATGCGCTGGAGGCGTCGATCTTTGTCACCGGCGCGGCCGTGCAGTGGCTGCGCGACGGGCTGGGGATCATCGAGCAGGCCTCAGACACCGAGGCGCTGGCGAGATCACTGAACGGCAATGACGGGGTGTACTTCGTGCCTGCTCTGACGGGCCTCGGTTCCCCGCATTGGGACCCCTATGCGCGCGGGACGATCGTGGGCCTCACCAGAGGTAGCGGCCGGGCTCACCTGGCACGGGCGACGCTCGAGGCGATCGCCTACCAGACCGTCGACGCCGTCCGCGCGATGGAGGCGGCGTGCGAAGAGCCGCTGAGCGAGCTGCGCGCCGACGGCGGCGCGAGCGCGAACGACTGGTTGATGCAGTTCCAGGCGGACGTGCTCGGCGTGCCGGTGGTACTGGGAGAGATCAGCGAGACGACCGCGCTCGGCGCGGCGTACCTGGCGGGTATCGGAGTTGGGCTATGGACCATCTCCGATGTACGCGACGCCTGGCGGGAGCGCAGGCGCTATGAGCCTCAAATGGGCGAGGACGAGCGCGCCGGTCTGCTCGCGGGCTGGGCGGACGCGCTGGCCCGTGCGCGTAACTTTCTCGAGTCCGCGAGGTAAACCGCTCAGATGAGCGATCTGGCACCGATGCGCGAGCAGGTATATGCCGACCCGCGGCCGAAGGAGCACTTCGACCGCTTCCACGAGCGCTCGCGCACGCGCGAACCGGACTGGGCGTATGAGCTGACGCGGATGCTCACCTCGCTGTACGCCTACACGTTCCTGCGCGCACGGGCGATCTCCTCCGAGAAGGTGCCGGGCGCGGGAGCGGTGATCCTCGCGCCCAACCACTTCTCGTTCATGGACCACTTCCTGATGGGCTGCTACATCCGCCGCAAGGTTCGCTTCATGGCCAAGTCACAGCTCTTCAAACCGGGGCCGATGCAGTTCGTCTACACCCACGGCGGTGTCTTCCCCGTGCGCCGCGGGGCGCGCGACGAGGAGACGTTCATCACCGCCGAGACGATCCTCGGGCGGGGTGGAGCGATCACGATGTACTGCGAGGGCGGGCGCTCGCGCACGGGCAAAGTCGCCGAGCAGGCAAAGCGCGGGATCGGTCGCCTGGCGCTCGAGACCGGGGCGCCGGTCGTGCCGATCGCGATCCACGGATCCTCGCGGATCCGCAACTGGAAGCGCCTGCAGTTCCCTGAGATCACCGTGCAGTACGGGGACGCGATCCGCTGGGAGTGCATCGAGCATCCCACGCCAGAGCAGCAGCAGGCGGTGGCTGATGAGGTCCTCCTTCAGATCCGCGCTCTGTACGCCGGCCTGCAGGAGCACGGTCGCAAGGGCGTCCTGCGCCGCGCGCGCGAGCAGCGCCGCACGCGGCGGGTCGCCGTGCAATAGTCGTGCTCGCTCCGGAGCTCCTGCGCCGGGGCCTACTGGACGGCGTGTCTGTCCTTCAAGCAGGCGTCACAGAACCGGTCGCTCCGTTTGGGGCAGCGGTGGACGAGGCGTGCAGAGAGTTGGGAGCCGACGTCCACGTGTGTGCCGCCGACGTCGCCGAGGAGGCTGTCGCTGAGATCGGGAGCCTTGACTTGCTGGTCCTCGACGGCGCCGGCCTGTTTGCGCTCGGAGGCCTGCGTGCGTGCCTGGAGACGACCTGGAACGTGACTCGAGCCGTTGTCAACAACGCGTTCCTGCCGGTCGATGAACCGAGCCCGCCCACCCGTCGAATCGTTTACGTGGCGCCGGCGCCGGACGCCGGCGAGCAGGCCGATGCGGCGCGGGCGGGCCTGGAGAACCTGTCGCGGACGCTGTCGATCGAGTGGGCGCGCCACCAGATCACGCCAGTCACGATCGCCCCCGGAGAGAGCACCTCCGCGGGCGAGGTGGCCGCGCTCACGGCCTACCTCGCCTCGCCCGCGGGGGCTTACTTCTCAGGGTGCCTACTCGACCTGCGGGGTCCTTAACCGGACATCCCGCCGAACAGGCCGCCGGTGATGTGGAGGGTCTGCCCGTGTACGTAATTGGACCAGGGTGAGCACAGGAAGAACACTCCCCCTGCGGCCTCCTCGGGTGTGGCGGGACGGCCCAGCGGGATCAGCATCGAGGCCATCTGGCGCATCTGCTCGGGGAT
>PLBZ01000074.1:3900-10645 GCA_003134675.1 Solirubrobacterales bacterium
GTTGACGATCTTGCGGAACACCTCGCGGCCTTCCTCGCGCTCCTTCTTGGCGGGGTCGCGCAGGTGCGGAGCGGCTGCGCGGATCACGCGGAAGGGCACGACTGTGTGGATGTCGATCATCGCCTGGAAGTGCTCGTCGGACATCTTGTGGATCGGCGCGTCGAGCGTATAGCCGGCGTTGTTGACGATGATGTCGATCTTGCCGAACGAGTCGATTGCCTTGGCCACGAGCTCATCGGCTGCGCCTGGCTTGGTGAGGTCGCCTGCGAACACGGCCGTCTCACCGGCGATCTCAGAGGAGGCCTGCTCGGCGACGTCACCGTCGAGGTCGTTGATCAGAACCTGCGCCCCCTGCGAGGCGAGCAGTTCAGCCGTTGCGCGTCCGATGCCGCGGGCCGAGCCCGTCACGATCGCCGACTTGCCGTCGAGTACACCCATAACCGTTGCGTCTCCTTGTCGTGGTCAGTGACCGGAGATTATCCCGCAGTGGCTCAGCCGGTGATGATGACCCCGAAGTCCTGGGTGTAGATCGCGCCGGTCTGACGTCGGCTGAGCAGGGACGGCAGATGGGGGGAGACGCCGATCGCGGTGTCGCGGAAGTGAGCGTCGAGGATGTTGGCGCGGTGCCCCGGCGAGGCCATCCAGGCGGCGACGATCGCGCGGGGCGTGGCCAGGCTGAGGGTGCCCCAGGCGATGTTCTCGCCGACTTCATAGCCGACCCGCGAGCTGTAGATGTAGCCGGCGGAACGCATCCGGGCGAGCAGCGTCTGGCCTCGCGGGCCGACGTGTGCGAAGTAGTCGTGGCTGGCCATGCTCGCGGTGTGTCCCTGGGCGGCCCGCCGCAGTCGCCGGTTCGGCCGCAGGGGTCGCTCACCGTGGAGGACGCGTTCGCGGTTGATCAGACACAGGGTCGCCGCTCGGATCAGGTCGAGGTTCTTCCTGGTGGGTCTCAGCCTGGCGTGCGCGCAGGCGCGATGACGCCCGGAGCGCTGACCGGCAGAGGCCGTGGCGCCCGTAGCGGGGATACAGAGGCAGGCGGCCAGCGCGAATGCGCCGAGCATGCAGCGGAGACGAGGCACATTCCGTGCATCGGCCGCGCGCGCAGGGGACATGAGCCCCGGCGCGTAGGTTTGGACATCCTTGTGCGCGGATGATGCGGATGGATCGCTACACCCCCGTTGGTGCCGGGGTCGCCTACAGGGCCAGAACGCGGCCGAGGATCTCGCGCATGATCTCGTCCGAGCCGCCGCCGATCGGGCCGAGGCGGGAGTCGCGGGCCGCTCGCTCCACCCAGACCTCGCGCATGTATCCGGCGCCGCCGTGGATCTGCAGGCAGGCGTCCATCAGCTCGAAGGAGGCGCGCTGGGTCAGCAGCTTGGCCATCGTGACCTCCTTCAGCGGCTCCTCGCCGGCGACGAACCGGCGCAGCGCGTCATAGGTGACGCAGCGGCAGGTGTAGGCGCTGGTGGCGAGATCGGCGAGCTTGTGGCGGATTGCCTGGTGGCCAGAGAGGGGACGGCCGAAGGCCTGGCGCTCGCGCGCGAAGGCGGCGGTGCGCTCCCACGCGAGTCCCATCGCGCCGACGGCGCCGAGCGCCATCGCCAGGCGCTCCCACTGGAAGTTGGCCATGATCTGCTTGAAGCCCTCGTGCTCGGTGCCGAGCAGGTTCTCGGCGGGCACGAACACGTCCTCGAAGGAGATCGTGGCTGTGTCCGAGGCGTGCCAGCCGAGCTTCTCGAGCTTTGCGGATGTGACCCCCTCGCCGCGGTCGACGATCAGGAAGGAGATGTCGTGGTGGCGGGCGGGCGGGGTCGTTTCCTTCGTCTTCACAGCGGTGACGATGAAGTGGGCGCGCACGCCGTTGGTGATGTAGGTCTTCTCGCCGTTGAGCAGGAAGCCACCGTCGACGGGGGTGGCGCGGGTGCGAAGTGCGGCCACGTCCGAGCCGGCCCCGGGCTCGGTGATGCCGAGAGCGCCGATCTTCTCGCCGCGGATGGCGGGAACCAGGTAGCGCTGCTTCTGCTCCTCGGTGCCGAACTTCCAGATCGGCGGGGTGGCGATGTTGATGTGTGCGCCGATTCCCGCTGCGGTCCCGCCGGAGCCGGTGCGCGCGAGCTCCTCGACGAGCACTGCCTCGTGCAGGTAGTCGCCGCCCTGGCCGCCGTATGACTCCGGGTACTTCAGGCCGAGCAGGCCCTGCGCGGCGAGCTTCCCGAAGACCTCGTCGGGGAACCAGCGCTCGTCCTCCCAGCTCTGGGCGTGGGGTGCGAGCTCCCGGTCGATGAAGCCGCGAATCGAGGCGCGGAGCTCCTCGTGCTCGTCGGTGAACGGAGGATTTGGATTACTCATGGGTGGGTGGGTGGTGTGGTTCCGATAGGCGCATGCGCCTATCGGTCGGACGGTGCATGCACCGTCCGATGGAACCGCACATGTGCGGTTCCAGGCTGGGCCGCATGCGGCCCAGACCAACTGATCAAAGACCGTAGGAGCGGCCGATGACCTCGAGCATGATCTCGTCGGTGCCCGCGCCGATGCGATTCAGGCGCATGTCGCGCCAGACGCGCTCGACGTTGTACTCCTTCATGTAGCCGGCGCCGCCGTGGATCTGGATGCACTCGTCCGCGACTTCGCAGGCGACGCGGGCGGCGTGCAGCTTGGCCATCGAGATCTCACGCACGGGGTACTCGCCGTTGGCAAAGCGCCAGGCGGTGACGTAGTTGAGCTGGCGCGCGGACTCGAGCTTGGTGGCCATCTCGGCGAACTTGTGGCGGATCACCTGGAAGTGGCCGATCGCTTTGCCGAACGCTTCGCGCTCCTTGGCGTAGGCGAGCGTGTGCTCGAAGCACTTCTGCGCGCCGGCGACACAGCCGGCCGCTCCGATCATGCGCTCGCCCTGGAGCTCCCACATGATGTGGTAGAAGCCCTTGCCTTCCTCGCCGAGCATCGCCGAGGCCGGGACGCGAACGTCCTGGAAGGCCAGGAGCGCCGTGTCGGAGGCGTGCATGCCCATCTTGCGCAGCTTCTGCTCGCGGATCACCCCGGGGGCGTCCATCGGGACGAGGAACAGGCTGAAGCCGTCGTAGCCGGAATCGGTCCCACCCACCTCGGTCTTCGTGACGAGCACGATCACGTCGGCGCGGTGGCCGTTGGTGATGTATGTCTTCGAGCCGTTGATCACGTAGTCCTCGCCGTCGCGGACCGCCCGGGTCTTGATTCCTTTGACGTCCGAGCCGGCGTCGGGCTCGGTGATGCCGAGACAGAGGATCTTCGTGCCTGCGATCGCCGGCACCACCCACTCCTGCTTCTGCTCCTCTGTGCCGAACGCGAGGATCGGCGGCATCGCCATGTCGGTTTGCACCGCGATGCCCATCGCCAGGCCGCCGCAGTTGGCGTTGGTGATCGCCTCGGCGAGGACCATCGCTGAGAAGTAGTCGCCGCCCTGCCCGCCGTAGGACTCGGGCTTGTCCAGGCCGAGGAAGCCGAGCTCGCCCATGCGGTGAAAGACGGAGTCGGGGAACGTCGTCTCCTCCCACTCCTCGGCGTGTGGGGCGAGCTCTTTGATCGCGAAGTTGGTGATCGACTCGCGCAGCGCTTCGTGCTCGTCGGTGAAGATGAAGTGTTTGCGGCTGGACCCGAAGTCGGGCTTCATGACGCTCTCGGCGGTTGCGGCCATGGAATGGCTCCTTTTCTCGTTGCACCCAACGAACTGCACCAGGAAGCTTAGGGCCTGCCTCGGTAGGGCTGCGCGCGGCGACGGTTAGGATGCGCTGATGGCGAGCGAACCGGTCCTCTACGACCTCAGCGGCGCGGGCGTCGCGACGATCACGCTGAACGACCCGGATACGCGCAACGCGCTGTCGGCGGAGCTCCTGGGCGGCCTGATCGGCGCGTTCGAGCGTGCCGGTGAGGACGGCGATGCGCGCTGCGTCGTGCTGCGCTCCTCAGATGAGAAGACGTTCTCCTCCGGCGCGAACCTGGGTGGCTTTGCCGGCGAGACATCGCTCGTGGAGAAGCATTTCGCCTCCGAGCGCTTCGTGAGCCTGTTCAAGCTGATCAGCGCGCTGGACAAGCCGACGGTCGTCGCTGCGGACGGACACGTGCTGGCGGGCGCGCTGGGTATAGCGCTGGCATGCGATCTGATCGTCGCGTCCGAGCGGGCGACGTTCGGCACGCCGGAGATCAACGTGGGCGCGTTCCCGTTCATGATCATGGCGCTGATCTATCGCAACGTGCCGCGCAAGAAGGCCAACGAGCTGCTGCTGCTGGGCGAGCGCTTCAGCGCCCAGGAGGCGCTGGCGGCGGGGCTTGTCAACAAGGTCGTTCCCACTGAGAACTTCGACGCGGCTGTGGCCGATTGGGCGGAGAAGCTCGCGGGCAAGTCGCCGGTGATCATGCGACTGGGCAAGGAGGCGATGCGCCGCCAGCTGGACATGCCGCTGGACGACGCGCTGGACTACCTGCGCGCGCAGCTGAGCCTGGCGCTCTCGACCGAGGACATCGTGGAGGGCGTGACCGCTTTCTTCGAGAAGCGCGACCCGCAATGGAAAGGCCGCTGATGAGCACCCTCCAGAGCACCTCGCTGCTGCGACCGCTGGTCGAGGACCTGCAGGAGCGCCGCGCGCAGATCGAGCTTGGCGGCGGCGAGGAGAAGATCGCAAAGCAGCACGAGCGCGAAAAGCTGACCGCGCGCGAGCGGATCGCGCTGCTGATCGACGGGGGGACCTTCACCGAGCTCGGCATCCACGGCAAGCCGCATTTCTCCCAGCGGGCGATGGACGGCGTGGACGCGCCGGCGGACGGCGTGATCACCGGCTACGGCAAGCTCGACGGGCGTCTGGTGGCGGTCTGTGCGTATGACTTCACGGTGATGGCCGGCTCGATGGGGATGACGGGCGAGATCAAGGTGACGCGCTTGCGCGAGCTGGCGCTGAGCAAGCGAATCCCGTTCATCTGGCTGCTGGACTCCGCCGGCGCGCGCGTGCANNTGATGAGCGGCGTGATCCCGCAGATCGCGGCGTTGATGGGGCCGTGCGCGGCGGGGACCGCCTACATCCCGGGGCTGGCGGACTTCGTGCCGATGGTCAAGGGCAGAGGATCGATGGCGCTCGCGGGGCCGCACCTCGTCAAGGCGGCGGTCGGTGAGGACGTCACCCAGGAGGAACTGGGGGGCTCGCGCGTGCACACGCGCAAGTCGGGGGTGGGCGACATGGAGGTGGCAAGCGACGAGGAGTGCATCGATCGGGTCAAGGCCTACCTCTCGTACATGCCGCAGAACTGCGAAGAGAAGCCGCCGATCCGGGCGGGCGGGCCCGGATCAGACCCGATCGACAGGCGCGAGGAGGAGCTGCTCGACGTGCTGCCGGAGTCGAATCGCAAGCCGTATGACATGTATGAGGTGATCCGGCGGATCACGGACGACGGCGAGTACTTCGACATGAAGGGGCAGTGGGCGAAGACGATCATCACGTGCTTCGCGCGCTTCGGGGGGCGCCCGGCGGGGATCGTGGCCAACCAGCCCAAGCAGCTGGGGGGCATCCTCGACAACAACTCGGCCGACAAGGCGGCGCGCTTCGTCAACCTGTGCAACGCGTTCGGTATTCCGCTGATCTTCTTGATGGACGTACCGGGCTTCATGGTCGGCACGAAGGTCGAGGCCGAGGGGATCATCCGCCACGGCGCGAAGATGCTCTACGCGGTCGCCAACGCGACGGTGCCGAAGATCACGGTGATCACGCGCAAGGCTTATGGTGCGGGTTACTACGTGATGAACGGGCGGGCGTACGAACCGGACCTGATCGTCGCGTGGCCGTCTGCGGAGATCAGCGTGATGGGCGCCGAGGGCGTCGTGGAGATCGCGTTTCGCAAACAGGTCGACGAGGCGGAGGACCCAGAGGCGAAGAGGGCCGAGTTGATCGAGGGGTTTCGGAAGATCTTCGACGTGTACATCGCGGCTGGGAACGACCTGATCGACGATGTGATCGACCCGCGCGAGACGCGCGAGACGATCTGCCGGGGGCTCGAGATGTCCCAGAGCAAGCGGGTCGAGCGCCCCTGGAAGCGCCATGGCGTGGTGCCCGTATGAGTCTCGATGATCCGGTCGTGATCACCTGCTCGATCTCGGGGGCGATCGCCAACCGCGAGCAGTGCCCGGCGATCCCCTATACGCCGGCTGAGTATGCGGCGGAGGCGCGGCGGATCGTGGACGAGGGTGGGGTGATGATCCACATCCATGCGCGCACTCCCGAGGGCCTGCCGAGCTATGAGATCGAGGACTTCCAGGCGATCTCGGGCGCGATCCGCGAGGAGGTCGGCGACGAGGTGATCGTCAACTTCTCCACGGGCACGATCGGCGTGGCGGTGGAGAAGCGCATCGCCTATCTGCGCGCCTGCCGCCCGGAGGTGGCGGCGCTGAACATGGGGTCGATGAACTACGCGAAGTACTCGAAGTCGAGGAAAGAGTTCGTGTTCAAGATGGTGTTCGCGAACCCGTTCGAGGAGATCATCGAGCTGCTTGGAGCAATGAACGAGCTGGGAATCAAACCCGAGCACGAGTGCTTCGACATCGGGCACGTCGGCAGCCTGGAGCCGCTGATCGATATGGGGGTGTTGAAAACTCCGCTGCACGTCGATTGCGTGATGGGCGTCGTCGGAGGCATCCCGCCGACGGCGCGCAATTTGGCGGCGATGGTGGAGAACATTCCGGGTGGGCGGGACTCGGGTGGGCGGGATTCCCATCCTTCGCACT
>PLBZ01000074.1:10657-14444 GCA_003134675.1 Solirubrobacterales bacterium
GGCCTCGAGGACAACCTCTACCTGCCAAACGGCGAGATGGCGCGTTCGAACGGCGAGCTGATCGCGAAGGCACGGCAGATGACGACGGATATGGGGCGCCGGCCGGCGAGCGTGCGGGAGGCCCGCACGATGCTGGGAGTGCCTCAGCGTTGAGCCTTCCGCTGGAAGGTATCCGTGTCCTGGATCTCTCCCGCCTGCTGCCGGGTGGGTTCTGCTCGCTGCTGCTGGGGGACTTCGGGGCGGATGTGGTGAAGGTCGAGGACACGGGGATGGGCGACTACATCCGCTGGGCGCCTCCGTATTACGAGGGGGCCGATGACAGTGCGAAGTCGGCGCTGTTCCTGTCGCTCAATCGCAACAAGCGCTCGATCCGCCTCGACCTCAAGAGCGAGCGGGGGCGCGAGGTGCTGCTGCGCCTGGTGCGCGGATACGACGTGGTGCTCGAGTCCTTCCGGCCGGGGGTGCTCGACCGGTTGGGGGTGGGCTACGAGCGGATGCGCGAGGAGAACCCGGGGATCGTGTACTGCGCGATCTCGGGCTACGGGCAGACCGGTCCCAAGCGCGAGTCCTCGGGTCACGACATGAACTACCTGGGTCTCGTCGGGCTGCTCGGATTGACCGGCGAGCGCGGCGGTGAGCCGGTGCAGGCTTCCGGGCAGATCGCCGATCTTGGCGGGGGCGCGCTGATGGCCGCCTTCGGCATCCTCGCGGCGTTGCGCGAGCGCGACGGAGATGGGACACCCGCCCGCCCAGGCTCGGGGAAGGGGCAGATGGTGGACGTGTCGATGGCCGACGGCGCGCTGTCGTGGCTGGCGATGGTGGCGGCGGGGTACTTCGCCGACGGGACGGTGCCGCACCGGGGCGATCTGCCGCTGGCGGGGTCGCTGATCTGTTATCGGCCGTATGAGTGCGCCGACGGCTGGGTGACGCTGGGGGCGCTGGAGCCGAAGTTCTGGCAGGCGTGGTGCAGGGGGGTGGGGCGTGAGGATCTGATCGAGCGCCAGTTCGAGGCGCCCGGCTCCGAGGCGCATGCGCAGGTCAAGGAGATCTTCATGGGGCGCGACCGGGCGCAGTGGCAGGCGTTTGCGGGCGAGCACGATTGCTGCCTCGAGCCGGTGCTGGAGCTGGACGAGGCGCTTTCCTCGGACTTGGTGCAGGAGCGAGAGATGGTGGTCGAGATCCAGCAGCCGGGGGCGGAGCGGGCTGTGAAGCAGCTGGGGGTTCCGGTCAAGCTGGGGCGCACGCCGGGCGAGCACGCGCGGATGCCTGGGCCGGCGCTGGGGGAGCACACCGAGGAGGTGCTGCGCGCGGCCGGTTACAGCGAGGCGGAGGTCGCCGAGCTGCTGGGAGCGGGCGCGGTTGCAGGTCCCGCCGACCCGGCCGAGGCGCCGTCCCCGACGTTCCGAGCCTGAGCGCGTCTGCGCCTACCAGCGTGCGCGGTGGTGCTCGACGACGCCGAGGCCATGGGCCAGCTCGATCTGGCCGGGGAGCGAGCCCGAGAAGCGGCCGAAGGGTGCCTGGTAATCGCTGCGCAGGATCAGCAGGTTCTCCTTACGGCGGCGTTCGGCCTCGGGGGCGAAGCTCAGCTCTGAGCCGTCCTCGGCGCGGATCTGAGAGAGGTCGTTTGCGAAGCTGACCGGAGCGCTCTCGTGCGGCTCTCCGGCGATCCATACGGCGCGCTCGGAGCCGGTGGGCGGGTCGTTGACTCCGGTGACGAGGTTCCAAGCCAGCGGCGTCCCGTCGGAAGCGACGCCGACCCCGGCGCTCCACCACCACTCGGTAAAACGGGCGTGGTAGCCGGCGGTATCGTCGATCACGGCGAGCGCCTCGATCTGCCGCTCCGGGCCGCCGTGCAGGGCAAGCGTGCCGCGGGCCGGAACGCCGGCCTGCTTGCGCGTCCACACGTGCTCGCGACCGTGCGGGCAGAGGGCCTGGACGCCATCGTTTTCATCGATGCAGAGATCGAGCAGCACGCCGCCGTCGCTGATTCGCAGTCGTCCGGGTTCCAGTGCGACACTGCGCCGGGGGAGCAGGCGCGTGCGCTCCCGCAGGCGGCTGTCGCTGCGCGGAAGGACCGCCCAGAAGGACTGGATGAGCGGGCCGACCCGGACGATTGCGGCGCAGGCCATCAGCTCCTCGCAGAACACGCCGACATAGCGCCAGCGCTTCAGCGGGCGCGTGCCGCGGAAGATCGGTGAAGCGGCGCTGGGCGCTATGCTTGGGGTCGTTGACTGACTAGTCAATCTATTCTGCGGATCAGGCAATATCGCGGAAGGGGAACACCATTATCAGGGCAACAACACCGGACAAGCGTCGCCTGATCCTGAACGCGGCCGTGCGGGTGTTCGCGCGCCAGGGCTTTCATGCCTGCCGGGTGTCGGACATCGCCGATGAGGCGGGGGTGGCGTACGGGCTGGTGTACCACTACTTCGCCTCCAAGGACGAGATCCTCGACACGCTGTTCCTCGAGCGCTGGNNATGAAGGTGATCATCGTCGAGGTGACGCGGGCGGCGAACTCGTTCGGGCAGACCCACCTCGGTCAGATCCGGGAGGCGTATGAGCTGATCGGGGAGATCGTCACCAAGGCGCAGGCTGAGGGCACCTTCAAGACGGAGATCGAGGCGCAGTTCGCCGCGATGGCGTTCTACGGTGCGATCGAGCAGATGCTCACGGGCTGGATCTTCGGTTTGCTGCCGCAGGGCGAGGAGCACTTCGAGCGGGCCAAGTGGCTGGTCGTCGAGGCTGTGTGCGGGGGCCTCGAAACGAGTGTGGTCGGCGCGAGGGAATAGACTGCCGCTAATGGAGAACGACATGGTCAAGCGGCTGATGTGGTCTGGGCTGCTGGCGGGGGCGGGCGCGGTGGCGAGCATCGTGGCCAACCGCCTGGCGGGCACCGTCTGGCGGCGTCTGTTCGACGAGGAGCCGCCGGAGTGAGCGAGGCTGACAGGGACACGCCCAACGGCGACCGCGGAGCGTCCTCTGCGGCGGGAGCTCAGGGCATCGCGACGGCGATCACCGAGGTGTCCGAGCGCGCGACGCTGCTGATCCGCGAGGAGATCGAGCTGGCCAAGGCGGAGGTTGCCGAGAAGGCGAGCAAGCTCGTCAAGGGCGCGATCGTCGGCATGGCGGCCGGGGTGTTCCTCGTCACCGCCCTGTTCTTCGTGCTGATCGGCTGTGCGTGGTTGCTCTACTACGAGCTGCCGATCGGCAACCAGTACACCTACTTCTGGGGCTTCTTTGCGATGGCGGTGATTCTCATCGTCCTTGGCCTGCTCGCCGGCCTGATCGCCGTCAGGGCGGTTAAACGGAGTGCGCCGCCGGTGCCGAAGATGGCGATCGAGGAGGCGCGGAAGATTCGTGAGACGGTGTCCGCTGGGGCCGAGCATGGGGACGGGCGCACGGACACCAGCGAGCGGGGGGAGATCTGATGGCGGCGCGCAGCTCGGCGGAGATTCGCAGCTCGATCGAGGCCAACCGCGAGGAGCTGGCGGTCTCGCTGGTGCGCCTCCGCGGCGAGGTCACGCATCTGACCGATTGGCGCGGGCACATCGAGCGCCACCGTCCTGAAGTCACGGCGGCAGCGGCCGTCGTGGGCCTGTTTCTAGGCGCGCGCATGATGCGCCGCCGCCGCAACCGCCGGGACTAAGTCAGGCCAGAAGCGCGCGCGGGATGGCGCCGACGCCAATCAGGCCAGGTCCGGTGTAGGTACCGATGACCGGTCCGACCTCGGAGGTGAAGACCGGCTCGGAGTCGAAGATCTCGAGGCAGCGGTCGATCAAGCGCTGC
>PLBZ01000024.1 GCA_003134675.1 Solirubrobacterales bacterium
AGCGTCATCACCATCACGTCGCGGTTGATGACGTGGGTGAGCTCGTGCGCCATCACCCCTTCGAGCTCAGCGGGGGAGAGCAGCTCGAGGATTCCCCGGGTCGCGGTGACCGAGGTGGACTTGCGCGTGCGTCCCATCGCGAACGCGTTGGGCATCGAGGTCTCCATCACGCAGACCCTCGGCTTGGGCAGGTCGGCCTGCACGCATAGCCGCTCGATGATCCCGTGCAGCTCGGGCTCCTCGGCGGGGGAGACCTCTTTGACGCCCATCGTGGCGAGCGCGATCTTGTCCGAGCCGAACAGCTGGAGCATCAGCAGCACGAGCGCGACGACGACGATCACGCCGGCGCCCGCTCCCGCCGCGAACAGCACGCCGACGAAGACCACGTAGAGCAGCCCCAGCAGGAAGATCGTCAGCAGCATCCGCGCCTGCAGGCCGCGGTCTTTGCCAAAGCTTGATCGCCGTGTCGCCATCGGGCGTGATTGTCGCAGAAGCGGATCTCGGTGCCCTAAAGTGCAGCGGTCCCGATGCTCTCGCTCTGCACGCCATGAAGCCCGAGATCCATCTCCTGGGTATCTCGATCAAGACCTTTGGGGTGATGTTCGCGCTCGGCTTCCTCGCTTGCGGGGGGCTGGTGGCGCGCAGGCTGCGCGAGCTGGGCAAGCCGGTCGACTGGGCGTACGAGATCGTGTTCGCCGCGCTGATCGGCGGCGTGGTCGGCGCGCGCGGCTACTACGTGATTCAGAACTACTCCCAGGTCAAGCACGACCTGCTCGGATCCATCTTCTCGGGGTCAGGGCTGGTGTGGTACGGGGGCGCGATCGGGGGCGCGATCGGGGTGCTGGCGTGGATGCGCTGGCGCGATGTGTTGGAACTGAGCATGCTCGACATGTGCGCGACCGCGCTCGCACTCGGCTATGCGATCGGGCGCATCGGCTGCCAGGTCTCCGGCGATGGCGACTACGGGATCCGCTCGAGCCTTCCATGGGCGATGGGCTATTCCCACGGGACGGTCCCTACTGCGCCGGGGGTGACGGTGCAGCCGACCCCGATCTACGAGACGGTGGCGATGTGTCTGGTTACCTATCTGCTGTGGCGGCTGCGCGACCGCGTGCGCCCGGGGGGGGTGTTCGCGTCCTATCTCGTGCTGAGCGGTCTGGAGCGGTTCCTGGTGGAGTTCGTCCGACGCAATAACGAGGTGCTCGCCGGGTTGACCGCGCCGCAGCTGGAGAGCATCGCGCTGCTGGCGATCGGCCTGGCGTGGCTGGCGTTGATGGCGCGCGGGAGCGGCCTGACGGGAGGGCGTGCCAATGTGTCTACTTCCCGTCCGACGATCGCCTGAATGACTGTGCAGCGATAATCCCGGCTATGGCCACTGGGACGAGCCTCTCTGAAGTATTTCCCCTGAGCAGCCGACTGAACGAGCGCGGGCGCCTGGAGGTCGGTGGCTGCGACGTGATCGAGCTAGCAGAGGAGTTCGGAACGCCAGCCTACGTGATGGCCGAGGATGATCTGCGAACGCGGGCGCGCGCCTTTAGCAGGGCTGCTGGACGGGCTGGCCATCCGCAGAGGAACGTGGTGTTCGCCTCCAAGGCCCTTCCCTGCACGGCGGTGCTGCGGGTCTTCGCAGAGGAGGGCCTGTGGTGTGACGTGGCGTCTGCCGGGGAGCTACAGCTGGCGCTGAATGCAGGCTTTTTAGCGGAGCGGATCGTGCTGCACGGCAACGCAAAGTCCGAGGCGGAGCTGCGCATGGCACTGCATCGCAAAGTGGGCCTGATCGTGGTTGATAACTTCGATGAGATCGACCGCCTGGCGCGCCTGGTCAACGACGGAGAGCTACGCGACGGCGATCCTCAGCCGGTGTTGGTGAGGGCGACCCCAGATGTCAGAGGGCAAACGCACGAGAAGATCTCCACCGGCCAGGCCGACTCTAAGTTCGGCTTCGCGATGGACGAGGTGGGGATCGCGATCGAGCAAATCGAGGCAATCGCCGGGCTCAGATTGCGTGGAGTGCACACACACATCGGATCGCAGCTGCTTGATCTGGAGCCATTTCGTAAGGCGGCGGCGGAGCTCTCAAAGCTCGGTGAGTTTCCCGTATGGGATCTGGGGGGCGGGCTGGGTGTCGCCTACACCGAGGATCAAGAGCCGCCCTCGATCGAGGACTATTTGGCGGCGGTCATCGATGCGGCTGCGGAGCATCTGGGCGCCCATAGCCAGCTGCTGATCGAGCCGGGCAGAGCGCTGGTGGCCAACGCGGGGGTGACGCTGTACAGCGTGGAGAGCGTCAAGCGCAATGTGTCCACCTGGGTGGCTGTCGACGGCGGGATGTCTGACAACCTGCGGCCGATGCTCTACGGCGCGGTCTACGAAGCGCATGTGGCTGATCGCTTTGGCGGCGCGACGCCGTGTGTGCTGGCGGGCAAGCACTGCGAGTCCGGCGACGTGATCGTGCGCGCGGCGCTGCTTGACGATCCGCGGGCGGGCGACGTGATCGTGACGCCGGCGACCGGCGCGTACGGGTTTGCGATGGCGAGTAACTACAACGGGGTGCCGCGACCACCGGTGATCTTCTGCCGCGATGGCGACGCGCGTGTGGTGGTACGGCGCGAGAGCTTCGAGGATTTGACGGCGCGCGATGTCCCCTGAGCCCTTCAAAGTCGGTCTGCTCGGTCACGGCACGGTCGGGTCGGCGTTCGTCGAGCTGCTGGAGGAGCGGGCGGAGGAGATCGAGCGCTTCAACGGGCGCACACCGGTGATCTGCGGTGTACTGACGCGCACGGAAGGCGACTTCGAAGAGATCCTCGCCGGCGCTGAGCTCTTGGTTGAGCTGATCGGCGGGGTCGAGCCCGCACGCGAGTACCTGCTGGCGGCGATGCGCGCCGGCAAGCACGTTGTGACGGCCAACAAGCAGCTGCTCTCCCAGCACGGCGAGGAGCTGTTCGAGGCCGCCCGCGAGCACGGTGTCAGGCTGCGCTTCGAGGCTGCGGTGGCCGGCGCGGTGCCGGTCGTGCGACTGCTGGAGGAGTCGCTGGCCGCTACACCGATCGAGCGTATTCACGGGATTGTCAACGGCACTACCAACTTCATCCTCAGTGAGATGGCGAGAGGCAGCACCTATGCGCAGGCACTGGCCGAGGCCCAGCGCCGGGGCTATGCGGAGGCGGACCCGAGCGATGACGTCAGCGGCAGGGACGCGGCGGCGAAGATGGCGATCCTCGCGCGCCTTGCGTTCGGCGCGCCCGTACACCTCGACGATGTGCCCTACGAGGGGATCGAGAACCTGCAGTCAGACGACCTCGAGTACGCCCGCGAGCTGGGCCTCGGCCTGAAGCTGATCGGGACCGCCGAGCGGCGCGACGGCGGGCTGTCGGTGCACGTGTATCCCGCGTTCCTGTATGCCGGGCATCCGCTCTCATCGGTGTCGGGGCCGTTCAACGCGGTGACGGTGGAATCGGAGGCGATCACCGAGATCACGATGTCCGG
>PLBZ01000070.1 GCA_003134675.1 Solirubrobacterales bacterium
CCTCTACACCTCCGGCTCGACGGCCAAGCCGAAGGGCATCCTCCACACGACCGGTGGCTACCTGACGGGCGTATCGGCCACTCACCGCTATGTGTTCGACCTCAAGCCTGAGGAGGATGTGTACTGGTGCGCGGCCGACGTGGGCTGGGTCACAGGGCACTCCTACATCGTCTACGGCCCGCTGGCCAACGGTGCGACCTCGGTGATGTGGGAGGGCGCGCCGGACTATCCCCATAAGGGCATCTGGTGGGAGATCGTCGAGCGCTACGGCGTCAGCATCCTGTACTGCGCTCCGACCGCGATCAGGGCCTGCATCAAGTGGGGTGCGCAGTGGCCGGGCAAGCACGACCTCTCCTCGCTTCGGCTGCTCGGCTCGGTCGGGGAGCCGATCAACCCGAAGGCATGGCTTTGGTACCACAAGGTGATCGGAGGCGAACGCTGCCCGATCGTTGACACCTGGTGGCAGACCGAGACCGGGGCGATCATGATCACCCCGCTGCCGGGCATCACCGCCACCAAGCCCGGTTCGGCCACGTTCCCTTTCCCGGGTGTGTTCGCCGAGGTGCGCGACGAGTCCACCGGGGAGCCGATCGAGGAGGGCCAAGGTCTGCTCGTGCTGACGCGTCCGTGGCCGTCGATGCTGCGCACGCTCTACAAGGAGGACGAGCGCTTCATCGAGACCTACTTCAAGCGCTTTGGTCCAGATACTTACCTCGTGGGCGACGCCGCCCGACGCGAGGAGGACGGCTACCTGTGGGTGATCGGGCGCATCGATGACGTGGTGAACGTCTCCGGGCACCGGCTCTCGACCGCCGAGGTGGAGTCCGCGATCGTGGCGCACATCGATGTTGCGGAGGCGGCCGTGATCGGCCAGCACGACGAGGACTCAGGGCAGGCGATCGTCGCGTTCGTGACGCTTCAGGGGGACCTCGAGGGCGATGAGAGCACCGTCGAGGGCATTCGCGCCACCGTGGCCGAGCGGATCGGCAAGTTCGCGCGGCCGAAGCGCATCATCTGGGCGGACGATCTCCCGAAGACGCGCTCCGGCAAGATCATGCGCCGCTTGCTACGCGACATCGCCGAGGGTAGGGCGCTGGGAGACGTCACAACCCTGCGCGACCCGGAAGTGATGGCCCAGCTTGAAGGACAGGTCAAAGAGCTGCAGGCCACGGAGGACTGAGTCGGGCACAGGACCTCGCAGGACCCCGGCCACTCTCAGCGAATCTTTAGGTGTGTCTGACAGGCTGCGCGCCGTGGAGTTCGCGATCGAGACGCACGGTCTGACCAAGCGCTTCGGTGAGCGCACGGCGCTCGACGGCATCGATCTGCGCGTGCCGCGTGCCAGCGCGTTCGGTTTTCTCGGCCCCAACGGCGCTGGCAAGACCACGATCATCCGCACGCTGCTCGGGCTGACCTCGGCCAACTCCGGGACGATGGAGGTGCTCGGGCACCCGATGCCTCTCGAGCGGGCACAGGCGCTACAGCGAGTGGGCGCAATCGTCGAGGAGCCCCGCTTTCACATGCACCTGACCGGGCGCGAGAACCTACGCCTGATCGCGGCCGTGCGCGGACCGGAGGTGCACGAGCGGATCGCGCCGGCGCTTGCACGCGTGGGGCTTTCCGAGCGCGCCGGGGAGAAGGTGAAGAGCTACTCGATGGGCATGCGCCAGCGCCTCGGCGTGGCTCGCTGCCTGCTGGCGGATCCGCTGCTGCTGATCCTCGACGAGCCCACCAACGGCCTCGATCCTGGTGGCATTCAGGAGTTTCGCGAAATGATCCGCGCGATGGTGGAGCAGGAGGGGCGCACCGTGTTCATCTCCTCCCATCTGCTCGACGAGGTCGAACGGACCTGTGACGCCGCAGCGATTGTGGACCGGGGAAAGATCATCACGCAGGGCACGATCGCCGAGCTCGCCGGTGGTGGCGTGGCGCGTCACGAGCTGATCTTGGGCGTGGACGACATCGAGCAGGCGCTTGGCACGCTCGACGCCAGCGAGCTGGTCCTCGAGGCCCATCGCTCCGATGAGGGTATCCGTGTGGTGCTCGCCGGGGCGGGCGGGGCCGAGTCCGCGGCTCGGGTGAACACACTGCTCGTCAACGCGGGCGTGGGAGTCGCGCGCCTGGAGCCAGTGCGGCACAGCCTTGAGCAGCGCTTCCTGGAGATCACAACCCGCTTGGACGCGAACCCCGAGGAGGTCAAGGCATGAGTACCGCGATCGCATGGCAGATGACAGGCGTGGACTTCCTCAAGCTGCGCAAGAGGCGCGGCATGATGATCTGGTCGTTTCTGCTGGCAGCGGCGCCGGTGCTGATCTACTTCCTGGTGAGCGCGATCCAGCACTCCTCCAATCCGGGTCGATATGGACCGGCTGGAGGGACCCACAACTTCACAGACGGACTACGTGTGATCGCCCTGTTCTTCGGCCCGCTCGCGGCTGTGCTGATCGGAGTAGAGGCCGGCACAGGAGACGCTTCGGCCGGCGTGTTCCGCGATCTGGTTGTCACCGGTCGCTCCCGTCTCATGCTGTTCGCGACCCGCGTCCCTGCGGCGCTTGCACTCTGCTGCACAATGATCGGTCTGGCGTATGGGCTGCTGCTCTTGGGAACTTACGCTTTCGCGTCGAACCTCCCGACCCCGGGCCTCTCGCTGGTCCTCAATGGTCTCGGCTTTGCGCTGCTGGCCACCGGAGTCGTATGCGTGGTCGCGGTCGGCTTCGCCGCGCTCACCACCTCCAAGCCAGCGGCGATCATCGCTCTGATCGCATGGCAGATCGTGGCCAGCCCCCTAATTGCCAACATCGAATCGCTCGGCAGCGCGCGCGCGGGCGTGCTGAGTCAGGCTCTAGGGCACTTCAGCCCGGTGCACGTCGAAGGGCGTCGCGGCGAGATCGTGACGATGTCGCAGGGCACCGCGATCCTTGTCACCGTTGCCTGGTTGGCGGTGTTCCTCGGCCTCGGCGCGTGGCGCACCAGGAAGATGGACGCGTAGATCGAGACGCGCTGGGCGGGCGCCGTCCTAGACCTTGCGGTGCTCAGGGACCCAAGAGCCGTCGTCCTGGAGAGCGAAGTCCTGGAATAGGCCGGGAGCCTCGGCTTGCATGAGGCGGGCGATCTTGTCGAACACGAGGCGCAGCTCCTCCTCGGCGCCCTCGGCGGTGCGCATCTCGATCACATGGCGCAGCGTGCGGGCGTTGGCCGTCCACAGGATGTCGGTCGAGAGGCCGATCGGCGCCAGACGGCGCAGCGCTGAGGTGACCTCCTTCTTGACGTGGAACGGCACCCCGTCCTCGTCGATCCCCAGCTCCTTCGCGGCGCTCACCTGAAACTCCTCGAGCTGCTCGACGATCGAGAGCACCTGCTCGCGCACTGGCTCCAGGGCGGGGGGGACGCGAAAGCCGATGTCGGTGAGGCGCACGTAGCGCAGGCTCTCTTGGCTGAAGGCGGAACCGGCGCGATGCCTGACGAGCTCGTGGGTGAATACACGGCTCACGTTGCGCAGCGCGAACGAGTAGTTGGCGTGCTCGAGCACGCTGCCGTGAGCGGAGCGCAGGATGTTTGCGAAGTACTCGCGCTGGTCGGTCCGGACCTTCGTGACGTTCGGGTTCAGGCCAGGCTCCCAGCTCCGGTAGCAGGCGCGCCCTCCGAACTCGACGATCAACTCGCCTCCGTTGGGATTGCCGTCAACCTCGCCCAGCCGCCGCTCTATCCAGGACTCTCCACCGACGTCCTGCAGGTAGCCGCGCATCCCCTCGACGTCGATCGAGGGGCGGGCGATCAGGAAGACTTGCGGGNNCCAAGCTCGAGGATCCCGAGCTGGCCGAGACCGCCTGGGACCTGGAGCCGCTCGTCGAGGGGGAGGGCGAGGCTGGCGTGGAGAGCAGGTTGGAGGATGCCCTCGCTCGGGCGAAGGCGTTCGCCGAGCGTTATGCCGGGAAGCTCGGCGAGCTCGACGGCGCGGGCCTGGGGGAGGCGATGGAAGCGCTGGCAGTCATCTACGAGCTGATCGGTCGCGCCGGGTACTACGCGGCGCTGCGCTTCTCCACCGACACAGCCGACCCGGCGAACGGCGCCCTGCTGCAGCGCGTCCAGGAGCAGGAGACTCAGATCCAGACGACGCTGCTGTTCTTCGAGCTGGAGTGGGCGGCACTCCCCGACGCACGAGCCGAGGAGCTGCTGGAGGGGGAGGGGTTGGATTTCTGCCGCCACCACCTGCGTAACGTGCGCCGCTACCGCGAGCACCTNNACCTCGGCGATCGAGGTCACCCTTCTGGGTACAGGCGAGCTGGGCGAGGAGAAACTTGCCCTCGACGTCGCGCTCAGCCGGCTGGCGCTGTCCGATCGTGAGGTTCGGCGCACGACTGCGGAGGCGGTAACGGCCGCGTTGGCCCCGGGGCTGCGCACGCGCGCGTTCCTGTTCAACACATTGCTCGCGGACAAGGCGACCGATGATCGCCTGCGCCGCTATCCACATTGGCTGGCGGCGCGCAACCTGGCCAACGAGGCCAGTGACGAGTCCGTGCGGGCGCTGATCGAAGCGGTGCGCGGGCGCTATGAGATCGCGCGCCGCTGGTATCGGCTGAAGGCGAAGCTCCTCGGCGTCGAGCAACTCGCCGACTACGATCGGATGGCGGCGGTCACCGAGGACGAGGTCACCTTTCCGTTCGCGCAGGCGCGGGAGATCGTGCTCGACTGCTACTCCTCGTTTTCCGGAGAGCTCGGGGAGCTGGCAGGGCGCTTCTTTGCCGAGCGGCGGATCGACGCGCCGGTGCGTCCCGCCAAGCGGGGTGGCGCCTTCTGTGCTTCGGCGGTTCCGTCGGTCTTTCCCTATGTGCTGCTCAACTACACTGCCCGCCGTCGCGATGTGCTCACGCTCGCCCACGAGCTCGGTCACGGCGTTCACTTCGCGCTGGCGGCCCGCCAGGGGATCTTCCATCAGCACACGCCGCTCACGCTCGCGGAGACCGCCTCGGTATTCGGCGAGACGATCGTCTTCGGGCGGCTGCTAGAGGAGGACTCCACGCCGGCTTCGCGCCTGGCGCTGCTGGCGGAGAATCTCGAGGACACGATCGCAACGGTCTTTCGCCAGGTGGCGATGAACCGCTTCGAGGACCTCGTCCACACCGCCAGGCGCGAGCAGGGGGAGCTGTCGGTGGAGCGCTTTGGCGAGCTGTGGGCGGAGAGCCAGAGCGAGATGCTGGGCGACTCGGTGGCGCTCACCGAGGGGTATCGCTCCTGGTGGTCATACGTACCGCACTTCATCGGCTCGCCCGGCTACGTCTACGCCTACGCGTACGGCCAGCTGCTTGCGCTGTCGGTCTATCAGCGCTATGAGCAGCAGGGAGCGGAGCTCGTGCCGCGCTACCTGGAGATGCTCGCCGCTGGCGGCTCGCGCAGCCCAGAGGAGCTGGGGGAGATCGTTGGCGTCAACCTCGCCGACCCCGGCTTCTGGGACGCGGGCCTTGATCTCGTCGAGCGTCAGTTGCAGGAGGCTGAAGCAGCGGCGCAGGCCTCCGGGCGGCTGTAGCTCAGAACAAGCCGCCGAGCGCGCCGCCCGCCCCATGGACGAGATCGAACAGCGGCTGGGGGATGATGCCGAAGAAGATCGTCGCCGCCCCGGCGAGCACGGCGACGAAGACGACCTCGGGCTGAGGACCGGTGGCGAGCTCGGCGTCAAGCTCGGGGGACCCACCGGCCAGCGCTGGCAGAGCCCCGGTGGCGGCCATGGGTGCAGGTGCGGTCTCTTCGCGCATCCAGATCGTCGCGACCACCGGCAGGTAATAGCCGAGGGAGATCATCGAGCCCACCACGATCGCCACGCCAAGCCACGTATAGCCACCTGAGACGGCCGCGTCGATCAGGTAGAACTTGCCGATGAACCCCGCCGTCGCGGGGATCCCGGCGAGGGCGAGCATCGAGATCGTCATCGGCCACGCAAGCCACGGACGCTCGCGGCCGAGACCTGCCAAGGCGTCGATCGAGTCACCAAGTCCGGTCTCGCGTTCGCGCGCGACGATCACGGCGAAGGAGGCCATGTTCATGGCCACGTACACAGCCAGGTAGAACACTGTCGCCTGGACGCCCAGTTTGCTCGCGACGACCACGCCGGCGAGCATGTAGCCGGCCTGGGCCACCGAGGAGTACGCGAGCATCCGCTTCAGCGAGGACTGCCCGAGCGCGCCGACGTTGCCGACGAGGATCGTGATCGTCGCGAGCACCGCCACCGCTGGGCCCCAGCTGGTCTGCGCGTTGATCAGCGCGACGTCGAACAGCCGCAGGAACACGCCTAGCGCGGCGACCTTGGTGGCGACCGCCATGAAGGCCGTGATCGGCGTGGGCGCGCCCTCGTATACGTCGGGGGTCCACTGGTGAAAGGGCGCGACCGAGGCCTTGAAGCAGAGGCCGGCCACGCACAGCGCGATCCCCATCAACGTCAGGGGGTCGCTTGCAAGGCTGCCGCTCGAGAGCGCGCCGGCGATCGCGGTGAAGTCGGTGGCGCCCGTCGCGCCATAGATCAGCGCCAGTCCGTACAGCAGCGTGGCCGAGCCGACCGAGCCGATGATCAGATACTTCAGCCCCGACTCCAGCGAGCGCTCGCGCCCCAGTTCGGTGGCGCACAGCACATACAGCGGGATCGACAGCAGCTCCAGGCCGAGGAACACGAGCACAGTGTTCTGGGCGCTCGCCAGCAGCGACATCCCGGCGATCGAGCTCAGCAGCAGCGCGTGCCGGTCACCGTGGCCGGCGTCTTCTGGAGCGAGCGAGCGCCACGCGAGCAGGATGGTGGCCGCGCCGCCGGCGATCAGCAGGAGGTTCAGCACGAGTGACAGGTCGTCGATCTCAAGCGCCCCGGAGACGATCGACTTCTGCGCGTTCCACTGCCAGATCGTCAGTCCGAGCGCGGTGCCGAGCGCCGCCAGGCTGAGTGTGGGCACCACATGAGCGCGCACCCAGCGCGAGCCGAGCAGGCCCACGAGCAGCACGATCACGGCGCCCCCCAGCAGCGCGATCAACGGCGACAGCCCCGCGAAATCGACGTGCGGGCCTTTCAGGTGGGTCGCGGCGAGGATGAGCGTCATCGATGGCCTGCCGCGGCCACGGCCGCCTTGACCGAGCTTTCGCTGCGATGCAGCGCCAGTTGGGGGTAGAGGGCGAGGAGGAGGATCACCGCGATCAGCGGCACGAGCACGAGGCCGTCGCGGATCGAGATCTCACGCGAATGGACCCGCGGCCCGACGCGGTTGTGCATCGCGCGGATGAACAGGCGCAGCGCGTAGACGCTCGCCATCACGACGCCGCTGAAGGCGATCGCGGCGATCGCGAGCTTGGCTTTGAAGACGCCGAGCAGGATCAGGAACTCGCCGACGAAGTTGCTCGAGCCTGGGATCGCAAGCGTGGCGAGGGCGACGATCAGAAAGAGCGAGGCGAGCACAGGTGCGCGGAAGGCGATGCCGCCCATCTCACGGACGTCCTCCGAGCCTCCGGCGCGCTGGGAGAGCAGCAGGATGATGAAGAACAGCGGCGCCACGACGAGCCCGTGGTTGACCATCTGCAGCAGGGCCCCCTGGGCGCCTTGGGGGTTCAGCGAGAAGATCCCGAGCGTGATGAAGCCGAGCTGTGCCACCGAGGAGTAACCGGCGATCAGGCGGGCGTCGGTCTGCGTGAAGGCGAGCGCCGAGCCATAGAGGACCGAGGCGAGCGCGATCAACAGCATCAGCGTCTGAAAGTGGGCAGCTGCCTGCGGAAACAGCGGCAGGACGATCGCCAAAAAGCCATATGCCCCGACCTTGGAGAGCACGCCGGAGAACACCATCAGCACCTCGATCGGCATCGCGCGATAGCCGTCGGGCATCCAGCCGTGGAGCGGGAACGCGGGCATCTTCACGAGGAACGCGGCTGCGAAGAACAGGAAGATCCACTCCTGCGAGCCGCTGCTCAGGGGCAGCGCTTGAAGCGTTGAGAGTACGAACGTGATGTGGCCGCCGCCCTGCTGGGCGGCCAGCACGCCGGTGGCGATCGCGGCGGCGAGCATCAGCAGCGATCCGATGAGCGTGTAGATGACGAGCTTGATCGTCGCTTTCACGCGGTTCGGTTCTCTGCCCCACCCGCCGATCAGGAAGTAGAAGGGGATCAGCATCAGGTCGAAGAACGCGACGAACAGCGCCAGGTCCTGCGCGAGGAACGCGCCGAGCACGGCCGACTCGGCGAGCATGAAGTGGAAGTAGAAGAGCCTGGGTCGCTCCCACGAGCGCAGGTTCGCTGCGAGCGTGGCGGCGGCGAACAGCAGCGTGGTGAGCCCGATGAGGAACACGTTCAGCCCACTCACACCGAGCTTGTAGTGGATGCCCAGCTCAGAGATCCAGACCACATCGGTGACGTGCGCGAGACCGGCTGTGCCGCTGTGGAAATCGGCGATGTAGCCGATCGCGAGCGCCAGCGCGGCCACCGAGGCGATCAGGGCAAGCGCGCCCGGAAGGCGCACGAGGCGGGAGGGGAGGATCGCGCCGAGCACACCGCACAGCGCGGGGAGCCAGATGAGGATCGAGAGCGGGGGCATCAGGATTGAAGGAGGAAGTAGAAGGAGACGCCCGCCACACCGAGCACGAGCAGCGCGGCGTAGTAGCGCAGGAAGCCGCTCTGCACGGCGCGCACCGCCGCCGATCCCGCCCGCACGATCCCAGTGGTCCCGCCGACGAGCGTGTCCTGTACGAACACCTGCTCGAAGGTGCCCATCACAAAGCGCCCCACCGCGACCGCCGGGCGTACGACGACGAGGTCGATCAGCTCGTCGAAGTACCACTTGTTCACCAGCAGCTCATACACCGGCCGCATTCGCGCCTGGATCGCGGCGGACGTTCCCGGCCGGGCAACCCATATGCGGTAGGCGATCGCGATACCCGCGAGCCCGACCACGGTGCCGAGGATCAGCCCGAAGACCAGCAGCCCGTTCTTGGTGTGCGGTTCGTACAGGCGCGAGTCGGCAAACGTTGGCCGCAGAAAGTCATCGATTACGAAGTCGACCTTGGGTATCTGCAGTAAGCCCGCGCCGATTGCCCCCACCGCGAGGATCCCCATCGCAACGCGCATCGGAAGTGCTCGCTCGGCGATCGTGTGATGGGGCCCGGGGAAGCCGACATCGGTGTCCTCGACCTCGCCGTTGGCGGGGTTGGTGGGAACCTCGGCGTGGTGCAGATGTCCGGCGGCCAGCTCGTTGGCCTCGGGCACAGGCTCACCGTGGAAGGCACGGAAGATCATCCGGAAGGTGTAGATCGCGGTCAAAAACGCGCCAATGTAGCCGACCACATACAGAGCCCAGTGCCAACCTCCGCGCTCGGCGGTAACGAGCAGGATCTCGTCCTTTGAGAAGAAGCCCGAGAAGGGGGGGATGCCAGAGAGAGCCAGACCGCCGATCACAAAGCAGCCATAGGTAAAGGGCAGCACTTTGCGAAAGCCCCCCATGCGATCAAGCGACTGCTCGCCGGCCATCGCGCCGATGATCGAGCCGGCGCCCATGAACAGGAGCGCCTTGAAGAACGCGTGGGTCATCAGGTGAAACAGCCCGGCGGCGTAAGCGCCGACTGAGACACCCATGATCATGTAGCCGATCTGGGACATCGTGGAGTAGGCGATCACGCGCTTGATGTCGGTTTGGGTGAGCGCGATCGTGCCGGCGATCAGCAGTGTCGCCGCCCCTATCACCGCACCCACGTCCTGGGCGGCGGGGGCGAGCTCGAACAGCGGGTGCATGCGCGCGATCAGGTAGACACCGGCGGTGACCATCGTTGCGGCGTGGATCAGCGCGCTGACCGGTGTGGGGCCCTCCATGGCGTCGGGCAGCCAGGTGTGCAGCGGGATCTGGGCGGACTTGGCAAAGGCGCCTACCAGCAGCAGTATGCAGCCGGCGACAAGGTCGCCTTCGTCGCGCGTGAAGATGTGCGGCGCGGCGTGGAAGGTCTTCAAAAAGTCCAGGCTGCCCGAGTGCTTGAAGATGAAGTACGTACCGAGCACGAGGCCAACGTCGCCGACGACGTTGATCACAAACGCCTTGATGCCGGCACGCGTGGCGGTGGTGCGTCGGTACCAGAAGGAGATCAACAGGTAGGAGGCCGCGCCGACGAATGCCCAGCCCACGATCAGCAGCAGGAAGTTGCTGGCGAGCACGAGCAAAAGCATCGAGAAGACGAAGAAGTTCAGATAGGAGAAGTAGCGAGCAAAGCCGCGGTCTTCCTCCATGTAGGAGATCGAGTAGAGGTGGATCAGCGTGGACACGCCGGTGACGACGAGGATCATGAACACGGACAGTGGGTCCACGAGGATCGACAGGCGCGCGTCGATGCCGACCGTGGAGGCGTAGCTCCACAGCGAGGACTCCAGCTGGCGGTGAGCGGGGGCGTGCCCCTGCAGCGCGATCAGCGCGCCGAGCGCGGCGAGGAAGGCGAGGAAGATCGCGCCGGTGCCGATCCATCCCGCGTGGCGGCCGCCCAGGGAGCGGAACCCGAACGCGATGATGAGCGTGCCGAGCAGCGGGAAGGCCAGGACGAGCCATGCGTACGTCGTGGCGCTCATCAGCCCTGCAGCTCCCTCAGCTCATCGACGTCGATCGGCAGGCGGCGGCGGTGGATCGCGACGATCATGCCCAGCCCGATGCAGACCTCGCAGGCAGCGACGGTCATCACGATCAGGGCGAGGANNTTGAGCATCAACTCGAGGCAGAGCAGCACGACGAGCGGGTTGCGCCGGGTGATCACGCCAACGACGCCCAGCGAGAAGACGATTGCCGATACGGCGAGGTACCAGGCGATGCTCATCGGCGTGGCCCTCCGACGCCCTCGGCCATAGTGCCGGTGCCCTGGGGGCGGGGCAGGTCAAGGATTCGGCTCCCACCCGCCCCCTCCTCATCGTCGAGGCCGCCGCGGCGGCCGGCGAGCACGACCGCGCCGACGGCGGCAATCAAAAGTAGGAACGAGGCGGCCTCGAAGGCGAGCAGGAAGCGGGTGAGCAGCAGGTTGCCGATGTAGGCGGCCGTGCCGAACGATTCGGCCCCCGCTCGCCCTGGGTTGTATCCCGCCCCGTAGCCGTTGATCGCCTCCAGTCCGGTGCCGAGCAGGGCGATCAACAGCTCGACCAAGAGGGCGCCCGCGACGAGCGTGCCGCCCATGCGCAGCGTCGCGCCGACGGGCGGGTGGGATCCGTTACCCCGCAGCCGCGCTTGAAGGGATTCGCTCTGGTCTCCGACGTAGGCGACGACGAACACGTACAGCACCATCACGGCGCCCGCGTACACCACGACCTGCACCGCCGCCACGAACTCGGCGCGGAGGAGCAGGAACAGGATCGCGAGCGAGATCAGGTGGCCGACGAGCGCGAGCACACTGAAGAATGGGTCGCGCAGGACGACGACGCCGACCGCGCCCGCGATCGCGCCGAAGCCGGCGATGAAGAACAGGACAGCGCTCATCGGGTGGGCGGGGTCCAGGTCATCATCACTCGCCCTCGTTCCTCAGAGGAGTGCGCTCGAGCGGCTCGGCGAGCAGCATCTCCTTGGTGAAGATCAGATCCGAGCGATCGTAGTCGGACATCTCGTAGTCGTGGCCCATCGTGATCGCGTCAAACGGGCAGGCGATCTCACAGTAGCCGCAGAAGATGCAGCGCGAGAGGTTGATCTCATAAACCGCCGCGTAGCGCTCGCCGGCGGAGACCCGATTCTCTGGGGTGTTCTCGGCTGCGACGACGCGGATGCAATCGGCCGGACAGGCGGCGGCGCAGAGCGAGCAGCCGACGCACTTCTCGAGACCGGATTCCCCCCCGTCCCCGTCCTCGAAGCGGTGCAGCTTGT
>PLBZ01000097.1 GCA_003134675.1 Solirubrobacterales bacterium
CTCGCTTCCACGCGCGAGGCGGTGACGTTGGCGTGCTGTCCGCCTGGCCCCGAGGAGCGGCTCGCGCGCAGAGTGATCTCCGCGAGCGGGATCGCGAGCCGCTCGTTGACGCGGAGCAGTCTGGGTGAAGGCTCGGCCTCGGTCACTGCAGCTGCAGGCGCCTATTGCCCTTGCTCGCCGGAGAGGTCGTGGATGGCTTTGACCCGCATCATCTCCTCGCCCTCGGGCACGCGTCCGTCGCGGCCGATGTAGCCATCCTTGCCGCCGACGATCAGGTAGACGGCGTCGACGTCACCGGGGTTGCGGACCTTGCGCAGGGTGGCGGCGTCCACGCGCGCGAGGCCGCCCTCGGTCAGGCGCTGGACGGCGCCGTCGCCGAACTCGATCTCGATCGTGCCGCGGTGGACGAAGTACAGCTCCTCCTGGACGTCGTGGTAGTGAAAGCCGCTTTCGATTCCTGGCGGCATCACGATGGCGTTCACGCCGAAAGCGGTCACGTCAAGGCCCTTGCGGACCTTGCGAAAGCCGGGGCCATCGCCCAGTGCGTCGAGATGGCCGACGGCATAGCCCTCGCCTGTGGTCACCCCCGGGTACTCGGATGCCTCCATGTGCGTCGTCTCCTTGTCAGTGGTTCGCCACGTGGCCGCCCTCGGGTGAGAGCGGCCTACCCTCATCGGCCCATCGTTGCAGGCCGCCGCGCATCGAGTAGGCCTGGAAGCCTGCGGCGCGGAACGCTTGGGCGGCCATCTCCGAGCGGGCGCCGACGCGGCAGTAGAAGACGACCGGCCGCTCGTGCTCGACGGTGGCTGCCGCGGCGGTGAGCGCGACCAGCTCGATGTGGCGCGTGTCCGCGATGTGGCCGGCCTCGCGCTCGTAGGCCTCGCGTACGTCGATCACCTGCGGGGCGGAGTCCTCCGCGAGCCAGCCCTCCACTCGCTCGGGATCGACCTCAAGCTGGGAGGCGTCTACGGACACTGAGCATGAGCGTAGCGGGGTCACTAGGATCAGCCCAAGATGAGTCAGACCACGAGCCAGGACGTTTACACGATCCCCCAGGAGAACCTGGACTTCTGCGCGACGATCGGCCAGATCGCGCGGGAGAAGATCGCGCCGCGCTCGGCGGAGATCGACGAGCAGGCGGAGTATCCCTGGGACATCCGCAGGATCCTCGCCGAACAGGACATCCTCGGTTTGCCGTTTCCAGACGAGTACGGGGGCACGGGCACGGGGACGCTGATGCTGAACATGGCGGTCGAGGAGATCGCGAAGGTCGACGCGGCGTGTGCGCTGATATTGATGGTGCAGGAGCTGGGGACGCTGCCGATTCAGCTGTTCGGCTCGGATGAGCTGAAGGAGCGCTTCTTACCGAAGTGCGCCACCGGCGAGTTCTCGCCAGCGTTCGCTCTGAGTGAGCCCGAGGCCGGCTCGGATCCCGCAGGGATGAAGACGACCGCGGTACAGGACGGCGAGGAGTGGGTGATCAACGGCACGAAGAACTGGATCACGAACCTCGGTGTGGCTGACTTCTACATCTGCTTCGCGGTGACCGACCGCGAGAGCAAACGGATCACGGCGTTCGTCGTGGAGGCCGACCGGCCCGGGTTCAGCGTGGGCAAGCTCGAGCACAAGCTTGGCATCCGCGCGTCACCCACCGGCCAGCCGATCTTCGAGGACGTGAGAGTCCCGAAGGAGAACGTGATCGGCGAGGTCGGCCGCGGCTTGCGGGTGGCGCTGGGAACGCTCGAGCGCACGCGCCTGGGGGCGGCAGCCCAGGCGGTGGGGATTGCCCAGGGCGCGACCGACTACGCGGTCGCTTACGCCCGCGAGCGCAGGCAGTTCGGGCAGGCGATCAACGAGTTCCAGGCGATCCAGTTCAAGCTGGCCGACATGGAAATCCGCACCTCGGCCGCCCGTGAGCTTCTTTACAAGGCGTGCGCAATGGCCGATCAAGGTCACCCGGAGCGAGCGAAGTACTCTTCGATGGCGAAGGTTTTTGCCTCGGATACCGCGATGGGCGTTACCGTGGAGGCTGTGCAGGTGCTGGGCGGCTACGGTTATGTGAAGGAGTATCCGGTGGAGCGCATGATGCGAGACGCGAAGATCACTCAGATCTACGAGGGCACGAACGANNAGATCCAGCGGCTCGTGATCGCCCGCACGCTCAAGTAGACGCGGACGATGCGCACGCCGCGCTCGCCAGTACCACGCGCCTCTCCTCAGCTGAGGCGTGTGGGCGTGGCTGCACTGATCGCGATGTCGTTGGGGTTGGTCGTGCTAGTCGTCGGTCAAGGATTCAGCTCGATTGGCGCGGTCCGGGCGCTCGAGGATCTCGCGCTCGGGGTGATCGTGGTCGCGGCGTTGATGGGTGCTGTAGCGCTCGTGGCGGTGCGGTTGGCGGATTGGCGCGATCCTGAGTCAGAGATGGAGTTCGAAGCGCTCGTGGAGGACTCGGAGAAGCTCGCCCGCGAAGGACTCGCGGTGGATCCTGAAGAAAACGAGTTCCTCGAGCTCGATCCGCTCAACGATGAGGACTTCGAGGAGCTCGTGCGTGACGCGCTGGACGACCTGCCAGATCTGTTGCGCAATGCGCTGGAGCACGTCGCCGTCGTGATCTCAGACGGTGGCCGGCGTCGCGGTGCGTACGGTCTTTATCAAGGTGGTCAGACTCGCCGCGACGACACGCACGACCGCATCGTGATCTTCAGAGACACCTTGCGTCGTGACTTCGGCCACGACGCGGATCTGCTGCGCGAGCAGGTGGTCCGCACGGTCCGCCACGAGCTGGCTCACCACGTGGGCTTCGACGAGCTCGGGGTCAGCCGTCTGGATTTATAGGCGATCCCCTAGGATTCGCGCCTGCCCTCCCGGGAAACGACCAAGGAGAAGACCCCGAGATGCCTGAAGCAGTGATCGTCGACGCCATCAGAACGCCCATTGGACGCGCGGTGAAGGGGTCGCTGAAGACAGTCCGTGCCGACGATCTGGCGGCGATCCCGCTGAAGGCCCTGATCGAGCGCAATCCGCAGCTTGACCAGCGCACGATCGGTGACGTGATGATGGGCTGCGGCTACGGGGAGGGCGAGGCCGGCTACAACATCGGACGGCTCGCCTCGCTGCTGGCGGGCATCGACTACCACGTGCCGGGGTGCACGGTCAACCGCTTCTGCGCCTCATCGCTGCAGACGACGCGGATGGCCTTCCACGCGATCAAGACGGGAGAGGGCGACACGTACATCGCGGCTGGTGTCGAGGCTGTGTCGCGTGCCGGACAGGGCGCCCCGTTTGAGTTCCATCCAAAGCTCGACGGCTCGGAGGGCTCGCTGTACAACGCGTACATCTCGATGGGCATGACCGCAGAGAACGTCGCCGAGGAGCGCAAAGTCAGCCGCGAGGCCCAAGATGAATGGGCGCTCCTCTCCCAGACACGCGCGGTGGCGGCGCAGGAATCGGGGCACTACGACAAGGAAATTGTCGGAGTGACCGTCCCGGCGCACAAGGACGTGGACAAGGAGGGCAACGAGATCGACGTGCCTGAGACGGTCGTCACCAAGGACGACGGTCCGCGCGCGGGGACGACGCTGGAGAAGCTCGCCGCGCTGAAGCCGGTGTTCAAGGAGGGCGGCAGTGTGACGGCGGGGAATGCCTGTCCGCTCAACGACGGCGCCGCGGCGCTGCTGGTGATGAGCGACGAGAAGGCGAAGGCTGCGGGCTTTACACCGCGCGCGCGGATCATCGCCTCGACGGTCGCGGCGATCCGCCCCGAGGTGATGGGGCTGGGGCCGATCCCGGCGATCGAGCAGCTGCTGAAGAACACGGGCATGTCGATGAGCGACATCGACGTGGTCGAGATCAACGAGGCGTTCGCCGCGCAGATCGTGCCGTGCAAAGAGACGTTGGGGATCGACGACGACAAGCTCAACCCCTTCGGCGGCGCGATCGCCCTCGGTCATCCGTTCGGGATGACCGGCGCGCGGATCATGACGACGCTGCTGAATGACCTGGAGACGCTGGATAAGACCTACGGCATCGAGTCAATGTGCGTCGCGGGCGGCATGGGCATGGCGATGCTCGTCGAACGCCTCGGCTGAGTTTTTGTGGTTCATGGGGGGAGCCTGCTCCCCCCATGCTTTAGCGCGGGGGCATGCGTAGCGCGCCGTCGAGGCGGATCGTCTCGCCGTTGAGCATCCTGTTCTCGACGATGTGGCAAGCGAGCTGCGCATACTCGGGGGGCTGACCGAGGCGCTGAGGGTAGGGGACGCCCGCGCCGAGCTTCTGGCGTGCCTCCTCGGGGAGGGCGGCGAGCAGCGGCGTGTCGAACAGGCCCGGGGCGATCGTGTTGACGCGGATCCCGTACTGGGCGAGGTCGCGGGCGGCGGGGAGTGTCATACCGACGACGCCGCCCTTGGAGGCTGAGTAGGCGATCTGCCCGACCTGTCCGTCGAAGGCGGCGATCGAGGCCGTGTTCACGCACACTCCCCGCTCGCCGTCCTCCCGGGGCTCGGTGGAGATCATTGCGTCCGCCGCATAGCGCAGCACGTTGAAAGTCCCAATCAGGTTGATCTGAATAATCGTCTCGAACGGCATCAACGGGTGGGGGCCCTTAGAGCCGGCGAGCTTCTGCGCCCAGCCGGTGCCCGCGCAGCAGACCGCGATGCGCAGGCCGCCGGCGAGCGCGGCGGCGTGCTGTATGGCCGCCTGCACCTGGGACTCCTCGCGGACGTCGCAGGCGACGAATTCCAAGCCAAGCTCGGATGCGAGCGAGGCGCCCTTCTCGGCGTTGACGTCGGCAATCGTGACGTGCGCGCCACGTGTGTGCAGGGCGCGAACCGTGGCCTCGCCGAGGCCGGAGGCTCCGCCGAGGACGATTGCCGAGCTGCTCTCGATTTGCATGGGAGAAGCCTATTGAACGACCCGCGACAGCGATAGCGCGAATAGCTCCTCGGGATCCGTAAGCCAGCGGACCAGCTCCAGGCCGGCCGCCGATAGGTCTCCCTGTAGCCGCTCAGGGGTGAACTTCGCACTGATCTCCGTGCGCACTTCCTCGCCGGCCCGGAAGCTCACGGGCAGATCCAGGGCGCGCACCATCGTCGTGTGCTCCCGACGCGAGCGCAAGCGCATCTCGATCCATTCGTGCTCCGGGTTGAACAGGGCGATGTGGTCGAAGTCCTCGGGATCGAAGTCGGCGCCCAGCTCGCGGTTGAGCACTCGCAGCACGTTCCGGTTGAACTCCGCGGTCACTCCCTCGGCGTCGTCGTAGGCAGCCTCCAGCACGTCCGGATCCTTCACCAGATCGGTGCCCATCAGCAGGTGATCCTCAGGGCCCAGCAGGCTCGCGATCGAGCGTAGGAAGCGGCGGCGGCTGCCGGGTTGGAAGTTGCCGACTGTTCCCCCGAGGAACGCGACGATTCGCGGCCCGATCGCCGGGGGTACGCGGTCGAGGTGACGCTCGAAGTCGCCGATCACGCCATGTACCCGCAGGCCGGGGTACTCCTCGGTGAGCGTCTCCGCGCAGTCGCGCACCATGCTCTCGGTCACGTCCACCGGCACATAGCGCACCAGCGTCCCGGCAGCGTGCAGCGCGTCCAGCAGCACGCGCGTCTTCGCGGCCGTGCCCGAGCCGAGCTCGACGAGCTCCACCGCGTTTGTCAATGCCGCCAGCTCGGTCGCCGTCCGCTCCAGGATCGCCCGCTCGGCGCGAGTGGGGTAGTACTCCGGCAGTTCACAGATCCGGTCGAACAGCTCAGCACCGCGCGCGTCATAGAAATGCTTGGGTGGTAGTTCCTTGAAGGGGCGCGTGAGGCCGTCGAGCACGTCCTCGGCAAGCGAGCGTTCCTGGCTCCCGTCCAGGTGCGAGTCGATCCGGATTGCCGTCTCCTCAGGATTGACGACGGGCTCCATCACGCTTGCTCGCTGTCTCTCGCCAGGCGCACACCGGCGAAGATCTGCCGGCGTGGGGGGAGGTCCCAGTTGCGGAATGTCAGGCTCGCGACGCGCGGGTGAGTCGCCCAGGAGCTACCGCGCAACACGCGGTAGTCCTCGCCGAAGAACACCTCCGAGTACTCACGATATGGGTAGGCGGTAAAGCCGGGATAGCCGTGGAAGGCGCTGCTCGTCCACTCCCATACTGCCCCGATCGCCGCCGGTGTCTGGAGCTCCCTTCTCGCCGCCTTCTCCCACTCGGCCTCGGTGGGTAAGCGCGCACCGTGCGCTCTGGCGAAGGCGTCGGCCTCGAACCAGGAGACGTGGCAGGCGGGTGATTGAGTCCCCCCCGCCCCGCCCGCCGCTGCCGCGATAGCCGGGTGGTGGGTGATGTCGTGCTCCTGTTTCCACGCCCAGCCCTCGGCCGACCACCACTCGCGCCGCTCATAGCCGCCGCCCTCGCTGAATCCCATCCAGCTCGCGTTACTCACTGGATGGCGCGCGATCTGGAAGGCGGCCACGTCCACGATATGGCGCGGTCGCTCATTGTCATAGGCGAAGCCATCGTCGTCGGCGCCGATTGCGAAGGGACCCTCGGGAATCTCAATCCAGCCTTCGGGTGCGGTGAGGGGTGTCAAAGCTGGCTCCCCTGGTGGCAGTAGGCTGGCGATTGCCATCGTCTGGCGCATAGTCTCGGAGTGCTGGCACTCATGGCGCAGCACCATCTCGTAAACGGTCCCGTCGCCGAGGCCGCCCAGTTTGAGCGCCTGAGCAGTCCGTGCGCGGACAGTCGCCAGATAGTCCCGAGCCTCGGCCGGTCCGAGCATCTCGATTTCGCCGCGCACGGCGCGGGGCGTCTCGAATGCGTCGTATAGCTCTGCCAGGTCTGGACGCAGTAGCTCGAGGCCCGCATGGCGATGGGCTAGCCACAGGTCCTCGTAGGCGGCGATGTGGCCGAGATCCCAGACCAGGGGACTCATGATCGGCGAATGCACGCGCTCCAGGTCCTCCTCGCTGAGCCCGGCGATCAGTTCGAGCGTGTCCTCGCGGGTCTCGTCCAAGGCGGCGAGGGCATGCTCGAGGCTCGCTGGCGTGAGCGCGCTGTGCGCGGGGAGCTCGGCGTACTTGAGGGCGGTGGTTCTCGACATGGTGTTGGGCATGCTCACGCGCAGGAAGTGCTCACTCTACGAGGTGGGGGAAGCCGCGTCGTCGACGATGATGGTCAGCCGCTCGCGTCTGAGCAAGCTCGCGGGGACGTGGCGGCTCGGCTCGGCCAGCGCAGCGGAGATCGCATCGGCCTTGCCCGCGCCGGTTGCCAACAGCAGGCAACGCCGCGCGGCGCGCAGTACCGCGAGACTCAGCGTGATCCTCTCGGGCGGCGGCTTGGGCGAATCGTGGATGGGAAGGCAGATTGCCTGCTCGCCGGCGTCGAGGGCGGGCGCGCCGGGGAATAGGGAGGCGACGTGGCCGTCGGGGCCGATACCCAGCACGATCAGGTCGAGCACGGGCGGGGTGGGTGGGTCGGCATCCTTGCCGAGGACACGGTCTGAGAGCGCCTGCGCATAGCGTTGCGCGCCCTCCTCTGCTCCGAGCTCTCCTTCCATGCGGTGGACCTGGGCGGGATCGATTGTGGCTGGGCGCAGGAGGGTTTCGGCGGCGAGTCGGTAGTTGCTCTGTGCGTCCTCGGGGGGGACGCAGCGCTCGTCGGCGAACCAGATCTCGACTGCCTCCCAGTCCTCCAGCGCGACGGCGAGCAGCTCGTAAGTGCGGCCCGGGGTGGTGCCTCCGCTGAGCGCGAGGTGGGCGACGCCCCGTTGCTGGCGCGCTAGCTGCAGATGGCCGATCACCTCTGCGGCGGCGCGCTCGGCGACGGTCTCTGGGTCGGGGCAGCTCGTCATGCGGGTCATGGGGCCTTCATGGGAGCATCGTTTGTGCGGCCTGCAGCGCCGGCCGGTAGGTGGGGTCGCGCAGGAGTGCTTGGCGGATGCCCTCGCCGAGGATGCCGGCCTCTCCGCGGGAGGCGCCGAGGATCGTCCATTCGCGCTCGTTGCCCTTTCCGTCGCGGCGGTGGGCGCGCAGACCACCCATCCCGCGATCCAGACGTAGCTGGATGCCGGAGGCGGTCTCGATGCTCAGGCCGGCCAGGCCGCGCACCTGCTGCTCGGGGGCAGCCTCCAAGCACAGGGCAATGTCGTGGCCAGCGTTCGCCTTGCCGCTCAGCGTCTCACCGTGATGAATCAGGGGATCCAGGTGCCACCCTAGCCGGGAGGCCAGCCAGCCGATTAGCAGCATCGCCGCCATCGTCGAGTCTGGATGGTGGCGGACGGTGATCGCCGTGATCGTGCCCAGCTCCGCACGCAGCTCCGGTGGATCGAAGGTCGCCGCGATCCGCTCGCGCCAGGGCGTGGACCGCAGCCAGGCCAAGTCGACTACGTAGACACGCTCCGACAGGGCGCTGGCACGGTCGATCGCCTCGTGCCAGGCAGGCTCGTCGACTGAGTCCAGCAGCATCGCCTGGGCGAGGGGTAGCAGCGCGTCGACTGCCTCAGGATGGCCATGGGGCGACCACAGCAGAGTCGGCAGGTCGCTCACCACGAGCGGGTCGGCGATCGTCAGTAGATCGTCGAGGTGGCGCTCGCCGATCTCGACAATCACGGTCTCGTGCAGCAGGATGAGCTCTCCGGGCTTGGGATCGTCTTCGGCGGCGACACTCGCGCGCGCGTCCAGACGCTCGCGGTGTGGGTCGTAGGAGAGCACGATCAAGCGCGAGGCGTGGTAGCGGCCCACGCCGCGCAGGCGGTTGGCGATCTCTCCGCTCCACTGGCTCTCGACGAAGGCCATCATGTTGAGCACGCGCGCGGGGACGTAGCCGCCGTTTTCCGCATGGCGCTCGGCGAGGAGCTCGCGTAGCGCCGCTTCGATCGCGTCGGGCGTCGTCCCTTGCTCGCTCCACACTGCATCGCTGACGGCTGGCATCAGATCAGATGGCCCGCCAGTGATGATCATCGAGCAGGAGGTCATCCGCCTCGCTCGGCCCATGTGAGCCGGCCTTGTATTGAGGTAGCCCGCCCGCCCGCGGGCCGGGCGTCTGTGACCACGCTTGGAGGATCGGGTCGCAGATGCGCCATTGCGCCTCGACCTCGTCGTTGCGGGTGAACAGCGTCGGGTCGCCGCGCATCGCGTCCATGATCAGCCGCTCATAGGCCTCGGGAGACTGTGACATGAACGAGGTGCCATACAGGAACTCCATGTTCACCGAGCGGATGCGCATGCGGCTGCCCGGGATCTTGGCGCCGAGCTGCAGGGTGACACCCTCGTTGGGCTGCAGCGTCAGCACCAACTGGTTGGGTTTGACCCCAAGCGAGCCGTCCTGGCTGAAGGCGAGGTGGGGGACGGGCTTCAGCGTGACGGCGATCTCGGTGATCTTGCGGGCCAGGCGCTTGCCCGCGCGCAGGTAGAAGGGGACACCCGCCCAGCGCCAGTTGTCAACTTCCAAGCGCAGCGCGGCGAACGTCTCGGTCGTTGATCCGGGACGCACGCCTTCCTCTTCCAGATACCCCGGCACATCCTCCCCACCGGAGTGTCCGGCGGCATATTGGGCGCGCACCGCGATCTCGGGAATCTCCTGGAGTGTCGGCTCGTGGATCGCGTGCAGAACCTTCACCTTCTCGTTGCGCACTTCTTCGGCGGTGAAGCTCACCGGGGGCTCCATCGCCACGTGGCAGAGCAGCTGGAGCATGTGATTCTGGATCAGGTCTCGCAGTGCCCCGGCGTGGTCGTAGTAGCCGGCACGGCTGCCGATGCCGATGTCCTCGGCAGCCGTGATCTGCACGTGGTCGATGTAGTTGCGGTTCCACAGTGGCTCGAACATCCCGTTGGCGAAGCGGAACGCCATCATGTTCTGGACGGTCTCCTTGCCCAGGTAATGGTCGATGCGGAATACCTGAGCCTCCTCGAAAACGTCCAGCACACGGCGGTTGAGCTCGAGCGCCTCCTGTAGCGAGGTGCCGAATGGCTTCTCGATGATCACTCGTACTTCGGTGCCCTCGTGCTGGGCCAGACCGTGCTCGCCGAGCTTCTCCACGATCACCGGGAAGAAGTTCGGGGCGGTGGAGAGATAGAAGGCGCGGTTGAGCTTTTCCCCGGCGTTCTTTTCGAACCCGTCCAGCACCCGCTCGAGCTCGGTGTAGACGGAGTCCTCGTCGAATTCACCGGGTACGTACTTGATGTCTTCGAGTAGGCCCTTGAGGACATCCTCATCGGGCTTGCGGCGGGAGAACTGGCCGATCGCCTGCTCGCACTCCGCGCGGTAGTCCTCGTGCTCTTTTTCTTTGCGCGAGACGCCCACCAGGTGAAAGCGCTCTGGCAGCGCACCCTCGTGCGCGAGGTTGTAGAGCGCGGGCAGTAGTTTGCGCTTGGCCAGGTCGCCGGTGGCGCCGAAGATGACGAGCGTCGTCGGTGCGACCGGCAGGCGCTCGAGCCCTTCCACTAGCGGGTTTTCACCCTCGCTTACGGCTGCCACGCTCACCTGCCCTTGCGCCGTGTCGCGGCCTTTGGCTTGGCTGCACCGCCGGGCGCGCTCTTGACGGCGTGTCCCCCGAATTGGTTGCGCAGAGCCGCGAGCACGCGGTGAGTGAAATCGCCGTTGCCGCGGGAGTACAGGCGCGCATAAAGCGAGGCGGTGATCACCGGGGTGGGCACGTCGTGGGCAGTGGCGTCCTCGATCGTCCAGCGGCCCTCGCCGGAGTCCGCCGTGTAGCCCTCGATCTTCTTCAGTTCGTTGCCATCGGCCTCGAACGCTCGCGCGGCCAATTCGCACAGCCACGAGCGCACCACCGAGCCCTGTCCCCAGAGGTGGGCGATCTTGGCGTTGTCGAGCTCGTACTCGGACTTGTCGAACACATCGAAGCCCTCGGCATAGGCCTGCATCAGGCCGTACTCGACACCGTTGTGGACCATCTTCACGTAGTGACCGGCGCCCGAGGGGCCGAAACGGAGCCACCCACGGGATCCGATTGCGTCACGGCTGACCTCGTTGGTCTCGGGTGCCAGCACGTCGAGAATCGGAGCAAGGCGCTTGACCTCTTTCGGTGGGCCGCCGACCATCATGCAGTAGCCGACCTCGAGNNGACCATCATGCAGTAGCCGACCTGAAGGCCCCACACGCCCCCAGAGGTGCCGACGTCGACGTAGTTGATACCGAGCTTTTTCAGCTCTTTGGCGCGGCGCTTGTCGTCGGTCCACTTGGAGTTACCGCCGTCGATGATCGTGTCATCAGGGTCGAGCAGCTTGGCGAGCTTGTCGACCGTTTCTTGCGTCGGCTTGCCGGCGGGCACCATGATCCACACTAGGCGCGGCGGCTGTAGCTTCTTGACGAGCTCGGCGAGCGAGGACGCTCCGACGGAGCCGTGCTTCACCGCCTGCTTTACCGCCTTCTCGTCGAAGTCGAAGGCGACGACCTCATGGTCTGAGTCGCGGCGGATGCGGTGCACCATGTTGCCGCCCATCTTTCCCAACCCGACAAAGCCGATCTGAGTCACAGGGTCTCCTTGATCTTTGCGGTAAGCGCGCGCAGCGCACGCGCCGGGTCATCGCCCCGCAGGCGCACGCGCGCGGAGGGTCGCTCCAGCGCGCGCAGTGTGTCCAGGTCTCCGATCGCCTGGGCGTTCTTGAGCGTCGTAAACGTAAAAGGCTTGCCGGGGATCTCAACATCCTCGGGGCCGTCGTGCAGCAGCTGCAGGAAGCGCCCAGTCTTCGGGCCACCCTTGTGGAACTGGCCGGTGGAGTGCAGGAAACGGGGCCCGTAACCGAACGTCGTCGTGGCCTTGGTGACCTTCCTGATCGCCACGCGCAGCTCGGCCGCGGCTGCGTCGAACCCGGCCGAGGGCTGCACATAGCCCATGATCGCCACGTAGTCCGGCGGGGATGCGTCACCGAGCAGGGCACTCAGCGTGACGCTGTCGGCGTCGGCAACCTCGGGCAGCGCGCGCGTCTGCTCGTACTCGGCGAGCACGCGGTTGGTCGCGTCCTTGGCCTGCTGGACGTTGGGCTGGTCGAACGGGTTGATCTGAAGGCCCCAGCCGGCGACGGCGACGGCCAGCTCGGCGAGCAGAAACACACGCCCGAGATCCGCGGGTCCCTCCGTGGGGATTGTGATCACAGGATGGCCTGCCCGCGCCAGCGCCTGCATGCGCGAATCGACGCCGAGCTCCGGCGTCAACGGATCGGGCAGATAGGCGAACACGCGGTCATCGCCATAAACGGACGGCTCGCCGAGCGGCTCCTCGGCTACGGGCAGGATGCCCGTGCCATGCTTGCCGGTGGACTCAGCGACGAGCTGCTCCAGCCACAGCCCGAGACCGGGGAGCGACTCGGAGATCACGAACGTGAGCTTGTCGCGTCCAGCCTGTGCGAGCGCGCTGAACATTGCTCCCAGCGATACGCCTGCGGGGAGCGTGTCTGCCTCTGCGTCATTCCCACCGATGGCCGTCTGCCAGGCGGCCTTGGCGCCCTCCAGTAGCGATCGCACATCGACGCCGATCAGTGCCGCTGGCACGATGCCAAACGGCGATAGCGCGCTGTAGCGCCCGCCGATGTTCTCCTCGCCCGCGAACACCTTCCTGAAGCCATGCTCCTTGGCGAGCTTCTCCAGGCTCGAGCCGGGGTCGGTGATCGCCGCGAAGTTGGAGCCCTCTTCAACGAGCGACCAGAAGTGGGCGAAAAGCGACAGCGGCTCGATCGTGCCCCCTGACTTGGAGGAGACGAGAAACAGCGTCCGTTCCAGCTCAACCGTGTCCTTGACCGCGCGGATCGTGGCCGCGTCGGTGCTGTCCAGCACGTGCAGCCGCGGCCTGTCCGGATGATGGCCGAAGCAGCGTCGGAAGACCTCCGGCGCCAGCGAGGAGCCGCCCATGCCGAGCAGCACCACATCGCGCAGGCCCTCAGCTGCAACTGCATCCGCGAATGCCTCCAGGTCGTCGAGCTCGCCGAGCATCCGCTCTGCGATTGTCAGCCAGCCGAGGCGGTCTGCGATCTCCGGTGGGGCGGGTGGGGATCCCGATCCCCCCCACAGCGTGGCGTCCTCGCGGGCGACTCTGCCGGCCACGTCCTCATCCGTGGCCCGGGCGAGCTTCTCCACGACCGCGGGCTGCAAGGCGTCGGGGATACGAGCCTCGACGGTGAGGGTGGGGTCGCTCACGGCACGATCGTAGTCGGCTTTAGCACTGGTGTAGGTTTCCGGCTCCTAGAGATGTCCCGGACACCGATCTTGAGCCTCGATCCCACCACACAACTGCCGGACCGCAACCTGGCCTTGGAGCTTGTGCGTGTCACCGAGGCGGCGGCCCTGGCGGCGGCGCCACTCGTGGGGATGGGCGATAAGGAGGCGGCTGACCAGGCGGCGGTCGACGGCATGCGCTATGCGCTGCGTTCGGTGTCGATGGACGGTCTCGTGGTGATCGGTGAGGGTGAGAAGGACGAGGCGCCGATGCTCTACAACGGAGAGCACATCGGCGACGGGTCACCGCCACAGGTCGACATCGCGGTGGATCCGTTGGAGGGCACCACGCTTGCGGCGCACGGCATGCCGAGCGCGCTCGCGGTCATCGCGCTGTCAGCGAGGGGCACCATGTTCGATCCGGGTCCGTGCGTCTACATGGAGAAGATGGCCGGCTCTCCCGAGATCGCCGACCTGCTCGACCTCGACCGTCCGCTCCCGGAGACACTGAGGCTGGTGGCTGAGCGCAAGGGAGCCCAGGTCCGCGACGTAATGGTGGTGGTGCTCGACCGTCCGCGCCACGAGGAGGGCGTGCGTGCGATCCGCGAGGCGGGCGCGCGCGTGCGTCTGATCGCCCACGGGGATGTGTCGGCATCGCTGCTGGCGGTAACCGAGCGCTCCCCGGTGGACCTGCTGTGGGGCATCGGGGGCACTCCGGAGGGAGTGATCTCCGCAGCGGCGATCAAGTGTCTCGGGGGGCAGATCCTGGGCCGGGTGTGGCCACGCGACGAGCAGGAGCGCGCAGCGGCGCTGGAGGGCGGGTACGACCTGAAGCGGGTGCTCGACCGCGATGATCTGGTGGCGGGCGAGGATGTGTTCTTCTCGGCGACGGGAATCACCGATGGCGACGTGTTGCAGGGAGTGCGCTACCCGACCGCGGGCGGTGCGACGACGGAGTCGCTGGTGATGCGCACACGATCGGGCACCGTGCGGCGGGTTCGCGCGCAGCACGACCGCGCCAAGCTGCGTGCGGTCAGCGGCGAGCGGTTCTAGGACCCGTTTCCAGCGAAGCGTCCGACTCGTGACTCGGCCAGGTCCAGGCGAGCGAGCGAGCGCAGGAAGCCGTGTGTGACGATCACGTGGATCTTCGACTGCGTCGCGCCATAGATTCGGCGGCCAAGCCTGGAGGCGATAGCAGGGTAGAAGCCTGCCACCTCGATCTCGATGTGCAGGCAGGCACGCGGCGGGCGGGCGGGATCCTCGTTGTCGGGGCGACGAACCTCGATCTGCAGGTAGCCGCCCACATCGCGTCCATGCCTGGCGACCAGCAGCCCGCGCGCGATACGCCAGCGAACGAGTCCACGCAGCGGGTCGAGCTCGTACTCGGGCGCCGCGAATGTGATCAGCTTCAGCGCCGGCAGCCCCAGAACGATCGAGCGCTCGTGCTCGGTGTAGCGGACGCGGACCAGACCGAGTGTGACGCGCGCGAGGAAGCGCCAGTAGGTGCGGGCCAGGCGCTCGAGGTACATGGGGGACCAGAGCTCCTTCAGTGCCGCCTCCGGCAGGCTCAGGTCGGCTGCCTGGATCGAGCGCATCGCGCCCGTGCGCTCGTCTTCGGAGGTACGGTCTTCGAGATTGGCGATCGTGGCGATCTTCATCGCTTGCAGGCTATCTCTACGCTCGCACGCGCCCTGTCCGCGGTTGCTGATATTCAAGGTCTGTGAGCGAGGACTTCTTGGATCCGCAGCTGGCTGAACGTCTCACGCGAGCGGCGCGAGCGGCCCAGACGCTGAGCGAGGTGTTGTGGGAGGCATTGCACGAGGAGCTGACCGATCCACGTTCCGAGCGCGTCACCGAGCTGTCCGAGCGGCTTTGCGAGGTCACCGCGACCGTCGCTTTGCTTGCGCGGGTGGGCGCCCGTGCGGCGGAGGCGTCCGCTGCGCCTGTGGAGCCTGGGTTTGGAGAGCCCGAGTCTCGCGTTGCGCGCGGGACATACGAGGAGCCGCCCTCCCCGCAGCGGGAGGCGTCCGAGACCAAGGAGCCGCGAATGGCGGCTGTGCTCGTCGACGAACTGGCTTCCGCGGTGCCGGCCTCGGAGGAGTCGCCCGTGGCATCCGAGTCACGTGTGCGGACGATGCCCCAGATCGAGATCAGAGATGAACGTGGCGAGGAGGGGCCCGCCGCCTGGATTGGGTCGATCGGGCGCCGCCTGGAGCGCCACGAGCAGGACCGCTCACCGTTCGCGGTGCTGCTCGTCGAGCTGGTTGACATCGAGCGCCTGCGTAATGCTGAGTCCTTGGACGAGGTGTCCCGCCTGACAAGCCGGGTGGAGGACACGCTCACGCGGGAGCTGCGCCCAGCCGATTCGCTCACGCGCGAGAGTCCCGGCAGGTACTGGCTCCTGGTACCGCAGACCGACGGGACCGGCGCACGGATGCTGGCAGAGCGGCTGGCGCGAGCGGTGAAATCTTTGGCCGGCCATCGCGAGACGCCACTGGAGGTGGCGGTGGGTATCGCGGTGTGCCCCGATGACGGACTGCAGGCCTCGGCTCTGGCTGCACATGCGGACGTGGGACTCTACGCCGCACGCGCCGCCGGCCGATCCTCGATTAGCTAGACCGGCAGGGTCAGCCCGCGACAGCGCCGCCGGTGAGAACGGCAGCGGGTGAGACGGGGGGAAGGCCGAGGGAAGGCGTGTTGGGGACGGCCCCGACGACTGACGTGGCGATGTGGACGGTCTCTTCGATCCCGAGAGTCTGGGCGGCGGCTGCAGTCAGATCCCAGTCGGCGCCGTTGGCATAAGGGCCGCGATCGACGACCGGCAGGGTCAGGCGCTGACCGCGATAGCTGACCTTCACGAGCGTGCCACAGGGAAGCTTGCGGTTGGCCACGCCGACGGTGGCGGGGGTCAGGGTTTGTCCGCACGCCGTTTGCTGACCATAGAAGCCGGGCCCGAACCAGGTGGCGAGCGCGGTCTTGTGGACTTTGGTGAGCGGCGTGGGAGTTGAGCCGGCGGATGGGCTGGCCGCGCCACCAGTGCTAGCGAGTGCGCTCATGGCAAGAACGCCGGCGCTGAGGAGCGCAGCGAGCAGGGCAAGGAAGATCGTCGTAAATCTGATTCGCATCGTTATCGAAGCGCCTACGGGGTGAGCTGACGGGCTCGCGCAGTCAAAGAAAGCGCTACGGCCAAGAAAGGCCGATTCGCCCCCGCGGACCACGTCGATCCGCATTGGGTCCCCCGTCTCCCGCAACCTGAGTCACGGAAGCTCGGCGTGGCCGGCAGTATACAGACAGTCGCGATGGACTCTCAGTGCAGCGGCAGCCGCGAGAGGACATCCTTGAGCAGACGCCCGCCGGTTGCGAGTCCAGTCTTTGTGAGCTCGCCGGCAAGCTCGGCCGCGGAGGCCAGCAGGTCTACGCCGCCCGGCGGCTGCACGGGACCGCCGATGAGATCGCTCTCGGACTCGAAGCCCTGCCGCGGCGCGGAATCCTGTAGGAGCTTGGGTGCGCTCTTCGCGCGCTTGTCCGCGGGAGCCTTCGCTGGCTTCGCCTGCGGGGCGCGCCGCTTGCCTTTGGGGGCGGTGGTAGGCGTCGCATCCGCTTTGGCGGCCTGGCGCGCAGCGTCGCGTCGCGCGCTTGCCCGCTGGGGGCGTGTGTGGGGCAGGTTGGCGAGGACTCCCCCTGCCGCGGGCGGGTCCTCACTGGATGGATCGCTCATGGCGCGTTAGGATAGGGGGTCCAGAAAGATACGTTTGAGTTGTAACGTTGGGCAGGCTTCGGCCGTAGTGTCCGATGGAGTAGTGCTCCTCAGCCAGAATCCGGTGTGGTTCGAGCAGTCGCCCCCGGGTTGCCCAGCGACAGAAGAAACGGAAATAGATGTCAGTAGTAGAAATGCAGGAGCTCGATGAGGTAAAGGGCCTACTGGCCAAGGGGCAGCAGGTGGGCGTGCTCACCTACGCCGAGATCTCCACGGCGATGTCCGAGCTCGACTTGGACGAGTCCGACGTCGAGGAGCTGCACGGGTTTCTGGAGAAATCGGAGATCGAGCTCGTCGAGGAGATCGACCCGGCGACCGCCGCCGCCTCCCAGGTCGAGCGTGCGCCGGACAAGCGCGGCCGGCGGAAAGCGAAAGCGGCGCTGGATTTGAAGCCGGACATGACGACCGACTCNNACCGACTCGCTGCAGCTGTTCTTGAAGGACATCGGCAAGGTGCGACTGCTGACCGCGCAGGAGGAGGTCGATCTGGCCAAGCGCATCGAGCGCGGAGACCTTGATGCCAAGCAGAAGATGGTCGAGAGCAACCTGCGCTTGGTGGTGTCGATCGCGAAGAACTACCGCAACCAGGGATTGCCGTTTCTGGACCTGATCCAGGAGGGCACGCTCGGACTGGTTAGGGCCGCCGAGAAGTTTGACTATCGCAAGGGCTTCAAGTTCTCCACCTACGCGACTTGGTGGATCCGCCAGGCGATCGCGCGGGCGCTGGCAGACAAGGCGCGCACGATCAGGATCCCGGTGCATGTGGTTGAGAAGCTGAACAAGATCGGTCGCGCCGAGCGCAAGCTGGTGACCGAGCTTGGGCGCGAGCCGACCGCCGCCGAGATCGCCGACGTCACGGGCATCGACCCTGAGGAGGTCGACTCGATCAAGCGCTCCGCGCAGGCGCCGGTGTCGCTGGAGAAGCCGGTGGGCGACGAGGAGGAGTCGGAGTTTGGGCAGTTCATCGCCGATGAGCGCGCCGAGTCCCCGTATGAGCGGGCAGCCGAGATCCTGACGAAGGAGGCGTTGCGGGAGGCGCTGGAGAACTTGAGCTACCGCGAACGGCGCGTGCTCGAGCTGCGGTATGGCCTCGGCGGCGAGCACCCGAGGACGCTCGACGAGGTGGGGCGTACGTTCAACGTGACCCGCGAGCGGATCAGGCAGATCGAGAACCAGTCGCTGAAGAAGCTGCAGTCACTTGCGGAGGCGCAGAAGCTCCGCGACGTCGCATAGCGCCGTCCAACGCCGCCCTGACCGCTAAAGCCCTCCGGGTCGGCTGCCGATGCGAGAGGCATGTTCGAGGTGCAAGAGGCGCTGAAGGAGCTCGTCAAGCGAGAGGGCTCGGATCTGCACTTGAAGGTGGGGAGCACGCCGCTTTACCGCGTGCATGGTCATTTGGCGGCCGAGCCGGTAGGAGAGGTGTTGAGCGCAGAGGACACCGAGCGGACGCTGCACGAGCTGTTGCACGACGAGACGAAGCTGCAGGAGTTCGGCGAGGAGAACGAGGTCGACTTCTCGTTTGAAATCGTCGGCGTGGCTCGCTACCGCATCAACGCTTTCCGCCAGCGCGGGGTGATCTCGCTGGCGTGTCGCGCGATCCCGCACAAGATCTCGACGATCGAGGAACTGTCGCTGCCGCCGGTGGTCAAGGATCTGGCCGACGAAGAGCGCGGGATCGTGCTGCTGACGGGGACGACTGGCTCGGGGAAGTCAACGACGCTGGCGGCGATGATCGATCACATAAACGAGACGACGAGCAAGCACGTGGTGACAATCGAGGACCCGATCGAGTTCGTGCACACAGATAAGAGCTCGGTGATCAACCAGCGCGAGGTGGGCCTCGATACGGCCTCGTTCAAGCGGGCGCTGCGAAGGGTTCTGAGGCAGGACCCGGACGTGATCTTGATCGGGGAGATGCGCGATGAGGAGACTGTGCAGACGGCTCTGTCGGCGGCCGAGACCGGGCATTTGGTGCTGTCGACGATCCATACGGTGGATGCGGCTGAGTCGATCAACCGGATGCTGGATTTCTTTCCTCCGCATCAGCACGGCCAGGCGCGGAGCATGATCGCGGGCACGATCAAGGGCGTGATCTCCCAGCGGCTGGTGCCGGGTGCCGACGGCGGGCGCGTGGCGGTGTGCGAGATCCTGAGGATGACGGGCCGCGTGCGGGACATGATCGTCGACCCTTCGCAGACGGGGAAGCTCATCGAGGTGATCGCGGCGGGCGGCTACTACGGGATGCAGACGTTTGACCAGGCGCTATTCGGGCACGTCAAGGCCGGCCGAGTGACCTTCGAGGACGCGATGCGCGTAGCGTCGAATCCGTCCGATTTCAAGTTGCTGATGCAGGCGGATGGACGGAGGGGGACAACGATGGAGGACGTGGCAGCCGCTGAGGCGCGTCGTGACACGAACTCCGATCCGGCAGACGATCCAAGTCCGACGACACCAAGGCCGCCCCTCACCGTCGCTTAGGGTCCGTGGCGCCGCCACCATCGCTTGGTGGTCAGCAGCAAGCGCGCTGTCTTAGATCGAACCGACCTATCACCACGTAGGGCCTTTACTTCAGTTGGTAAAGTAAAGGGGAGAATGGCCTCAGACGAAACATGCCCGGTGTGCCGCACGGCGGAAGTCGTGTGCGGCAAGTGGACGCTGCTGCTGATCCGGGACCTGGCTGACGATTGCTCGCGCTTCTGCGAGCTGGAGCGCTCGCTGGCGGGGATCAGCCCGCGTACGCTGTCGCTGCGGCTGCGGGCGCTGGAGGAGCAGGGGATCGTCGAGCGGCACACCTTCCCGGAGGTGCCTCCGCGCGTGGAGTATGCGCTGACGGAGAAGGGGCGGGCGCTGCTGCCGATCGTCGAGGGGATGCGCTCCTACGGGGAAGAGTGGCTGGGCGAAGGAAGCTCGGCCGCAGTCGCGCTCGCGGTTGCGTAGAAGCCCGGCCTGCAAGACGGGCTGCGCGGATCCTCACCGAGCAGGAGCGGGGCGGCGGAGGACGAAGTGAGCGGGCGATGCGTTCACGCCAGTTGGAGACAGCGCTCACGGAGTTCATCGGAGAAGCGGCCGACCGTCTGCAGGCGGAGGTCGGCGACGGCGCGGAGGTCGGCTTCGAGCTCGCCGAGAAACCGGCCCGTCGGGGAGATGGTGCCGCGCGGCTGTACTGCTACCGCGCGCTGACGGGTGCGTTCATCGAGCGGCACGCGACGCAGCTCGCGAGCCTGTCCGCCCACGCCGAGGCGACGAGCCTGTTGGTCGACTTTGATGGGCTCGACCGCTACCTGGCGGGAAGCGGCGGGGGCGCGGCTCCGGGACAAATAAAGGCCTATGTGCGCGCGGACGCGGCGCTGAGGCTGCTGCTCCAGGACGTGTTCGAGGAGCAGACCGACTTCGACCGCCGCTCGGACGCTGTCCAGTACCGGGAGCGTGTCGAGGCGGCCTTGGCGCGGCTTGAGCAGTCGACCCAGGCAAGCACGAGCGAGCTGACGCTGTTGGCCACGCTCCACGGGCTGACGATCGCCTCTGAAGAGCTTGCATTGACGAAGGGTCTGACGATCGCTCAGCAGGGCGCGCTGCGCGGTGTGCCCGACGGTGCGCAGGCGGACGGCCTGCTGGTGGTGTTCACGGCCGACGAGGGCGACATCGACGACGCGATAGAGCGCGGGCGCGGGGTGCTGAAGGATCTGCTGCGCGCGCTGCGCCTGTTCGGCGACGGCCGCGTGACGCTCGGCGCGCTTGCCTGGGCGCGGGTCGGCACCGGCTCCTGGACTCCCGTCGCGCTCGGCGCAGGCGGTAGGCCACACGGGATGTTGGTGGTGAGCGCCGAGCAGGAGGACGAGCTGCGTGCGTTTTGCAACCTGGTCTCCCGCCGCGCTCCGCACGGCAACGAGCTGGCGTGGGCGTTGCGCCGCTTCGAGTTGGGCTGTGAGCGCGCGAGCTCCTATGAGGCGCTGAGTGATCACTTGATGGCGCTGCGCGCGCTGCTCGAGTCCGAGGGACAGGCAAGCGGCCTCTTGGCAGGGCGGATCGCTGCACTGTGCGCGACGCCGGAGGACCGCACGAAGCTGACCCGGCGCATGATCAAGGCGCAGACACTGGAGCGCGCGATCATCGCGGGCACGGCCGAGGAGCATGCCGCCGGACTTAAGCTCGCGGGGGACATCGCCGACCATTTGAGAGCGCTGCTGCGAGACGTGATCTGCGACCATCTCGATCCGAATCTTGCGCTGCTGGCGGACGAGCTGCTGACAGTGGAGGAGCAATCAGGCGAAGAGGTGCTCGGCGATTCTGGAGAGGCCAGCGAGGTCCTGGATGTCCTGGTCTAGGTGCGGCACGATCACCGGAGCGGGCTCGTCAACCTCTCGACTCAAAAGGGCGATCGTGTCGCGGTCGCGGCGGACGAGCACATCGAAGTCCGCCAGATTGTGAGCCACTCGTCTCGCTAGGGAGTCGCCTAGGTCGCTGGCAAGCAGCCCGCTGAGCTCCTCCGTCGAGTGCCCGTCGAGCCCGTGGAGATGGACGCGGTTGACGATCACACCGTCACGAGCCATCCCCGCCGCTGTGAGCTTGCTTGCGAGAAATACCGCCTCGCGCGCAGGCTCTGGCTCAGGCGAGGTGACGATCAGGAAGCTCGTCGATTCCTCGCGTAGGAGTTCGGCGACGCCGCGGGTGCGCTCGCCGAAGCCGTCGATGATGCCGGAGAGCGATCGGAAGAAGCTCGATAGCTCGCCGAGCATGTCGACACCGGTGACGCGCGAAAAGATCGCGAAGACCAGGCCGGTGGAGCGGCCGAAGACACGTGCGGCGAGGCCACCGGGGCTGAGGAACACTTTCAACGCTCTTCCTTCCAGGAAACCCAGCAGCCGGCCGGGAGTCTCGAGGAAGTCCAGCGCATTGCGCGAGGGCGGCGTGTCGAGCACGATCACATCGAAGTTGTGCTCGCGGTAGAGCTCGTAGAGCTTCGTGACGGCGCCGAGCTCCTGCACGCCGGCCACGGCGGAGGACAGCTCGCGGTAGATGGGGTTGGCGAGGATCTCCTCACGCGAACGCGCGTCGGGGGCGAGGCGTGTGACGATCTCATCGAATGTGCGCTTGACATCGAGCGCCATCGCCCAGAGCTCTCCCGGTGGGGTGACGCCCTGCGCGGCCAGCAATGCGGGGTCGATCTGACGGGGCTCGCCCGAGAGCTCGCCGAGCCCAAGCGCGGCGGCTAGGCGTCGCGCCGGATCGATCGTCACCACGGCGATCTTTTCTCCCCGGGCGGCCAGCCCGAGCGCGATCGCAGCTGAGGTGGTGGTCTTGCCGACCCCTCCAGCGCCAACGCAGACGAGCACCCGCTTCCCCCGCAGACGCGCTTCCAGGCCACTCTCTTTGCCGCGGGTCATCTCGGGATCGTAGTTGCCGTGCAGGAATCCCCACTCGCTATGCGAATAACCCCCCGATCGGCTTTCCCAATCGAGTAGGAGCCCGCTGTGGACGGTAAGGCTAGGGTCATCGCGTTCGCCAATCAGAAGGGCGGGGTGGCTAAGACGACTACCACGCTCAACCTCGCCGCTGCGTTTGCGGAGGAGGGGCATCGGGTGCTGTGCGTCGACATGGACCCGCAGGGCAACCTGACGATGTCGCAGGGCATCGATCCGGACACGCTCGACAAATCGATGTACGACGTGCTGGTTCACAAAGTCTCGATCCGCGAGGTGATCCGTAAGCGCGAGATCGACATCGCGTGTGCCTCGATCGACCTGGCCGGCGCGGAGATCGCGATGTCGACGATGATCGGCCGCGAGCGCTCGCTGCAGAAGGCGTTTGAACCGATCCTGGAGGACTACGACTTCATCTGCATCGACACGCCGCCGAGCCTCGGGCTGCTGACGATCAACGCGCTGACGGCCGCCGACAAGGTGATCGTCCCCGTGCAGTGCGAGTATCTGTCGATGCGTGGGCTCATCCAGCTGCAGAACACCCTCGCGATGATCCGCGAGAATCTCAACCCCGGCGTCGACATCGAGGGTATCCTGCCGACGTTGGTCGACTCTCGCACGATTCACGCCAAGGAGGCGATCGAGATTCTGGAGGAGAACTTCGGTGACCGCGTGTTCGCCTCACGCATTCGCAAGACGGTGCGCTTCGCCGAGGCGCCGGTGAAGGGCATGTCGGTGCTGAAGTACGAGCCGGACGGGGTGGCTGCTCAGTCCTACCGCCAGCTGGCGCAGGAGGTTTTGACTCATGGCAAACCCTAAACGCGCAAGCATGCGCGAAGGCCCGCTCGCGGCCTTGTTTCGCAAGACCGAAGACGGTGGCGAGGCAGTCGAGCCGACCGCCGAGGCCAAGGGCAAGCGGGCGCCTGCGTCACGCAAGGACTCCCCGCCGGCTCACCCGCGAGAGAGCGGTCTGCCCCACCCGGCTCTGCGCGCATCCGCCGAGGACCCTGAGCCGCAGGCGCACGTGGCCACGCCGCGCGAGCGCTTGCGCCACGCTTTCTCCTCGGAGATCCCCGAGAACGTGATGGAGCGTGCGACGCGTCCGGTGATGGACGATTACTCTCGCGAGCACCCAGCGGCGAGGAGCGCGGGCTCCGCCGGACCCGTGGGGCAACCGGTGATCCGCGTCGTGGGCGTTGGCGGTGCTGGCGTGAACGCAGTCAACCGCATGGTCGAGGCGGAGGTCGAGGGCGTCGAGTTCCTCGCCGTGAACACCGACTTGCAGTCGCTGCAGCAGTCGACCGCGGACGTCACTTTGCACATCGGCGCGGAGCTGACTCGGGGCTTGGGATCGGGCTCGGACGCCGAGATCGGACGTCAGGCGGCGATGGAGGACTACGATCGCGTGAAGGCTCTGTTGAAGGGGTCGGACATGATCTTCATCACCGCTGGAGCCGGCGGTGGCACGGGGACCGGCGCCGCGCCGGTCGTGGCCCGTATTTCACGCGAAATCGGAGCACTGACGGTCGCGATCGTGACCAAGCCGTTCGGGTTTGAGGGCTCGCGCCGCGGCGAGCAGGCCGAGCGCGGCGTGAGCGCGCTGGCCGAGGAGGTCGACACGCTGATCGTGGTGCCGAACAACCGGCTACTGACGGTGCTCGACAAGCAGACCGCGATGGTCGAGGCGTTCCGCGTGGCCGACGACGTGCTGCGTCAGGGCGTGCAGGGTATCTCCGACCTGGTGACGCTGCCGGGCCTGATCAACCTCGACTTCGCCGACGTGCGCACGATCATGTCCTCTGCGGGCAACGCGTTGCTCGGCATCGGCATGGGCGCCGGCGGCGAGCACCGCGCAATCGAGGCGGCGATGCAGGCGGTGTCTTCGCCGCTTTTGGAAACCTCGATGGAGGGCGCGCGCTCGATCCTGTTGTCGATCACGGGCGGACGTGACTTGTCGCTGTGGGAGGTCAATGAGGCCGCGAAGGCCGTCTCAGAGGCCGCCCACCCCGACGCAAACATCATCTTCGGGGCGATGGTCGACGAGAAGCTCGACGACCAGGTGTGGGTGACGGTAGTGGCGACGGGCTATGGCGAGGAGGGCAGGCGCAAGAGCGTCAGCCGTTTGAACGAGCCCGCTGGCGAGCCGCGCGTGCGACGCGCCGGCAGTGCGTCCCGTCCTGCCGCGCCGCGCCGCGCCGGTCTCGCGGTTGACGAACTAGAAGTACCCGAGTTCATCCCGAATCTCTGAGCGCTGGCCCTCTAGGCTTCGCTTGAATGAGCGAAGCTGACAAGGGAGTGGTGGCCGCTGGGCATCCGCTTACGGCGGAGGCTGGGGCGAGGGTGTTACGGGAAGGCGGAAACGCCGTCGATGCGGCCGTCGGGGCGATGCTGACGTCGTTCGTGGCCGAGCCGCTGCTCACCGGGCTGGGCGCCGGGGGCTACATGATGGTCGCGGGAGGCGGCAGGGAGCCGGTGCTGCTGGACTTCTTCGTGGAGGCGCCCGCGCGTGCTCAGGATGGCACCGCGGCGGAGCTCGAAGCGGTCGACGTCTCCTTCGGCGATGCCGTGCAGGTCTTCTACATCGGCCCGGCCTCATGCGGGGTGTATGGCACGCCGGCCGGCGTGTGCGAGGCGGTCGCGCGTTGGGGAACGGTGTCGCTGGCAGAGCTGGCGGCACCCGCCGCGCGGCTCGCCAGGGAGGGTGTCTTGCTCAACGCGGGGCAGGCGTATGTGGCAGAGATCCTCGCCGATCTACTGCGCTCGACGCCCGAGTGCGCGGCGTTGTGGGCGCCCCAGGGCAGCGTGTTGCGTGAGGGCGAGCTGTTGCGCAACCCCGAGCTGGGCGATGCTCTAGAGCGCCTCGGAAAGGAGGGCGCGGAGCCCTTCTACCGGGGCGACGTCGCAGGTGCGGTGTGCGATTGGCTCAGGGCGCGTGGGGGGTCGCTCACGCGCGAGGCTCTCGCCAGCTACGGGGCGATCGAGCGCGCGCCGCTGCGGATGCGCTATCGCGACCGCGAGGTGTTGACCAATCCTCCACCTTCGGCGGGCGGCACGCTGTTGGCCTACTCACTGGCATTGCTCAATCGCGAGCCATCGCCGCCACTGCTGCGGGCAGTCGTGGGGGCGATGGAAGCCGCACAGGCCGAGCGCACTCCCGAGTTCATGGACGGGCTCGCGGAGGAAGGCTTCCTGGAGCGCTTCCTCTCCACAAAGCTGGGTGCGACGACACACATTTCGGTGCTCGACTCAGGCGGGCAGGCGTGTAGCGTGACGTGCACGAATGGCGAGGGCTCGGGTGTGGTCGTACCGGGTACGGGGATGCACATCAACAACGTGATGGGCGAGGAGGATCTCAGTCCGCTCGGCTTCCATCGCCATCAGGCCGGTCGGCGGATGCCCAGCATGATGGCCCCGTCGATCGTGATGCGCGAGGGGAGAGTGGAGCTGGTGCTGGGGAGCGCCGGCTCCAACCGCATCCGCTCGGCTTTGCTGCAGACGATCGTGGGCGTCGTCGACCACGGCTTGGAGGTGCGCAAGGCGGTCGAGGCCCCGCGCGTGCACTTTGAGGACGGCGTCGTCTACCACGAGCCCGGGATCGACGTGCGCGAGCTGCTGGAGCAGGACGAGGAGATGGTGCGCTTCCACGCGCTAAACCTTTTTTTCGGGGGCGTCCAGGCTGTGCTGCGCAGGGGAAATGGGATCGACGGTGCGGGCGACCCCCGGCGCGGCGGCGTGGCGGTGAAGGCATGAGCTTCAGGCAAGGCGCCGCTGTGCTCGGTGTGCTCGGGGCTGTGACGCTGGCGACGGGCTGCGGTGGCGGCATACAGGCCCCGGACCTGTTCGTCGTCCAGCGCACCGGCAGCGGGCCGGGGGCGCGGTTGACGCTGCTGGTGAACGAAGAAGGGGGCGTGCAGTGTTTTCAGGATCCCACCCACCCCGGGCCGACACTGAAGCTGAGCGATCCGCAACTGGTTCAGGCGCGGGCGATCCAGGAAGGTCTGCATGACTCGGCAGCCAAGCACCTATCGCTAGCGGCCGGTGCCGGGTCTGTCCTCGGCTACTACTTGCGCGACGAAAACGGGACGGTCCGCTTCAGCGACAACTCCCCCGGGCAGCCTGCGGTGTTGCGGCAGCTGGCGCTGTTCGTGCTGCAGACCGCGCGGCAGGTCTGCCATCTGCCCCAGCAAGGCGCTTAAAAACCATCCGAAACTCCGAGCTTCCTTCTCAGCGGGGCGTCGGACCCGATCTGAGGAGTTTTCGGATAGATCCTTAGTTAGCCGAAGCGCACCTTGCCGTTGGAGCGGGCGCGGGCTTGGGCGCGCTCGACAAGCTCTAGGCGCTTGATCGCGGCGCGGAACAGGAGCTCGAGCAGACGCAGACGAGCGTTCTCGGAGCGCAGCTCGATCAGCTCCTGCTTGGCGTCGGGACCGAACTCCACGGTGGCCGCCATCCGGTAGGCGTCCATCGCCTGGAGCTCCTCATCCTTGAGCAGCTGGTCGGTGGCCTGCTCGACCAGCTCCGCGTACAACTCACGCGTTCTCTGGCCCGCTTCTGCGTCGATCTCCTCCTCATCATTGGCGAGGAACTCGACCACCCCGGCCGGGTATTGGAGGTCGTCCTGGCGTTCGATCAGGCGGAAGGGGCGAGTGCCGCGCGCGAGAATGTTCAGGCGACCGTCGTGCATACGCTCTAGCACTTTGTCGATCTCGCAGGCACACCCCACCTGCTTGAGCTCTTCCTCGGAACGCCATACGATCCCGAACTCCCGCCCGACCGTTCCGGGATCGGCCAACAGACACTCCTCGATCATGCGGAGGTAGCAATCCTCGAAGATGTGCAGTGGCACGCTCTCGGTGGGCAGGGCGACGATGCCGAGGGGGAACAGCGGAAAGCCCCGCAGGAGCCGGTCAGGCATGCGCTCAGTCTATGGCTTGGGTTTCCAAGGTTCGAATCCGTGGCCTGACTCGGAGAGGCGTGGGGAGGGTTATCTCGCGGACTTTTGGGCGGCGATCATCAGGTTGTAAAAGATCGCCGCCGGCAGCCGCGACTCGAGTAGCCGGCGATCAAGCTCCTGCAGCAGCAGGTAGCCGCGATAGGCATACTGGCGCCAGGCCCAAGGAATGTCGTTGGGCTCGGCGGTGGCCTCCAGCGTGCGGTTAGTCCAGCCGAACCAGTTGGCCAGCAGCTCCTCCCCGGTGACGCGCACTTCGGAGAAGCCCGCCTCACGCGCCAGGCGGGAGAGTTCGGTGGGAGCGAAGGCGTGGACGTCGACGACGCCCTCCAGGGCCGCGTCGGGTGCACCGCCCTCGGCGGGCGCTGCGGGCCGCGCGCCGATCGCTCGGCGCCACAGCGGCGCGAGCCTGCTGGCGGCGCGCTTTGGGACTTCCGCCAGACGGTCGCCGTAGCGAGAGGGCTCGCCGGCAAACAGCAGCGTGCCCCCAGGAGCGAGCACGCGCTCGAACTCGGCAAACGCGCGCGGCAGGTCGGGGATGTGGTGAAGCACCGCGTGGCCGAGCACGAGGTCAAAGCTCTCATCGGCAAAGGGCAGGCGCTCGGCGTCGGCGGCTCGGGTGTGCACCTCCAGCCCGAGACCGTGTGCGTTGTTCTGGAGCGTGGCGAGCATGCCCGGTGAGATGTCGCTGCAGGTGGCTTCTCCGATCAGGCCGGCGCGGAGCATGTTCAGCGTGAAGTAGCCCGTCCCGGCGCCGATCTCGAGCGAGCGGTGGTAGTGGAGCGGTGGTCGGCCGAGTGCCTTGTGCACCTTTGCGCTCACCTGGTCGAGGCCGAGGCCGCCGAAGTCAATGCCCCACTTGGAGTCGTAGTGACCTGCCGCCACATCGTGGTAGCGCGTGTTCACATCACGGATCTCCTCGGCGCTGAGAGGGTGGCGCAGTCGGCCGGAGGCCGGCGAGCCGGGCCCCTCTTTTTCAGTCAGCTGTACGGGCGGCACGGGGCGGCACCATATACTCGCGCGCCGTGTCCGCGTCTTCCTACCAGCAGCGCGACCAGCCGGAGGGCGTCCCACCGCTGGCGCTGACAGGGGAGCGCACGCTGCCGGACGTGCCCGAGGAGAACTACTGGTTTCAGCGGCATCTCGCGGTGTATGAATGGATCGCGGCGCGCGTGGCCGGTGAGCGGGTGATCGACATGGCCTGCGGCGAGGGATATGGCTCGAACATGCTTGCCGCGAGCGCCGCGAGCGTGGTCGGGGTGGACGCGAACCCCGAGGCGCACGAGCACGCGCGGCTGCGCTACCTGCGGGGGAACCTGCGCTTCGAGCGCGACTTGGTGGAGCGCTTCGCTGAGCAGGCCGACGCGGTCGTATTCCTGCAGACGATCGAGCATCTCCAGGATCCTGGCGCGGTGCTGGAACATTTTCGCTCTCTCGTTGGTGAGCGGGGCGCGGTCTACCTATCGACCCCCAACGTGCTCACCCTGGCCCCCAAGGGTGCTGAGCGCTCAGATAATCCATGGCACGTGCACGAGTACCGCACCCAAGAGTTCGAGGAGCTGTGCCGTCGACACTTTGGCTCAGTGGCGCTTTACGGCTTGTTCCACGCACGCAAGCTGCGTCTGCATGAACTGGCATTAACGCTGGGCTGGGATGCAGTGCATCCGCGGTTGGGCCTGACAGGCCGCTTCTACGGGTGGTTCACGCCCGCGATCGCCGCAGCGGACTTTGCGTTGCGGGCCTCCGGCGAGGCCGATCTTGATAGGGCGCTGGACTTCGTCGTGGTGTGCCGACCGTGAGATTGGAAGCCCGCCCGCCCCGCGACGGCGGCGCACTGGCGGTCGTGCTGCATACGCACATGCCCTACGTGGAGGGCTTCGGGACGTGGCCGTTTGGTGAGGAGTGGCTGTGGGAGGCGATGGCCGGCTGCTACTTGCCGCTGCTGGACCTGCTCGACGCCGGTGCGCCGCTGACGCTGTCGCTGACGCCGGTCCTGTGCGACCAGCTGCAAGCCCCGGGGGTGGCGGAGCGTTTTGGGAGCTTCGTGGGAGAGGTTCGCCGTTACACCCACGATGAGGATGCGAAAGGACTGCGCGCCTCCGGGCATGAGACGCTCGCGCGCGAGGTCGAACGCTCGTGGGGTGACTACGAGCGGGCACTAGCGCGCTTGACCGAGCGCGGCGTGGACCTGGTGCGGTCGTTGGCGCGCCACGCCCAGTGGACCTCGTCGGCGACTCACGCTGTGCTGCCGCTGCTCGCCACCGACGCCGGTGTGGGGGCGCAATTGCAGGGAGGAGTCGAAGCCCATCGCGCCCGCTTCGGGGCGGCGAGCTGGCTGGGGGGCTTCTGGCTGCCGGAGTGCGCGTATGCGCCGTGGCTGGCGCCAGCGCTGGCTGAGGCGGGGGTGCATGCCACTTGCGTCGAGCTGACCGGCCGCTTTGGGCTGGGCGCACGCGAGCACTTGCGCCCGCTGGCGAGCGAGTCGGGGGTGACACTCGTTCCGATCGACCGCGCCACGATGGAGCTCGTGTGGAGCGACGAGGGCTATCCGGCCGGCGGGTCCTACCGCGACTACCACAAGCACACCGTCCACCACCACAACCCTTGGGGGAACGACGGCGAGGCGTATGACCACGAGCGGGCGGCTGCGCTCGCGAAGGCGCAGGCCGCAGACTTCGTCGCACGCACCCGCGAGCGTTTGCGCCGCGCTGGCGATGGTTTACCCGGGGGCGGGCTGGCGGTGTGCGCGCTGGATACCGAGCTGCTCGGTCACTGGTGGTATGAGGGGATCATTTGGTTGGAGGCGGTGGTGGAGGAGTGCTCCCGGCAGGGACTCGAGCTGGTGCGTTTGGACGACGCTTTGACCCGGCTGGAGCCGGCTCCGCTGGGGAACGGCGAGGAGTGGGAGGCGAGCAGCTGGGGGCAGGACGGCGACCTGTCGACATGGTCGGGACCAAAGGTCGCCGAGCTGGCGTTCGCGACGCGTGTGGCCGAGCTTCAGGTGGTGGCCGCGGGCTCGGAGGCAGGGCCGGCGGCGGTACGCGAGCTGCTGGCCCTGCAGGCGAGTGACTGGGCCTTCATGCTGTCTCGCGGGTTGGCTGTGCCGTATGCGCGAGAGCGCTTCGAGGGACATCGCCAGGCGCTTGAGCGCGCACTCGCTGAAGGACCGGAGGCTAACGAAGGGGGGCTGCGCAATCTGGCGGCCTACGCCAATCCTGCCGCGCTGCTGGTTCCCTGAGTCTCACTCCCAGCGCATCGAGCGGGGGGTGTCGCGCATCCGGATTATCCGCGCGGGCGCGCCGGCGACCACGGCGTTGGCGGACACGGGACGGGTGAGCACCGAGGAGGTGCCGACGATCGCGTTGTCGCCGATCGTGACGCCGCGCAGGATGCAGGCGCCATAGCCGATCCAGACGTTGTGACCGACGCGGACGTCGCGCTTGTAGATGCCCTGGAGGCGGATCGGGCGCTCGACCTCGACGACGCCGTGGTCGAAGTCGATCAGCATCACGCGGTCGGCGACTATGCACTCCCGTCCGATCGAGACGTGCTGGAAGGCGGAGATCGTGCACTCCTGACCCATCACGGTCCTCGCGCCGATGCTCACTTCGCCCTCATGGACACGGATCTTGGTGCCGTGGCCCAGCCACGCCCAGCGGCCGACGTGCAGGGTCGCGCCGCGGCCGATCTCGAGCTGCACACCGGGACAGATGAAGCAGATGCCATCGGTCTGCAGCCGCTTGCCATGACGCAGCTTCAAGAGGACGTAGCGCGCGAGCAGGTGCAGGTAGGCGCGGCTAAGCATGTGGTTGGCGCGCATGAATCGCAGCAGCGTGAGCGGACCGCCATGCAACGGATCGGGGGCCTTTCTCAGTGCCTGCACGATCTCCTCGGCGCCCGTCTGTACCGGGTGGTTGGCGAGCATGGGCTCCATCGCTGTCGAATCGTATTTGCCCTGCGATGATTGCGCTCGCGATGACCGACTCGACACTGGCTCAGCGACTGCTGGACGGCGACCGTCGTGCGTTGGCGCGCGCGATCTCGCTCGTCGAGGACGACCGCCCGGAGGGTTGGGAGTTGGTGAAAGAGGTCTATCCGCACACCGGCAAAGCGGCAGTGATCGGCTTCACCGGGCCGCCAGGAGTGGGCAAGTCGACGTTGATCGGCGCGCTGACGAAGGCCAGGCGCGAGGCGGGAAGAACGGTGGGGGTGCTCTCGATTGACCCATCCTCGCCGTTCACCCAGGGGGCGCTGCTGGGGGACAGGATCAGGTTGAGCGAGCACTTTCTCGATCAGGGGGTGTTCATCCGCTCGATGGCCAACCGCGGCGCGTTGGGCGGGCTCTCGGAGGCAGCGTTACAGGCCGCGCTGCTGCTGGATGCGGCCGGACGCGAGGACGTGTTCGTGGAGACTGTGGGCGTGGGTCAGGCGGAGATCGACATCATCGATCACGCCGACACGATCGTGCTGGTGCTGATGCCCGGCTCGGGCGACTCGATCCAAGCGCTGAAGGCAGGAGTGATGGAGATCCCGGACGTGATCGTGATCAACAAGGCCGACCATCCCTTGACGGACACGATGGTGCGCGAGATCAGGAGCGTGCTGTCGCTGGCCAATCTCGATCGCTCGCCGGAGGAGGCCGCGAAGCGCTGGCGGGTGCCGATCCTAAAGACCGAGGCGACTCAGGGCACGGGCATCGAGGAGCTGGTGGAGCGTCTGGATGAGCACCGCGAGCACATCCTTGCCGCGGGCCAGCTGGAGGAGCGTCGCAGGCGCAATCTGCACAACGAGGTGCTCGCGATTGCCACCGCCCGCATGCGCAGGCGCTTGGAGGAGGAGTTGAGCGAGGACGCTGAGTTCAAGCGATTGCTCGAGGAGGTCGTCAAGCGCCGGCTGGACCCGGCGAGCGCTGCGACCATGCTGCTGGAGCGCGGCGTGTAGGGTCGGTAGGGCGATGGACTATCTGAACTGGGTGGAGAACAACTGGGGGTTGCTGGGCCGGGCGATGAAGGGTCACACGGCGGTCTACCGCGCCACCGGCGGACGGATCGGTCATCGCGTCCCCGGCGCGCCGCCGATGCTGCTGCTTGATCATGTGGGGGCCAAGAGTGGCGCGAAGCGCACCAGCCCGCTCGTGTACGTGCGCGACGGCGAGAACGTGGTCTTGGTCGCCTCGAAGGGCGGCTATCCGAAGAACCCAGGCTGGTTCTACAACCTGGAAGCCAACCCCGACACCGAGGTGCAGGTCGGCTCGCAGCACCGGCTGGTGCATGCGCGGATCGCCAACCCTGAGGAGCGCAAGCGGTTGTGGCCGATGGCGCTGAAGACTTACGGCGGCTACGCCGACTACCAGAAGCGCACCGAGCGGGAGATCCCGCTCGTGATTCTCGAGCCTCGCTGAGGCTCGTCAGGCCTGGCGCTCGGCGCTAGGCCCCGAGCGCTCGGGCTATCACCATCTGCTGGACCTCGTCGGTGCCCTCGCCGATCGTGAGGATCTTGGCGTCGCGGTAGAAGCGGCAGACGGGGTACTCCTCGATAAAGCCGTAGCCGCCGTGGATCTGGACGGCCTCCTCGGCGCAGCGGACGGCCAGGCGGCCGGTCTTGAGCTTGGCCTGGGCGGCGGTGAGCGTGAAGTTGCGCCCGGAGTCCTTCTCGCGCGCGGCCTTGTAGACGAGCAGCCTGCCGGCCTCGATCTCGGTGGACATGTCGGCGAGCTTGGATTGGATCGCCTGGAACTTGGAGATCGACTTGCCGAACGCCTTGCGCTGCTTGGCGTAGGAGAGCGCCTCGTCGAGCGCTCCCTGAGCGAGCCCGACGCCCATCGCCGCGACGCCGATACGGCCGATGTCGAGGATGTGCAGGAACTGCTTGAATCCCTGGCCACGCGGGCCAAGCAGGTTCTCCTCGTGCACGCGGCAGTCGGTGAACGTCAGCGGGCGCGTATCCGAGGCGTTCCAGCCCATCTTGCGGTAGGGCTCGCCCTGCTCATATCCCGGGGCGCCATTGGGAACGATGATGTTTGAGATCTCCTTGGGGTGGGTGGGGTCGATTCCGTTTCCCTCCCCGCCGGTGACTGCGGTGATGCAGACGATCCCTGAGATGTCCGTGCCGGCGTTGGTGATGAACTGCTTGGAGCCGTTTATCGTCCACTCGCCGTCCGCCAGATTCGCGCGCGTCCTCACGTTGCCCGCGTCCGAGCCGGCCTCGGGCTCGGTCAGCCCGAACGCGCCGAGTCGCTCACCGGAGCACAGACGGGGAAGCCATTCATGCTTCTGCTCCTCTGACCCGAACAGGTATACGGGCTGGGTACCCAGCGAGGTATGGGCACACAGCGTGATCGCGACGGAAGAGTCAACACGCGTGAGCTCCTCCACGGCAAGCGCGTATGCGAGGGTGTCCCCACCCCCGCCGCCGTACTCCTCCGGAAAGGGAATGCCCATCAGGTTCAGCTTTCCCAGCTTCTCCACGATCTCATAGGGAAAGGACTTCGTGCGATCCAGCTCCTCGGCGACCGGTGCCACCTCGCCTTCGGCGAACTCGCGGACGGTGCGGCGGATCAACTCGTGGTCGGGGGAGAGGTCGAAGTCCACGGCGGCCATTCTCCCAGGTCCCGTCTTCTAGGATTGCCGCGAGTGAGTCGCCGGCGTTTGATCCTCGATTTTCTTAGGCGCGGGCAATCCCATCGCTATGGTTCCCACGCCTCTCAGCGCGCGGATCTACACCTGCCGACCGGCCCTGGACCTCACCCCGTGATGGTCGTCATCCACGGCGGCTCCTGGCAGGTGCACTACGGCAAGTTCTTCATGCGCGGCCTGGCCGGGGATCTCGTAAGGCGCGGCTGGGCTGTGTGGAACATCGAGTACCGACGCCTCGATGGCGGCGGTGGCTGGCCTTCGACATTCGAGGACGTGGCCTTCGCGATCGACTATCTGCCCGAGCTCGACGCTCCGCTGGATCTGGATCATGTGAGCATCCTTGGACATTCCGCCGGTGGCCACCTGGCGCTGTGGGCGGCTGCTCGGCAGAAGCTGGCCCACGGCGACCCCGGCGCCGATCCGCGCGTGAGCTTCAAGCGCGTGATCTCCCAGGCCGGCGTGGCGGATCTCGCGGGCGCCCACCGCCGCTGGCACGGAGGTGCGGCGCGAAGGCTGATGGGCGGCTCTCCGGAGGAGGTGCCCGAGCGCTATGCGATCGGCGACCCGATGAGTCAGGTGCCGTTGGCGATGCCGGTGCTGATCGTCCATGGCGTCCGTGACGAAACCGTCTCGGTAGAGCTCAGCCGCGGCTATGCCGACGCCGCGCGCGCGGCCGGGGGTGAGGTCGAGCTCGTGGAAATCCAAGGAGAGGCAGGTCACCGCGCACACATCGATCCACGCAGCGAAGCCTGGTCGGCTGTGGTGCAGCGGCTGGAGCGGCCCTACGCGCTGTAAGAGCGCGCCAGCTCCACCAGCAGGCGCACACCGTAGCCGGAGGCGCCCTTGCCGACGTAGGCCCGGTCGAGATCCCAGGCGGAGCCAGCGATGTCGAGGTGCGCCCACGGCACCTTGCCGACGAAGTTCGCAAGGAACGATGCGCCCACGATCGTGCCCGCCTTGCGCGCTTCCGGCGCGTTGTCCAAATCACCGTATTTGCCCGCGACCAACTCGTCGTACTCCTCGTGCAGCGGCAGCCGCCACACGATCTCGCCCGTGCGTGCGCCAGCCTCGGTTATGTGCTCGCTGAGTTCCTCGTTGTTGCTCATCAGCCCCGCATACGTCGAGCCGAGCGCGACGATCACCGCGCCCGTGAGCGTGGCCAGGTCGACGATCCGCTCTGCCCCGAGCGAGACGGCGTGGCAGAGGCAGTCGGCCAGCACAAGCCGGCCCTCGGCGTCTGTGTTGTTGACCTCGATCGTCTTGCCGTTCGCCGCCTTGACGATGTCTCCGGGCTTGACCGACCGTCCACTGGGCAGGTTCTCGGTGGCCCCCACGACCGCGAGTAGCTTTACCGGCAGCTGTAGGCGCGCGATCGCCGCAACCGCCTCGATCACGGCGGCGCCACCTGACATGTCGAACTTCATCTCGGCCATCTTCGCCCCGGGCTTCAGCGAGATACCGCCGCTGTCGAACGTCACGGCCTTGCCGACGAAGCCCAGCAATGGACCTTTCGCATCCGGTCCTTCATATTTCAGGACGATCAGCGCAGGCTCTTGCTCGGATCCCTGAGCCACGGCGGCGAACGCGCCCATGTCGAGCCCCTCGATGCCGGTGCGTCCCTCCACCTCCACCTGCAATGCCTCGATCTCCTCACCGAGCGCTAGCGCGTACTCGGCGAGCGCCGTCGGGGTTAGGTCGTTACCGGGCCGGTTCTGCAGGTCACGCGCTCGGTTGACCGCCTCCGCGACGGTCCTGGCGCGTGCCACGGTCGCCTCCGCCTCGCCACTCACCGGCCCCTCGGCCGGGACTGCGATGAGCAGCTGCTCCAGATGCATCGGCCCGTCGTCTCCACCGGTCGGCTTTGACTTGTGCTTCTCGAAGCGATAGTCGGCCAGGATCGTTCCCTCCACGAGCGCCTCCATAATCTCCGCGGCTCGCCGCTGGTCATCGTCGGGCTTGATCGGCGCATGCCAGCACAGCCGACGGGTCGCGAGCTCACGGGCACGCTCGCGTGCCACCGCTGCAACGACCCGGGCGCGCTCTGGAGTGAAGTCCTTACGCGGGCCGAGTCCCACCGCCAGGCAGCGCTTGCCCTCGGCGTGAGTCAGCGCGAGCGCCTTCAGTGAGCTGCGGGCCTCGCCGGACTCGAGTAGCTTGCCCAGTTCCGCCGGTGCGTGGGTCGGTGCCTGCTCGCCGTCGAACAACCCAAACACGATGGTGTCGGCATCCGTATCGCCTGCGGTTGGGGTGGTGGCGGATACCTGCATTCGTCCGCGCAAGATACCTGCATCGCTAGCATTGCCGGTCTCTCGCCCTTTTTTCCCGACCCCAGGAGCGTCTCCACCCCATGCCCAAGACCGTGATCCTCGGCGCCGCCCGCACCCCCATCGGCAAGATGGGCGGCGGTCTGTCCTCACTCGACGCCACCGCACTCGGTGGCGTGGCGATCGAGGCCGCGCTGCAGCGCGCCGGAGTTGAGCCCGAGCAGGTCGATCACGTCGTCATGGGCCAGGTGCTGCAGGCCGGTCAGGGCCAGATCCCTTCGCGCCAGGCCCAGATCAAGGCGGGCATTCCCAAGGAGGTCTCTTCTGAGACGGTCAACAAGGTGTGCGCCTCCGGGCTGCGGGCCTCGGTGATCCTCGACCAGGCGATCCGCGCCGGCGACGTGCAGGTGGGCGTGGGAGGCGGGATGGAGTCGATGTCGAGCGCCCCCTACCTGCTGCCGGGCGCGCGCTTCGGCTTTCGCATGGGCGACGTGAAGGCCCTCGACGCGATGGTCCACGACGGTCTGACCAACCCGTTCTCAGGGCTACAGATGTTCGTCGAGGCCACCGAGATCGGCGATGAGCTGGAGATGACGCGCGCGGATCTCGATCGCTGGGCGCTACGCTCACACGAGCTGGCCTTGAAGGCCACGGACGAGGGACGGCTTCCCGAAGAGATCGTGCCGGTCACCGTCAAGGGACGCAAGGGGGACACGGTGGTAGAGGTCGACGAGGCTCCCCGCCGCGACACGACGCTCGAGAAGCTCGCCGCCCTGCCCGGGCTCGTGGGTAAGGAGGGCTCGCACACCGCCGGCAACTCCCCGGGCGTCAACGACGCCGCTGGCGCCTTGGTGCTGGCCTCGGACGAGTGGGCGGCCGCCAACGGCTCCGAGGCGCTCGCGGAGATCGTTACCCACGCCCAGAGCGCCAACGACTTCGCCTACCTGGCGACCACGCCGGCGAGCGCCGCGAAGAGGGCTTTGGAGAAAGCGGGCTTGCAGCCCGGCGACATCGACGTGTGGGAGATCAACGAGGCGTTCGCCTCGGTCACTCTCAACTCGATCCGGATGCTCGGGATCGACGAGGACCGGGTCAACGTCAACGGTGGCGCCATCGCCCTCGGGCACCCGATCGGGGCCTCCGGGGCGCGCATCCTGGGCAGCCTCGCGCTCGAGCTGCGCCGCCGCGGCGGCGGGCTCGGCTGCGCGGCGATCTGCTCCGGCGGGGGCCAGGGCGACGCGGTGATCCTCAAGGTCTGAGACGTGGCTGAGGGCAGCAACGGCACGGGTCCGCCACGCGCCGCAGCGTTCTTCGATCTCGACAAGACGCTGATGGCGGGCTCTTCGGGCATCTTCTTCGCCCGCGCCGCCTATGAGACCGGGATGATCTCGCGCGGTCGTCTCGCGCGCGACGCGTATGAGAACCTGCGCTTCCGCCTGCGCGGGTCGACCGACGATCGCGCAGACGACGTGCGCAAGCGGGTGGGGAGGATGATCGCGGGCGTCCGCGTCCGCGATCTGCAGCGCCTCTCCCCGCGGGTGCTCGCAGGTGTGCTCCCACGTCTCTACCCACAGATGCTCGCTCGCGCCTACGCCCACCAGGATGCCGGCCGGCCGGTGTACATCCTGACCGCCGCCTCCCAGGAGATGGCGGACCTGCTCGCACACGTGCTCGCCTTTGACGGGGGCCTCGGTTCGCGCTCAGAGATCGTCGACGGCCACTACACGGGCAGGCCGATGGGGCCCTTCAACTACCGCGAGGGTAAGGTGCTCTCGATGCGTGAGGTGGCCGAGCGCGAGGGCATCGACCTGGCCGTCTCCTACGCCTACTCGGACTCCGAGTCCGACCTGCCGATGCTACGCGCCGTGGGACACCCTGTGGTCGTCAACCCCGATCCGGACCTGCATCGCATCGCCTCGCAGGAGGGCTGGGAGGTGCTGCATCTGGATCGGCTGGGGCGGCGCCTGAAGGTGCTTGCGGCGCTCGGTGGCGTCGCCGCGCTCGGCGGTCTGGGGAGGGTCGCGCGGGAGCGAGCCGGCGAGCGCATGCAGCCGCGGGCATAATCTGCCTTGCGATGTCCTCCGCCACCGTCCAGCCCAAGAGCAAGATCCGCGTCGTCGTGGCCAAGCCCGGTCTGGACGGACACGACCGCGGCGCGAAGATCATCGCGCGGGCGTTGCGTGACGCGGGGATGGAGGTGATCTACACGGGCCTGCACCAGACGCCCGAGCAGATCGTGGAGACGGTGATCCAGGAGGACGCCGACGCGGTTGGGCTCTCGATCCTCTCGGGTGCCCACATGACGCTGGTGCCGCGCGTGGTGGAGCTGCTACGCGAGCAGGGCATCGACGATGTGCTGGTCACCGTCGGCGGGACGATCCCCGCGGAGGACATTCCCGAGCTCAAGCAACTAGGCGTGGCCGAGGTCTTCACGCCGGGCGCTCCGACCCAGGCGATCGTGGATTTCATCCGAGCCGCAACCGCCGCTCACAGTACTGATTGACTCGTCAGTCAACCGCCAAAACGGGTAGGATTGTGCCAACTGACCCTAAAGGAGTTGCCCAAGAATGAAGATATGCGTCCTGGTGAAGGAGGTCCCGGACGCCGCCGTCGAGAAGCGGATCGATCCCTCGACGGGGCGTATGGACCGCAGCGGAGAGAAGAACCTCAACCCGTATGACACGCACGCCATCGAGGCGGCGATGCAGATCAAAGAGGGCGGCGCCGTCCCCGTCGAGGAGATCGTCGCCGTGACGATGGGCCCCGACAGCGCCGTGCGCGCCCTGCACAAGGCCGTCTCGCTCGGCGCCGACCGCTCGGTGCACCTCTCCGACCCAGCAGTCGCCGGCTCTGATGTGGCGGCCACCGGGTATGCGCTGGCAAAGACACTCGAGCGCGAGAGCCCCGATCTGGTGTTGCTGGGTCAACAGTCCGACGACGGCGAGTGCTACACGATCGGCGCGGTCGTGGCCGAGCACCTGAGCATGCCGTCACTGACCCAGGTGATCAAGATGGACATCGATTCTGAGGCCCTTCGTTGTGAGCGCCAAGCCGAGTATGGCTACGACACCGTCCAGATCAAGCTGCCGGCAGTGATCTCCGTCGGCGATGCGATCAACGAGCCCCGCTACCCATCGCTGAAGGCGATCATGGGCGCCAAGAAGAAGCCGCTCGACACGGTCACGGTGGGCGATGTCGAGATCGACGCCTCGAAGGTCGGCGGCGATAATTCGGCTGCCCAGTGGGTAGCTGCCAAGGCGCCCCCGGCGAAGGCCGCCGGCCAGATCATCGAGGACGAGGACACCAACGAGACGGTCGAGCAGATCGTCGCGTGGCTCGACGAGAGGAAGCTGATCTAGATGGCAAACATCCTGGTTTACGCGCTGCATTACGACGGCGCGATCAACAAGAACTCGCTCGGGGCGGTCTCCGAGGGCGCGAAGCTCGCGGCTGAGCTTGGCGGCGAGGCGCACGCGATCCTGCTTGGGGAGAACATCCCGCAGGAGTTGGCCGCGTCGCTGGGCAACTACGGCGCGAAGAAGGTGCTCGTCGCCGAGGGTCCCGAGGGCCTGGCCCAGCCGCTGGTCGACGCGATGGCCGCGGCGATCTCAGGCGGTGACTACTCCTACGCGCTGTTCGGCGGAGGATTGCTCGGCTTCGAGATCGGCGCCGGTCTGGCCGCACGACTGGGGGCGGGCGTGGCGATGGAGGTCACGGCCGTGCGCGCCGAGGGCGGCGAGCTCGTGGCGGAGCGCCCGATCCTGGGCGATTCGGCGATCAGCGAGATCAAATACCGCTCGGACGTGGGCATCATCATCGGGCGGTTGAACGCGTTCGAGATCAAGGAGAGCGGCGCGGGCGATGCTCCCGTGGAGCAGCTGAGCTTCGAGCTGAGCCCGCAAGCACAGCAGGCGACGATGCTCACGCGCGGCGAACAGCGCGGCGCCGACGTGGATATCGAGGGCGCCGACATCCTCGTCGCCGGCGGTCGCGGTCTGGGCAAGGCCGAGGGCTTCCAGCTCGCCGAGGACCTGGCGAAAGCGTTCGGCGGCAACTCAGCCGTCGCGGCGACCCGCGCGGTCGTCGACGCCGGCTGGTACCCCTACGCGGCGCAGATCGGCCAGACGGGGAAGACGGTCGCGCCGAAGCTGTATCTCGCGGCGGGCATCTCCGGTGCGATCCAGCACAAGGTGGGGATGCAGGGCTCGGAGAACATCGTCGCGATCANNAACGCGCCGATCTTCGAATTCTCCGACCTCGGGATCGTGGGCGATCTGAACAAGATCCTGCCCAAGCTCACAGAGGCCGTTAAGGCCAAGAAGGCAGGCTAGCCCGATGAGTCACAACGGCGCCCACAATGGGAAGGTCGTACCCGCGGCCTTCCCGCCGCCGGTGGACTCACAGAAGGAGTTCGTCAAGCGCGGCCTCGACGCCGAGGATGAGCTGATCGAGGTCGGCGTTGCGATCGTCGGCGGCGGCACCGCGGGCCTCGCGTGCGCCAACCGTCTGCTGCAGCTGTTGGCCGACGATCCCGAGACAATGGAGCGCCTGGGCGAAGTCCCGGTGGCCGTGATCGAGAAGGCCAAGACCTGCGGCGGCCACAACCTGTCCGGCGCGGTGATGCGCCCCGGGCCGCTGCAGGAACTGTTCGGAGATATGACCCGCGAGCAGTGGCGGGAGGAGGGCTTTGCCTACGGCGAAGTGGGCAAGGAGGCGGTCTACCTGATGCCCACCTCGAAGATGAAGCTGCGGGTCCCGACGCCGCCGAATTTCAAGAACCACGGCAACGAGGTCATCTCGGTCTCCGCCATGGCGCGCTTCCAGCAGCGCCAGGCCGAGGAGGCCGGCGCCTACATCCTGACCGAGACGTCCGCCACCCAACTGATCGTCGATGATGGACGGGTCGTCGGTGTGCGCTCCGGCGACAAGGGTCGCGGCAAGGACGGCGAGCCGCTGGGCAACTTCGAGCCCGGCACCGACATCAAGGCGCAGGCCACTGTGCTCGCCGAGGGCTGCTGGGGTCATCTGACCGGCGCCGCCATCAAGGAGTTCGATCTCGCGGATGGGCGCGAGCCGCAGGTGTGGGAGCTTGGAGTGAAGGAGGTCTGGAAGGTCCCCAAGCCGCTCGACCGCCTAATTCACACGCTCGGTCCGTGGCCGTTCAAGATCTCCGCGAAGTACGGGCACGTGGGCGGCACGTGGCTCTATCCGATGAAGGACGAGAAGACCGGCGATGACCTGGTCAGCATCGGGCTCGTCATCGATCTCGAGTACGCCGATGCCACGACCTCCGCCCACGACCTGCTCCAGCAGTTCAAGCTGCACCCGCTCGTGAAGGGGATCCTCGAGGGCGGAGAGCGCATCGCATGGGGCGCCAAGGCGCTGCCGGGTGGCGGCTACTGGTCCATGCCGAAGCTGTCGATGCCGGGCGCGGTGCTCGTCGGGGACTCCGGCGGGATGGTCAACACGGCTGCGCTGAAGGGCATCCACCACTGTCTGATGTCCGGCAAGCTCGCGGCTGAGTCGATCTACGCGGCGCTGAAGCGAGGAGAGTCGAGCTTCGAGTCATACGAGCAGGCGATCGAAGACTCGCAGGTGGGCAAGGAGCTCTACCAGGTGCGAAACGCGCGCCAGCCCTTCCAGAACGGCTTCATCAAGGGCGCCCCGCTGGTGGGCATGATGATCGTCAGCAAGGGACGCTTTCCCGGCGGGCGCTGGGCTTGGCATCGCAACGACGCCCAACCGATGTTCATCGGCAAGACCAAGGACAACTATCCCAAGCCCGACGGGAAATACACGTTCGACAAGCTCTCTTCGGTGTTCATTACCGGCAACGCCACCCGCGATGACGCGCCGAACCACATCCGCGTGCAGAAACACGTTCCCCGCGAGATCGCCGAGACGTGGCGCTGGATGTGCCCCGCCGGTGTCTACGAGATCCCCGAGGACGCGCCCGCAGAGGGTGAGGTGGACGTGATCGTCAACTACACGAACTGCGTGCAGTGCGGTGCGATCACCGCCAAGGGCGGCCGCCTCACGGTGCCCGAGGGGGGCGACGGTCCGCTCTACCAGATCCTCTAAGGCTCCCCCGAGATCCGAGACATCGGGTACGGCATGCGAAACATGCGCATGTTGTTTGTGTTAGAGGGATGTTATGAAGATGCTCCCCACCCTGCTCACCGCTCGCGGGCAGGCCACCCGTTTGCTGCTTGCCGTGCTCGTGTGCATCCTGATGCTGGCGTGCGGAGCGCAGGCGATGGGAGCGACCGGCCAGACGAACGGGTCCTCGCAGACCGGACAGACCGGCGCTGGAGGGAGCGCGCCGACGGTCTCTGTGATGCTCGAACAGTGCCTCAGCACCGGCGAACAAGCCAATCGCTCGGCCACCTTCTCCGGCGAAATGACGGCGATCGCCGGTACCGCGCGGATGGCGATACGGATCGAAGTCCAGGAGCGGATGCCGGGCGAAGAACTCTTCCACGCCGTCAGTGCTCCTGGGCTCGGCGTGTGGCGTGGCTCGGAGTCGGGAGTGAAGATCTACAAGTACGTCAAGCAGGTCACCAACTTGTCATCGCCCGCCGTCTATCGCGCGCTTGTGCGCTTCCACTGGCTGAACGACAACGGTCATGTGATCAGACGCGCCGAACGGCGCACACCCAAGTGCGCGCAGCCGGCGCCGCCGATCCCTTCGCCCCCGCTAGAATGATCGGACGATGAAGACGAAGATCCATCCAAGCTACGTGCAAGCGCATGTGCGCTGCACGTGTGGCAACGAGTTCACTACGCGCGCGACTCGCGACGAGCTGCACGTCGAGGTGTGCTCCAACTGCCACCCGTTTTACACGGGCAAACAGAAGCTGATGGATACCGGTGGGCGTGTCGAGCGCTTCCAGCGCAGGATGGCCAAGGGCCGTCGGCAGTCAGCGCAGACTCGGTCAACCCAGTAGGCCGATGTCAACCTCACTGGCCGCTGACCGATCGAAGATCGGCCAGCCTATGACACCAGTCGAGCTGGAAACCGACTCCAACGGCACGCTGAACGCCCAGCGCGACGCCCCGGTCGGCGGTCAGGCGGTGCTCGAGGGCGTGATGATGCGCGGCGTCTCCAACTGGGCAGTGGCTGTGCGCAAGCCAACCGCCGAGCAGCTCTCAGAGCACGAGCGCTCGCCGGAGGAGCCGGCCCTGGGGGAGATCGAGGTGAGCACGTTTGGGCTGAACTCGGTGATGAAGCGCCATCGCCTGCTGCGCCTGCCGATCATCCGCGGTGTCGTGGCGCTGGGCGGCTCGATGGCGATCGGGTTCCGCGCGCTGGAGATCTCCGCGAACGCGCAGCTCCCGTCCGAGGAGGGGGAGGAGGATGAGACGGAGGAGTCCCAGGAGATTCCCCGCGGTGTGTGGGCGGGGACGATCGTCCTCGCGCTTGTGCTCGCGATTGGGCTGTTCTTCCTCATCCCCGTCGGCCTGACGAGCCTGATCAAGGGCCAACTGCACTCCTCGGTGCTGTTCTGGGTGGTCGAGGGCCTCGTCAGGACTGCCATCTTCCTCGGCTACATGCTGCTGCTCTCACGAGTGCGTGACCTGCGGCGGGTGTTTGAGTATCACGGGGCCGAGCACAAGACGATCTCCTGCTTCGAGGCTGGGCTGCCGCTGACGCCGGCCAACGCCCAGCGCTTCTCGCGCCTGCACCCACGCTGTGGGACCAGCTTCCTGCTGGTGGTGATGATCGTCGCGATCTTCGTGTTTGCCCCGATCGGGCTGCCCGCCTGGTACTGGCTGCTGGCGACACGCATCCTCGGTGTGCCGCTGATCGCCGGGATCTCCTTCGAGCTGATCAAGTTCGCCGGTCGCAACCGGCGCAGGCGCTGGGTGCAGGCGGTGATGTGGCCGGGGCTGAAGCTGCAGCTGCTGACCACCCGCGAGCCCGATCTCGACCAGCTTGCGGTAGCGATCGCTGCTTTGGACGCGGTGCTGGCGCTCGAGACCCCGGGCAGCCTAAACGCCGCCGACCTGGTGGGCGTGGAGGTCGTGGCCTAGAGCTTCGGCTTTCAGGAAAGGCGGGGTGCTCGTCTTGCGCTCAGGAGATTTTCATCTCTGCGCCAGCAAGATGAGCCAATGCAAATCTCAAAGGCCGGGTGTTGGCTAGGTGCAGTCGCTTCTAGCGGCTTGCTGGCCGCGTGCGGTAGCGGCGCCTCTAAATCAGCATCAGCGGTGCCGTCCGCAACCCCTACCCAAACCACCAGTGCCGGCGCGCTGGCCGCAGACGCCAAATCCGCAGCGACCGGCGACATCCCGGACAGCCAGAACTTCTTGACGCTCAACGCTGCGCAGCTGCGCATCTCGATGATCTACCCCGAGGGATGGACGGTGCAGGAAGGCACTTCCGGCGTATCCATCCAGGACAAGAACAATCTCGTTCGGATCAACCTCTCGCACGGCCCGGCGCCGACGACGGCGAGCGTGCGGGCCCAGCTGGCCGCGCTGAAGCAGTCGACCCCGAGCCTGACCGTCGGATCGACGCATACGATCATCCTCAAGAGCGGACCGGCCGTGAAGGCCACCTACACGACCCAGAGCGCCCCAAATCCGGTGACGGGCAAGCAGGTGACCCTCACAGTGGACCGCTACGAGCTCGCACATGGCGGCCGCCTGGCGATCGTCGAGGAGGGAACCCCCGTCGGGGTTGACAACGTCGACGCGTACAAGCGCATGATCGCAAGCTTCAAATGGCAGTGAGGAGCCTCTACGTCGAGCCCGAAGATGGTTCCCAGGAGGTTCGCTGGGGCGCTCTGGAGTGTCACGATGTCTTCAAGATCTACCGTTCCGGCCCCGTCGAGACGGTCGCGCTGCGGGGGCTCGACCTGAAGATCGAGCCGGGTGAACTGGTGGCGATACTGGGACCGTCGGGCTGCGGCAAGAGCACGCTGCTCGCCCTGGCCGCCGGACTTGATGAGCCCTCGGCGGGCGAGCTGCGCGTGTGGGGCCGTTCGCTCGGACGCCTGGATGAGGCCGAGCTCGCCGCCTACAGAGCGCGGGATCTGGCGATCGTCTTCCAGAGCGACAATCTCTGGCCCGCACTCTCCGCGCAGGAGAACGTGGCGATCTCTCTGCGGCTGGCCGGCCACGACGACGCCGAGGCGGCGGCCGCACAGAGCCTCGCGGCGTTTGGTCTCTCCGAGCGGCGCTCGCACCGCGCCGCGGCGCTGTCGGGCGGGGAGCAGCAGCGTGTGGCCATCGCCGCGGCAGCAGCGCGTCGCGCCCGGCTCGTACTTGCCGACGAGCCCACCGGCGAGCTCGACCAGCACAACGAGGAGATTGTGCTCGAGGCGCTCGAGAAGCTGAGTCGCGAGTACAACAGCACCGTCGTCGTCGTAACTCACTCAGAGAGCGTCGCCGGGCGCGCCGGGCGCGTGATCGAGATACGTGACGGAAAGGTGGCAACATGAACGCCGCGGCGGGAGCCGTCACGGCCACGACTTCGTTGATCGCCTGTGAGGGCGTGACCGTCGCATACGGCGACGGGGACGCACGCGTCACCGCGCTTGACGCTGTCGACCTAGCAGTGGAGCCCGGAGAGCGACTTGCGCTGTGGGGACGGTCCGGATCGGGCAAGACCACCGTTCTGCACGTGCTTGGCGGTCTCGTAGTCCCGAACGAGGGCAGGGTCATGTGGAAGGAGCAGGAGCTCTCTTCGCTCGATGAGGCGGCACGCGGCCGGGCGCGGGCGCTCGGTATCGCCTACATCTTCCAGGGCTCCAACCTGCTGAGCCACTTCACAGCGTTCGAGAACGTCGCCTTCGCCCGTGAGGCGAGCGCGGAGTCGGCGGATGAGCGGCGCAACAGCAGGGCCGACTACGAGCCGGCCGACCTGCTCGAGCTCGTCGGCCTCTCGTCGAAGCTCGACTCGCTCCCCGGCGAGCTCTCGGGAGGGGAGGCCCAGCGCGTCGCCATCGCACGGGCGCTGGCCCAGAGTCCCGAGCTGCTTCTGTGTGATGAGCCGACCGGACATCTGGACTCCGACACCGCCGAGCGGGTGCTGGATCTGATCGAGGCGCTCCAGCGGGAGTTCTCCTTCGCGCTGGTGACGGCCACGCACGATGCGGGCGTCGCCGCTCGCGCCGGCCGTGTGGTCGAGCTCACCGACGGCCGCGTCGTCGGAGTGGTGAGCTCGTGAACAGCGCGGTGCGACTCGCCATCTCCTGGCTCGTTCGCGCGCCGGGACGCTCGCTGATCCGCATCCTCGTGCTTGGCGCCTCGGTCGCGCTGCTCGGCGGGATGTTGCTGTTCGTCGGCAACTCGCTGCGTACGGTCGCCGGCAGTGCCGTTCGCAGCGTGCCCCTCGACCTGCAGGGGCCTGTGTCGTCCTATGGCGAGGCCCGCACGGTGGCAGGCGAAGTCGCCCGGCAAAGCGGAGTGCTCCAGGCCTCCGCCGTGGCGAGTGCGCCGTTGACCGGCGGCGAACACCAGGGGCCGAACGGCCTCACGAGCTCGGGGGCCGGTGCCGTGCTCGCGGTGCCACTCGGCTACAGCGCCCACATCCACACGTTCCGCTTTCTCCAGGGCGCGCTGCGCCCGGGGGCTGTGGTGCTTGACCAGCAGATGGCGGCCACGCTCCAGGCCCACATCGGCGACCGCGTGACGCTCCGCGCACCCGGCGGCGGCCCGCCGCAGGCCTACCCGGTTTCAGGCGTGGCGCTCGTGACGGCGCCTGACAAGCTGTTCCAGCCGCTGAACCCGCAGCTCGGCCCGGCTCCCGCCCAGCCGCCCGCGAACGTGGCGATCATGCCTTTGGATACCTTCGCCTCGACCCTGGCGAAGCAGATCCCGACGATCTCAGGCGCCAGCATCGGCGCCAGCGCCCAGCCCGGAGCGCAGACAGGCGTTCAATGGCAGGTGCAGACGCAACTCGACCCGGTAGCGCTGAGTGGGGGCAGTCCCAGCGCGGCGCTCGAACGCGCCACACAGACGCGCAACCGGATCGAGCGCACACTGCCGGGACGCGTCCAGTTCGTCGACAACCTCTCGGACTCCCTGAACACGGCAGCCAGCGACGCGCTCTACGCCGAGACGCTGTACATCATGCTCGCGGTTCCCGGTGCGCTAATCGCGCTCGGCCTCGCCTATCTGGCCGCACTGGGCACCGTCGACCGCGATCGCCGCGACCTCGCGCTGCTGCGAGCGCGCGGCGCGCGCCGCCGCGATCTGCTCGTCCTGGCGAGCCTCGAGAGCGTGATCCTCGGAATCATCGCCGGGCTGCTCGGAGGAGCGGCGGCGTTCGGCGCCGTCTCGGTGCTCGTCACAGGCGGAGCTCACGCGACAACAGGACGGGTGCTGCTGATCGGAGCGATCTGCATTCTCCTGGCAAGCGCTGGGGCCGGTGCCGCACGCGTCGGTGCCAGCGTCTCCTCGCTGCGCACGAGCGTGGCCTCCGGGCGCCGCGGTACGCGCCGCGAGGGAAAGCCTCTGTGGCAGCGCCTGTATCTCGACCTCCTGGCCCTGGCGATCAGCGGGCTGATCTACTGGCTGACGGCGAGCACGGGCTTCTCCGCGGTCCTCAGCCCCGACTCCAACTCGACCCTATCGCTGTCGGTCTACATGTTCTTCGCGCCCGCCCTGCTGTGGATCGGAGCGACGCTGCTGCTCGTTCGCCTGCGGGGGCGGGCCCTGTCCTGGCTCATAACCAGAGCCGTTCGCGGCCGCGCCGCCTCGCGCCGCGCCTTCCTGCTGGTCAGCGCAGGGCGCCGCGGCGCCGCGATCAATCGCGGGCTGGTCGTCGTTGGGCTGCTGCTCGCATTCGGCGTGAACCTCGGGATCTTCTCCGCCACCTACAACCAGCAGGTCAAGGCCGATGCACAGCTCACACTCGGCGCGGACGTGACTGCCACGGCGCCGCCGGGCATCGCCGCCCGGCGCAACCTCACCCAGCAGATTGCTGCGGTTCCGGGTGTCGCGGCGGCCACTGGCGTCGAGCATTCATATGCGTATGTGGGACCGGACCTCCAGGACACGTACGGGATCGATGCCTCGTCCTTCGGAAAGGCGACCTCGTTGCGGGACTCATACTTCCTTCATTCGACCGCCCAGCAGGTGCTCGACCGACTGCGCTCAACCCCCGACGGGATCGCGGTCAGCAAAGAGACCATCACCGACTTCTCGCTCAAGACCGGCGACCTGCTGCGGCTGCGCGTGCTGGATCAGCGTACGGGCAAGTTCCACGTCGTTGCATTTCACGTCGCCGGCATCGTGCAGGAGTTTCCCTCAGCGCCGAAGGATTCGTTCATGGTCGCCAACCTGAGCTACCTGGAGTCGGTCACACACGCGGGCGGGCCCAACGTCGTGTTCGCCAAGGCCAGCGGCTACCCCCCGGACGTTGGCCGCCGTGTGGCCGCGGCGACCAGCTCGTTGGGCACCAAAGTCGACAACATCAACAACCAGAGCAGCCGTACGAGCAGCTCGATCACGACCGTCGACTTGACCGGTATCAGCCACATCGAGCAGGCGTTCGCGATCGTCCTGGCCGCCGCAGCCATGGCGCTGTTCGTCGCCCTGGGCATCTCCGAGCGCCGCCAGGAGTTCGCAACAATGGCCGCAATCGGCGCCCCAATGCGCCAGATATCTGCCTTCCTGTGGAGCGAGGCGGCGATCGTGCTCAGCGTCGGACTCGCGCTCGCGGTCGGGCTCGGCTGGCTGCTCTCAGAGATGCTCATCGCCATCCTCCAGCACGTGTTCGACCCTCCGCCGGACGCCCTCTCGATCCCCTGGGGGTTCCTCGCCGGCCTGGCGGGAGCCGCGGTGCTCGCGACACTCCTCGCCACGGCCCTGGCCAGCCGCGGCCTGCGGCGCCTGGCACTCGGGGAGATCCTGCGCGAGCAATGAGCGCGGAGCCCCGTGGCGCATACTTCAGCTGTGCCGGGGATGCTGATCCTGCTCGTCGAGGACGACCTCGAGCTTCGCGGACTGATCGCCCGTGGCCTTGAAGAGGAGGGCTTCACGGTGGCGGGGGCGCGCTCTGGCGCCGAGGCGATGGAGCGTGTGCAGTCGGGCTCCCCGGACGCGCTGATCATCGACGTCGGGCTGCCGGATGCCGACGGCCGGGATCTGTGCCAGGCGCTGCGCGCCCGCGGCATACAGGCACCCGTCCTGTTCCTCACGGCGCGCGACGCGATGAGCGATCGCCTGTCTGGATTCGCGGCGGGCGGCGATGACTATGTCACCAAGCCTTTTCATCTCGGCGAGGTCGCCGCTCGCCTGCGCGCGCTGCTCAAGCGCGCAGGCGCCAGCGAGACCTTCGAGGCGGCCGGCCTGCTGCTGGACCCCACCTGCCACGAGATCCAGGCGGGGAAACGCAGGATCTCGCTGACGCCGACGGAGTTTCGCCTGATCGCCGCCCTTGCCAGTCACCCCGGCAACACTCTCAATAGACGTACGCTCGTGCGTGCTGCATGGCCTGACGGAGCAATGGTGCATGACAACACCCTCGATGTGTACCTGGCACGACTTCGCAAAAAGCTTCGCGATCTCCCCGAGGCTCCCGAAATCGTCACCGTCCATGGCGTCGGCTACCGCTTGACATGAAGCGCCCGCGATTTACGGGACTGCGCACGCGTCTGCTGCTCAGCACCCTAGCGGGCTCCCTGCTGGCCGTATGCGTCTTGGTCGCGGCGTTCAACCTCGTCCTAGACGCAAGGCTGCGCAGCGAGGTGGACAACCTCCTACGCGACCGCGCCAGCGCCCAGCTACGCACGGTAAGCGTCCTGGACGGTCAGCTGAAAGTCCCCGAGGCTCCCGACCGGGCAACGCCTGACACTCAGACATGGATCTTTGCCGGCAGGCGAACGCTAGAGCAACCAGCCTCTGCCCCTGCAAACCAGCAAGCTGCGCTCGCCTTGGTCGCCAGCGCCCCGCGCCTCGTCACCGTGGGCGGGGCTGATCTGCGGCTTTACGCGGTGCCGATCGTGCAGAGTTCGCGGCGTCTGGGAACGCTGGTTGTGGGCGCGTCGTTGCGACCTTACGACAGCAGCGCCCACACCGCTCTGATCGGGTCGGTGATCCTCGGAGTGCTCACCGTGCTGGGTATCGCGCTGGCCTCGGCATGGGTGATCCGGCGCGCTCTGGCCCCAGTCGCCCGTATGACTGCCTCGGCGGCCGAGTGGGGAGAGCACGATCTCTCCCGCCGCTTCCTCGCTGGCGAGCCCCACGATGAGCTGTCCGAGCTGGCGGCCACGTTCGACCGGCTGCTTGACCGGTCCTCACAGAGCCTCAAGCGTGAGCAGCGCTTCACCGCCGAGATCTCCCACGAGCTGCGAACCCCCCTGGCAAAGATCCTCGCCGAAGCCGAGCTGGCTGCCGGCAAGCCCGAGCGTTACGGCCGGGCATTGGAATCGATTCGCGCCTCCGCCGAGAGCCTCGGGCGCTCGCTCGAGGTACTGCTCGCCACCGCTCGCGCTGAGACTCCGGCCACGCCCCGCTCGACTGATGCCCACACGGTCGCCGAACATGCGGCGCAGGGCGCAAACAGCGCAGCCACGGAGCGCGGACTCACCGTCCAGGTAACGAGTGCTTCCTCCGCAGTGCGGGTCGCGGCCGAGGCCGACCTCCTCGAGCGTGCGCTGGCGCCAATCGTCGAGAACGCTGTTCGCTTTGCCCGCAATCGTGTTGATATCGCGATTCGCACGGAAGCAAACCAGGTCATATTTGAGGTACGCGACGACGGACCAGGAGTCAACTCAGCGATCCGCGAGCAGATATTTGAGCCGGGTGTCAGCCATGGCGCAAACGGCGGTGGCTCAGGGGCTGGACTCGGCCTCCCGCTCGCCCGCAGGCTCGCTCGGGCGGCGGGTGGCGAGATCCGCTGCATGCCCGCGGTCCTCGGCGCAAGCTTCGCGCTGAGCCTGCCCATGGCTGAGGCGAAGGAGACTGCTGTGAGCGCTTACACTCAGCCTCGATGATCGAGGGCCTGGTCGCACAGATGGAGACACGCTTCGCCGAACTCGGCGCGCAACTGACCGACCCCGAGGTTATCTCTGACCGCGAGCGCTACGCCGAGGTCGGGCGCGCCTATAGCCAGCTCGAGCCGGCGGCCAAGCTGGCGGCGCAGTGGCGCCGCGCCCAGGACGACGCGGCGGGCGCCGAAGAGCTGCTCAGCGAGGATGGCGAGGACCCGGAGGTACGCGTCGAGCTGACCGAGGCGCGCGAGCGGATCGAGCGGCTGGAGGAGGAGATTCGCCTGGCGCTGGTGGAGCCTGACCCGAACGATGCGAAGAACGTGATCGTCGAAATCCAGGGCGGAGCCGGCGGAGATGAGGCAGGGCTGTGGGCGCGGGACCTGTATCGGATGCTGAGCAAGTACGCAGAGCGGCGTGGGCTGCAAACCGAGCCGCTGGATGTGAGTGAGGGCAAGTACACATTCGCGATCAAGGGATCCCGCCCGCCCCACGGCGCCTATTCGGTGTTCAAGTTCGAGGGCGGCACCCATCGCGTGCAGCGGGTACCTCAGACCGAGTCCCAGGGGCGGATCCATACCTCCACGGCGACCGTGGCAGTGCTGCCGGAGGCGGAGGACCTCGACGTCGAGGTCAATCCGAACGATCTGCAAATCGACGTCTACCGCTCATCAGGCCCGGGCGGCCAGTCGGTCAACACGACGGACTCGGCTGTGCGCATCACGCACAAGCCAACGGGGATCGTCGTGTCGATGCAGGACGAGAAGTCCCAGCTGCAGAACCGCGAGCGGGCGATGCGCGTGCTGCGAGCCCGGCTGTATGAGCGTGCGCTCGCCGAGCAGCAGGCCGAGCTCGCCGCCGACCGCCGCTCGCAGGTCGGGACCGGCGATCGCGCGGAGAAGATACGCACCTACAACTACGGTGAGCGGCGCGTGACTGACCATCGCACGAAGCTCACAGTGCACAACCTCGACCAGGTGCTCGAAGGGGAGCTGGAGGAGCTGACCGCGTCGCTGCAGTCTGAGGAGAAGCGCAGGGGCCTGGAGGCGCAGGCGGCCGTTTGAGCGGATCGCTCGACACTGGCACGCTTGCATGCGACGCGCTTGACGGCGCGATCACGGCGATCGCGGCCGCCGGCTGCGAAACCCCGCGACTGGACGCCGAAGTGCTGCTGTCGCACGTCCTCGGCGTGGGACGCGAGCGGCTGCTGACCGATCGCGAGCTGACCGTGCGCGGGCCGGCCGTCCGCGCCTTCCAGAACGCCGTCCGTCGCCGCGCGGTGGAACGGGAGCCGGTTGCCTACATCGTCGGTTCTCGCGGCTTCCGCCGACTCGATCTGACCGTCGATCACCGCGTGCTGATCCCACGCCCCGAGACGGAGCTGCTCGTCGAAGTGGCGCTCTCCCTGCCGCGTGGTGTGCGGGTGCTCGACGTGGGAACGGGCAGCGGCGCCGTGGCACTCGCGCTGAAGGATGAGCGCCCGGACATGCATGTGACCGGCAGCGATCTGAGCGAGGAGGCGCTTGCGCTGGCCCGCGCCAACGGGGAGCGGCTCGGCTTGGAGGTTGAGTGGTTGCGGGCGGATCTCCTCACGGACGTGCCCGACGAGTTCGACGCGATCCTCTCCAATCCACCCTACGTCGCCGAGTCCGAGCGCGGATCGCTGGCCCCCGAGATCCTCCGCCACGAGCCGGCTGAGGCCCTGTTCGCGGGACCGGACGGGCTGATGGCGATCCGTGCGCTGCTCGCCCAGGTGGCCGCGCGCGTACGCGTGCGACTGGTGGCGCTGGAGGTCGGCGCTGGGCAGGTACCAGCGGTGATGGAGTTGGTATGCGCCGCGGGCTTTCGCGCGATGCGAGCTGAGAAGGATCTGGCGGGGATCGAACGCGTGGTTGTGGGGGAGCGGTGATCGATGCCGCGAACGTGAGGCGCCTCGAGAGCTGCCTGGCGAACGGGGGAGTGGCGGTGTTCCCGGCGGACACCGTCTACGGGCTGTGCTGCGACCCCGAGAACGAGCGGGCGGTGCAGCGGCTGTACGAGCTCAAGGGCCGTCCCGCCGAGCGCCCGGCGGCAGTCATGTTCTTCGCGCTCGCTTCGGCTCTGCGGGCGCTGCCCGAGATCGGGACGAGGGAGCGCGTCGTACTGGAAGCGCTGCTGCCCGGTCCCGTCACTCTGCTGCTGCCCAATTCCACCCACCGTTTCCCCCTGGCATGTGGGCCCGGGGGGATCGCCGCCGACACGCTCGGATTGCGCGTCCCCGCGTGGACCCCCGAGCTGGCTGCCTTGGGCACGGTGGGTGTGCCGGTGCTTCAATCGAGCGCCAACCTCTCCGCGGAGCCCGACGCGCAGTGTCTGGAGGATGTCCCCGAGTCGATCCGCTCCGCGGCCGATCTGGTGCTCGACGGTGGCGAGCAGCCGGGCATCTCGTCCACCGTAGTAGACCTCCGCGACTACGAGCAGCATGGGGACTGGCGCATCGTGCGCGAAGGGCCCTTGACACGCTCTGACCTAGAGCCGATCCTCGCCTCCTGCTAGCCTCGTAGATCGCTACCGCGACTGGCGCCAGAGGTGGAATCGACCACCGGGAAGCGGCTAGCGAACCCGCCGCGCGCCTGGGCACTGCATCGCTGTCCCCTGCCGAGGAGCGTGTTATGCCCGAGCTGAGCCCCGACTACTTTAACCGTCCCCTCGCGGAGGTCGACCCCGAGGTGGCGGCCGCGCTGCGCGGCGAGCTGATGCGCCAGAAAGACACGCTGGAGATGATCGCCTCGGAGAACTTCGTGCCGCGGGCGGTGCTCGAATGTCAGGGAAGCGTGCTCACGAACAAGTACGCCGAGGGCTATCCCGGACGGCGCTACTACGGTGGCTGCGAGTGGGTGGACATCTCCGAGCAGCTCGCGATCGATCGAGCCAAGGAGCTGTTCGGTGCCGAGCACGCGAACGTCCAGCCGCACTCCGGCGCGCAGGCCAACACCGCCGTCTACCACGCGCTGCTCGCACCCGGGGACACGATCATGGGGCTGTCGCTCGCCCACGGCGGCCATCTCACGCACGGGATGAAGATCAACGTGTCGGGGCGCCTGTATGACATCGCGGCCTACGAGGTAGACCGTGAGACCAGCACGATCGACATGGATGAGGTCGCTCGCATAGCGCGCGAGCGCCGGCCGAAGCTGCTGCTCGCGGGCTGGTCGGCGTACCCCCGCCAGCTCGACTTCGCGCGCTTCCGTGAGATCGCGGATGAGGTCGGAGCGCTGCTGATGGTCGACATGGCCCACTTCGCCGGTCTCGTCGCGGCCGGGCTACATCCCAACCCGGTTGCCTTCGACGCCGATGTGGTCACGACCACAACCCACAAGACGCTCGGGGGGCCACGCGCGGGAATCATCCTGTGCACGGAGAAGCATGCGAAGAAGATCGACTCGGCCGTGTTTCCCGGCCAGCAGGGAGGCCCGCTGGAGCACGTGATCGCGGGTAAGGCCGTGGCGCTTCAGATCGCCAAAAGCGAGCTGTTCGCCGAGCGTCAGCGCCGCACGGTGCAGGGCGCCCAGGCGGTCGCCGAGCAGCTGATGAACCCCAGCCCGCCGGTGAGCTCGAGCTCACCCAACCAAGGCATCGATGTGCTCACCGGCGGCACCGACGTGCACCTGGCGCTCGTCGACCTGCGCGCGCTCCAGCCAGAGCTGAGCGGCAGGCAGGCGGAGGACCGGCTGCACGAGGTGGGGATCACGGTCAATCGCAATGCCGTGCCGTTCGATCCCCGCCCCCCGATGGAGGCATCGGGCTTGCGCATCGGCACACCGGCCCTGGCCACCAGGGGTCTGCAGCGCGAGGACTTCGAGGAGGTCGGCCGGATCATCGCCGCCACGCTGCTCGCCCCGGACTTCGCGCGAGACGCCGAGGAGCTATCCGAAAGGGTGCAGGCGGTCGTGGAGCGCTACCCGTTGTATGAGAGCTTGCCCGTGCTGCTCGCTTAGCCGCTTCGCGGGTTCCGCGTCGCGTATGACCCCCGTCCCTGCGATGCTGTTCGCGGGCTCATGCCGCAACCGACCGAGCTAGACGCGCTCTACGCCTTCCTTGTGGCCGCTGCCGTGACCACGCTGCTGACTCCAGTCACAATGCGGATCGCGAGGGCCGTCGGCGCGATCGACGAGCCACGCGAGCGGGGTTTGTCCGAGCGCCCGACGCCGCTGCTCGGCGGCCTTGCGATCTTTGCTGGGACGCTCGTTGCCGGCCTGATCTGGCTGCCGGGTGGCTATGGCGCCGGGATCAATCGCCAGCCCCACCTCTGGTCCGGCGTGCTACTTGCCGCCGGTTTGATCACGCTGGTGGGAGCGCTCGACGACCGTTTCGACCTCCCGCCCGCGGTCAAGCTGGTCGGCCAGGTGCTGGCGGCGGTGATCGTGGTGCACTTCGGCGTGGCGGTGAAGGCGATCACGCTGCCGTTCGTCGGCAAACTGGCATTCCCGAACGCCGGCATCACAAACGCCGGGCCCGTGCTCACCGTGATCGGAATCGTGGCGATGATGAACGTCGTCAACTTCTCCGACGGCGTCGACGGCCTCGCCGCCGGCGTGTGCGCGATCCTCGCGGCGGCGCTGGCGGTGATCGCGTTCGACCTGAATCGCGCGCAGCCGGGCGTGCTCGCGGCGCTGACAGCCGGGGCGGCACTCGGCTTCCTGATCTACAACTTCCCGCCGGCGTCGAGTTTTATGGGCGACTGCGGCGCGAACCTGCTGGGGCTGCTGATGGGCGTGATCACAGTCGAGGCGGCGGTCAAGACGACGGCTGTGGTGTCGTTCGTATTGCCTCTGATCCTGCTGACCATGCCCTTCCTAGACACTACGTTCGTCGTGCTCAAGCGGCTGAAGTACAGACAGCCGATCTACCGTCCAGACAGCGAGCACTTCCACCATCGCATGGCGCGCATCGGCTTCTCGAGCAGGCGCACGATCGCCTACCTGTACACGTGGACACTGATGCTCGCCGGGCTTGCGCTGGCGCTGCGCTTCGTTCCCTATAGCGATCACCACGGGCATCTGCGCACAGGCTGGACATTGGTGATGGTCGCGCTCGCGCTGCTGGTCGCGGCGGCGAGTGTCTATCTCGTATATGTGCTCGAGATTCTCAAGTTTCGGCGTCTGGACGCGACCCGGTTGCGGCGGCTGCGCCCCGACGCATCAGCGGCGGAGATCGAACGCGACGTGACCAGGGACCTGGAGACTGGTGAGATGGATGTGGTGTCCACCCAGGCGCCCGCTTCGGGGAATGCAGTCTTTCCGCGTGTGGCAGGTGACTCGCCGTGGGCTGAGCCACCCGTTGCCGAGCGGCAGGTGGATCAGCAGCGCGTAGGCACAGAAGAGCAGCGTGGCGGCGCGCAGGCGCCGATCGCCACTGACCGCGGCTAGCGGCAGCGGCCAGATCGCATACCAGGGCAATAGCCAGGCGGTCGAGAGCAGCAGCGCCAGCGTCACCCACCCGGCGCTCACCCGCCAGTCTGCTCCTCGCAGAGTCCGCCATAAGGCATATATGAGCACCACCAGGAACCCCGCGATGAAGCAGTGCCGCCACCAGCTCGGCGTACCGTGCAGCCCCACCAAGCGCGCTGTCTCGGCGGGCACGCTGTGGGTGGCCACCAGCTGCTGCTGCTCGCTCACAGCGCTGAGGAATCCCAGCGCATGCGAGCCGAAGCCGATCAGCCCGATGGCCCCGAGCAGCGCCAGGCTCAGCCCGGCGCTGGCCACCACACGCAAGCGCTCTTTTGTATTGGTCCCGCCCGCCCCGAGCACGAGGAACGGTAGCGCCAGCCCGGCGGTGACCTTGATCCCAACTCCAGCGACCAGTGCGGCCGCTCCGGCGCGGAAGCGCGGGTTGGCGCCGGCTGTGAGTGCCAGCGTGGCGGCGAGCGCCAATAAGAGCAGCGTGTCGTTGTGAGCGCCGCCGACGGCCAGCTCGAGCAGCACAGGGTTGAGGCCCACGAAAGCGGCAGCCCAGCGCCGTGAGTGGCCCAGCTTAGCTGCTGCGCGTGCGATGAGTGCCACAGCGGCGAGGCTCGAGGCGACAGCGAGCGCCTTCAACGCCCACAACCCGCCGGCGAGCCCGAGTGGCGCGATCGCGTAGCTCCCTAGCGTGAACAGTGGGCCGTAGGGAGAGTGTTGGAAGGGCCAGCCAACGAATGGATATACGGCGTCGGTGGGCGCCTGGGCGGCGACGTGCGTGTAGGGGTCCAGTCCGTGTAGGGCCCCCAGGCGGGCGAAATCGAGGTACCCGAACACGTCTTGGGAGATCACTGGTGGGCCGAGCAGCAGCACTAGATGCGCGAGGAGGATCGTCACCCACAGGGCGGGCCCCGGTAAGGCGCGCGCAGCGAGCAGCACCGCCAGGTAGCTCGCGCCCATGATCAGCGTGAGCGTCTGGAACCGATCCGGGGTGATGCCCGCGCCGAGACCTTCCAAGGGCCCCGCCATCCAGTCTGGCCAGCCGCCGCTGCGGGCGGGTACGTACTGCGAGGGCCTGCTCGCCACGCCCGCGGTGAGCAGGAAGACGGTCGTGAGTACGCCTAGCAGGCCGAGCGCGCCAAGTGCCCGCAGCGCGCGCGTCGAGGTCACCGATCCCCTCATGCTGGAGCCTGCCTGGCCGCCGGGCACCGGGCGCATGCGGGGCGCATCACCTGTCAGAGGGCTACTAGCCTGCACGTGCTCATTCTTACGTCTACTGGGCGTGCAAGGCTTTGGTGTGCTCAGTACCCTGTAACTGCTGCTGCGTCCGCCGGGGGGGCATCCGGCTGTGGGCGCGTATGCGACTCGCATCGACGACTCGCATTGGCAGGCTTGATTGATATGCGACGTCGCTACCGCCAACCCACACACCGGGTTCCCGGGCCACGGCGTGTCCTGATCCTCTCCGCCGACGTCGGCGAGGGCCACGCCGCTGCCGCGCGGGCGCTGGCCGACCAGATCGAGAGCTCAGCCGAGCAGGCGCAGGTCACAGTCATCGATGGCCTCGCAGCGATGGGACGCCTGCTGCGCCCCGTGGTCGAGGACGGCTATCGCGTGCAGCTCCGTCTCATGCCATGGACGTACACGTTCGTGTACTGGCTGCTCGAGCATGTGATGCCGATCCGCTTGTTGGCACGCCGGCTCTTGTGTCTGTTCGGCTCGCGTCCGCTGGCACGGCGTATCGCCGAGTACCAACCCGATGTGATCGTGTCCACCTACCCGGCCGTGACGGTCGTGCTGGCGCGGCTGCGCCGCATCAAAGTGGTGCACTGCCCCACGGTGGCGACGATCACCGACCTCACGGGCCTGTTCTTCTGGGCGCAGCCCGGGATCGACATGCACCTGGTGATGTACGGCGAGTCGATGCCCTCGGTCGAGCGAATCGCCGGGCAGGGCAGCGTGCGCTTGGTCCGTCCGCTGATATCAGCCGATTTCCTCGGTCCCCGCTGTCCGCTTGAGGCCCGGCGTGCGCTGGGCCTGCCCGAGCAGGGCCGCGTGGTGGTGGTCTCCGGCGGAGGCTGGGGGGTGGGGGACATCGAGGGCGCCGTGCGTGAGCTCAGCGGGCTTGAAGAAGTGAGCAGCATCGTCTGTCTGGCGGGACGCGACGAGGAGCTCAGGGACAGGCTTAGCGAGGATTTTGCGCAGGACCCCCGCGTGCGCGTGTACGGCTTCACCGACAAGATGCCCCAGCTGCTGGCCGCGGCCGACGTGCTCGTGCATTCGACCGGAGGCGTCACCTGCCTGGAGGCAAAGGCCGCGGGCACCCCGGTGGTCTCCTATGGGCTGCCCGTCGGCCACGCGCGCCTGAACACGCGCGCGATGGCGGACCTCGACCTGCTGCGCCTGGCCAACGACACGCGCGAGCTGCGCGAGCGCGTCCCGGTTCGGATCGCGATCGACGAGACGGCGGCGATCGCGGGCGCGCTCACCGCGC
>PLBZ01000067.1 GCA_003134675.1 Solirubrobacterales bacterium
TCGGTCACGGTGACGTACAGGTAGCGGCCTGGCGCGAAGCTGGGGATTACAAGCGCCACAAGGGGGTATAGGACCCCCTGACTGCTATTGGGTTCGGACGGAGAGGTGGAGGATGACGCACGCTGCTCGTAAGGCATCGCTGGGGACGCTGGCAAGCATCGCCCTCCTCGCCGGCGCGTTGACGCCCGCCGCACAGGCCTCGTTCGGCGTCACGGANNGCCGAATGCGAATACTCGAGCCCGAAAAGCCAGTTCTTCACGCAGGCCGCTGGCCATCCCAAACGGGGGATCACGTCTGTCACGCTGAACGCCAAAGAAAACATCCTGAAACAGCAAGAACCGGAAGGTTCGCTGAAGCGACTACGCGTCGACGTCCCCCCCGGCCTGGCCGCCAACCCTCAGGCGCTGCCGGAGTGCTCCGCCGCGACGTTCGAGGCCGACGGATGCCCGGAAAACACGAAAGTCGGCGAAACCAAGCTGACGGTCTTCGTGCTCGCGGCGGACACCTCGATCACCGGTCAGGTCTACAACCTCGAACCGTCGGCTGGCCTGCCGCTCGAGTTCGGCATACACGTGAACGTCCCGGCGGTGGCCAACGAACACATCTTCCTCGAAGGGCACGTCGACTGGAGCGGGGATTATCACGAGTACTTCGAAATCAACAACATCTCCAAATCAATTCCGATCCTCAAGTCCAAGCTGCTCTTTGACGGCCAAGCTGGCCAGGGCAACTTCCTGACGCTGCCGAGCGTTTGCTCGAGCACCACGACCTCCTACCTCGAAGTCGAATCCTATGCGGGGGAAATCTCGAGGACACCTACGCACACTCCCGTCGGCGTCGAAGGCTGCGACGAAGTTCCGTTCAAACCGATGGTTGAAGTCCATCCAGAAACCGCCCAATCGGACAAGCCGGATGGCGGGACGACCGAGGTGAAGGTGGCGCAGAACGCCGGTTCGGGAGAAATCAACACGGCGGACATCAAAGACGTGCACTTGACGCTGCCCGAAGGGTTGACGCTCAACCCCTCGGCGGCGCATGGACTGGAAGCGTGCACGCCCGCGCAGATCGGGATCGGCACCACGAATCCCGTGACCTGCCCGGCCGCCTCCAAAGTCGGCACGGTCACGATCGAAACCGATCTGCCTCCGGGCTCGCTGGCCGGCAGCGTGTACCTGGGCAACCCCGGCAGCGGACCGATCGCGGGGCCTCCATACACCGTCTATCTCGACGCGGAGAGCAACTTGGGCGTGTCGGTCCGGCTGAAGGGCTTGGTCAACCCGAACCCCACGACTGGTCGGCTCGAAGCCAGCTTCGTGGAAAATCCGCAGCTGCCGTTCAGCGACCTCATCCTGAAGCTCAAGAGTGGCGAACGGGCGCCGCTGGCCAACCCGCTGGCGTGTGGGACGGCACACGTGGAAACCCTGTTCACGCCGTACACGGGCGGCGCGCCATTCCTGAGCTCGACTCCGTTCACGACCAGCGGCTGCCCCTCGCCAATTCCGTTCGTGCTCGGCCAGAGCACGCAGAACTCATCGTCGAACGCGGGGGCGTATACCTCGTACACGTTCAACCTCGGGCGGGCGGACGGGCAGCAGTACCTCTCGCGAGTCCAGACTGTCTTGCCGGCGGGTCTCGTGGGCGCGATTCCATCGGTGACGCTGTGCGGCGAAGCGCAGGCCAACGCCGGGACCTGCGCGGAAGCCAGCAAGATCGGCGTCGCGACGGTGGCTGTCGGCGCGGGCAGCGAACCGTATTCGTTCTCCGGCCCCGTTTACATGACCAGCTCCTACAACGGAGCCCCTTACGGCCTGTCGATCCCGATCGAGGCTGCCGCCGGCCCGTTCGACCTGGGTCGGGTCGTCACCCGTGCGAGCATCAATGTCGATCCTCACACTGGCCGTGTGATCGCGACGAGCAGCCTGCCGACGATCGTGGGCGGGGTGCCGCTGCGGTTGAAGAGCGTGAGCGTGGCGGTCAACCGGCCGAACTTCTTGTTCAACCCGACGAACTGTGGGGTGCTGGCGACGGAATCGATGTTGACCTCGACGTTCGGTGCTACGCAGGGACTATCCACTCCGTTCCAGGTAAGTAACTGCGGGGCGCTGGCGTTCAAACCGTCGTTCAGGGCGGCGACGAATGCGAAGACCTCGAAACTGAACGGGGCGAGCCTGCGGGTCAACCTCCTGCAGGGGGTCCATGAGGCGAACATCTCCTCGGTGTTCGCGTCGCTGCCCAAGCAGCTGCCTTCGCGCTTGACGACCTTGCAGAAAGCCTGCCCTGAAAGCGTCTTTGCGGCCAACCCGGTCAGCTGCAGGCCGTTGGGCTCGGAAGTCGGGACGGCGACGGCGGCCACGCCGGTGCTGCCCGACAAGCTGACTGGTTCGGCCTATCTGGTCAGCCATGGTGGAGCCGCGTTCCCTGATCTCGACCTGGTCCTCGAAGGCGATGGGGTTCGGGTGATTCTTGTGGGGAACACGAATATCAAGAATGGGATCACCAGCTCGACTTTTGCGTCGGTACCGGATGTGCCGGTGTCGAGCTTTGAACTGAATTTGCCTGTGGGCCCGCACTCGGTGCTGACGGCGATTGGGAGCCTGTGCGCAAAGGCGCTGGTGATGGGAACGACGATCACGGCACAGAGCGGGGCGCAGATCAAGCAGAACACGCGCATCTCCGTGGCGGGCTGCGGCGTAAAGATCCTCAGCCGCCGCGTGCGTGCTCACAAGCTGATCATCAGGGTCAGGACGCTGGGCGCGGGGCGCATCACGGTGAAGGGCAAGGGTCTGCGCGGCGCCTCAAAGCGTGTGAGCAAGTCAGCGACGGTGACCCTCGAGCTGCCCCTGACGCGGAGCGGCCTGCGGGCGCTGCGCCGGCACCACNNTCGACATCTGTCACATTCAGGCACTGATATGCCGTAGATTGAAGGGGTGGATGTAGCGACGGGTACGGATACCTCGAAGCCGCTCGATGGCGATGACCTGCTGGCGGGCATTCAGCGGCTGACGCTGCTCGCCGATAGCGCTGAGGACTCCGAGGCGATCCTCCGCTCGCTGGCGCGCGAGCTGTCCTCGATGCCGGGCGCGGAGGAGGTCCACGTCCACCACCTCTGCGAGCCGGGCGAGGAGCGGGAGCTGACGGTCGTGTATCTGTTCGATGGCGAGGGGCGCCTGAGCTATCTCACTCCCCGGGCAGAGCGCCCGCCGGGCGTGAGCTGGGTGACGAGCACTTCTCGCAGCTTCCTCGCAGCGGACCCTCAGGAGCTCGCTGCGAGCGTGCCGAGGCTCGCGCTGGTGGCGAGTCCGCCCAGCCAGGCCGGCTGCGCGCTGCTGCTGCCCCTGGCGGTGCAGGGTGAGGTCGAGGCGGTGGTGGTGCTCGTCCGTCGCCGCGAGGAGGCCTTCACCGATCGCTCGATCGAGCTGGCTACGACGCTGGTCAACCAGGCTGCCACGGCGCTGGCGCTGGTGCGGGCGCGCGCGGAGGCGGGCACCGACACGGTGACGGGCTGCATGAATCACCGGGCGATGCGCCGGCGATTGGACGAGGAGGTTGGCCGTGCCGTGCGCGCCGGTACTCCGCTTTCGTGTCTGCTGATCGACCTCGACAACTTCAAGCTCGTCAACGACCGCCACGGCCACCCGGCCGGCGACGCGATGTTGCGGGGGGTCGGCCAGACGCTGGTGGGGGAGTTTCGGGCGTTTGACCGCGTCGCGCGCTACGGCGGCGACGAGTTCGTCGTGATCCTGCCGAACGCCGAACTGGAGGCTGCCGCTGCCGCCGCCCAGCGGGCGCTGGAACGACTGCTGACGGTGCCCTCTTTCGATGCCAACCCGGGCGCGTCGGCCTCGATCGGCGTTGCCCAGTGGCAGGCCCCGATGACGGTCGACGAGCTGCTCGAGGCCTGCGACAACGCACTGCTGCGCTCCAAGCGCCAGGGCAAGGGTCGCGTCACGAGAGCCGCCGCGTCACGAGAGGCGCTGCGCTGAGGAGCCACTCACGCCTGCACGGCTGCTTTGAGAGACTGGTGTCCGGAGCCCAGTCCCGAATGATCGCCGAGGAGGCGCATGTCAGATAACAGCTTTGGCGCGAAGGACACGCTCGAGGTGGGCGGTCGCGAGTACGAGATCTTCCGGCTCGACGCGCTGCAGGAGCGCTTCGACGTGGCGCGGCTGCCGTTCTCGCTGAAGGTGCTGCTGGAGAACCTGCTGCGTACCGAGGGAGATGGCTCGGTGAGCCCTGGAGACATCGAGGCGCTGGCCGGTTGGGATGCGCAGGCGAAGCCGAGCAAGGAGATCGCGTTCGCGCCGGCAAGAGTGCTGATGCAGGACTTCACGGGCGTGCCTGCGGTGGTCGATCTCGCGGCGATGCGCGACGCCATGGCCGACATGGGCGGCGATCCGGCCAAGATAAACCCGCTGGTACCCGCAGAGCTGGTGATCGACCACTCCGTGCAGGTCGACGCCTTCGGGACCCGCGACTCGTTTCGCGTCAACGCCGAGCGCGAGTTCGAACGAAACCGAGAGCGCTACGCCTTCCTGCGCTGGGGCCAGGGGGCCTTCGATGACTTCGCGGTGGTGCCGCCGGACACTGGGATCGTGCATCAGGTCAACCTCGAGTACCTGGCTCGCGTGGTCTTCCACAACGAGCAGACCAGACAGCTGTACCCCGACACGCTGGTGGGGACCGACTCGCACACGACGATGATCAACGGCCTTGGAGTTCTGGGCTGGGGTGTGGGCGGGATCGAGGCCGAGGCGGCGATGCTGGGCCAGCCGATGTCGATGCTGATCCCCCAAGTCCTCGGCTTCAGGCTGCATGGGGAGCTGCCCGAGGGAGCGACTGCGACCGATCTCGTGCTGACGGTCACGCAGATGCTGCGCGAGCGGGGTGTGGTGGGGATGTTCGTCGAGTTCTATGGCGCCGGTCTGGCCCGTCTACCGCTCGCCGACCGGGCGACGATCGGCAACATGTCACCCGAGTTCGGCTCGACCTGCGCGATCTTTCCAGTCGACTCAGAGACCCTGCGCTACCTTCAGTTCTCCGGGCGCCCGGCCGATCAGATCGAGCTCGTGGAGGCTTACGCCCGCGAGCAGGGCCTCTGGCATGACGAGGACTCTCCCGAGCCTCGCTTCTCTGACACCCTGGAGCTCGACCTCGGCGAGATCGTCCCAAGCATCGCCGGTCCCAAGCGCCCGCAGGACCGGGTCGCTCTGAGCGATGCCCAGGGGGCCTTTCGCTTAGCACTGGGCGACTATGTGCCAAGCGCCGGAGAACAGGTCGACGCTCACGACGAGGCGATAGCCGAGTCCTACCCGGCGTCTGATCCGCCTGCGACTACCACGCCGGGCCATCAGCCCCCGCTGGTGATAAAAGAGCCGCAGCTGCCAGCGCCCGGAGGGCCCGAGTTCCACCACAACGGGGCCAGCGCCGCAACACGAGCGACGCTGAACGGCGAGACCTTCGAACTCGACCACGGCCATGTCGTGATCGCCGCGATCACCAGCTGCACCAACACGTCTAATCCTTCGGTGATGATCGGGGCGGGGATCTTGGCCCGCAACGCTGTAACCCGCGGCCTGCGCTCAAAGCCTTGGGTCAAGACATCTTTGGCGCCCGGATCTAAGGTGGTGACCGAGTATCTAAACCGGGCAGGTCTGACTGAGCCTCTTGAGCAACTGGGGTTCAATTTGGTCGGATATGGATGCACGACCTGTATTGGCAACTCCGGGCCGTTGCCGCAGGAGGTCTCAAAGATCGTCAACGATGAGGATCTCGCGGTCGTCTCGGTGCTTTCGGGTAACCGCAACTTCGAGGGGCGCATCAACCCGGACGTAAAGATGAACTACCTGGCCTCTCCGCCGCTGTGTGTGGCCTACGCGCTAACGGGCACCATGGACGCGGACATCGTCCACGACCCCATAGGTCAAGACCAGCACGGCCAAGACGTATACCTACGTGACATCTGGCCCACCGAGCGTGAGGTGGCCGACACGATCGAGCAGGCGATCCAGTCAGACATGTTCCGTTCAAGCTACGGCGAGGTATTTGCCGGAGACGAGCGCTGGAACTCGCTCGAGGTGCCGACCGGCGAGCGGTTTGCTTGGGATGAGAAATCCACCTATGTGCGTCTGCCGCCGTACTTCCAGGACATGCCGGCTGAGCCCCAGCCCGTCACCGACATCGATGGTGCTCGCGTGCTGGCCTTACTGGGCGACAGCGTGACGACCGACCACATCTCCCCGGCGGGCTCGATCAAGCGCGACGGGCCGGCTGGGCGCTATCTGCAGGAACGGGGTGTGTCGCCTAGGGACTTCAATTCCTACGGGTCGCGGCGGGGCAACCACGAGGTGATGATGCGGGGAACGTTCGCGAACATCCGCTTGCGCAACATGCTTGGCGGAGGTCCCGCCCTCCCCGAAGGCGGCGTGACGCGACATCTGCCTGACGGCGAGCAGTCCTCGATCTACGACGCGGCGATGCGCTACATGAGCGAAGGCGTGGAGCTGGTGGTGCTGGCGGGGAAGGAGTATGGCTCGGGCTCCTCCCGTGACTGGGCGGCGAAGGGCACGAAGCTGCTGGGCGTGAGCGCTGTGATCGCGCGGAGCTTCGAGCGCATTCACCGCTCCAACTTGATCGGGATGGGGGTGCTGCCGCTGCAGTTCCCCGACGGTGAGAGCGCCGAGTCGCTCGGACTGACGGGTGAGGAGGTCTTCTCGATCACGGGTCTCGCCGATGCCATGAATAAGGGGGGTGCCCGTGGGGGCGGGTGGGGCCCAAAAAAAGCGCAAGTCAAAGCCACACGTGAGGGTGGCGAGCCTGTGGAGTTCGACGGGCTGGTGCGCATTGACACGCCCCGAGAGGCGGAATACTTTCGACATGGGGGTATTCTGCAGTTCGTTTTGCGAGGTCTCCTCTCTACATGAGCGCTGCGAAGAGTGCTGCTCCGAAGGTGCTGCTGGACCTGCTCGCCGCGCGGGGGCCTTCCGGCTATGAGATCGCCCCGGCGGCGGTGTGGCGCGNNGTGATGGGTCACATCGACGAGATCGGGTTGATCGTCACACACATCGACGATCAGGGCTTCCTGTGGTTCGCCCCCGTGGGCGGCTGGGATGCGCAGATCCTGGTGGGCCAGCGCGTGGTCCTGAGCACCCGCGAGGGAGACCTCGCTGGGGTGATCGGCAAGAAGCCGATTCACCTGTTGCGCGAGGAGGAGCGCAAGAAGGTTGCGGAGATCCGCGATCTGCACATCGATATCGGCGCCAAGGACGGCAAGCAGGCGAGAAAGATGGCGCGGGTGGGGGATGCTGCGGTGATCGCGGGCGATCCCCTGGAGTTGCCCAACGGCAGGATCGCGTCGCGGGCACTGGACAATCGCCTCGGGTCCTTCGTGGCGCTGGAGGCCGCGCGGCTGGTGGCGCAGGCCGGTGGCGCTGAGTGGGAGCTTCAGGCGGTGGCGGTGGCGCAGGAGGAGATCACGTTCGGGGGCTCGAGCACGAGCGCCTTCTCGCTGGAGCCGGACGCGGCGATCGTGGTGGACGTGACCCACGCTACAGACGCGCCGGGAGTCGAGGTGAAGGAGATCGGCAAGCACGAGCTCGGCTCGGGGCCGGTGCTGAGCCGCGGCTCGACGCTGCACCCGGGGCTGTTCGAGCTGCTGTTCGAGACGGCTGAGGCCGAGAAGATTCCGTTCACGGTCGAGGCTACGGCGCGCAGCACGGGGACTGACGCTGACGCGGTGCATGCCAGCCGTGCGGGGGTGCCGACGGGGTTGGTGTCGATCCCGATCCGCTACATGCACTCCCCGGTCGAGCTCGTCCAGCTCGAGGACGTATACGCCTGCGCGCGCCTGATCGCGGCCGCCGCCCTACGCTTGGACGGCGACACGGCCTTCTCGCGTTAGGTGGCGCTCAGTTCGGTGAACTCGCTGGCCTCGTAGGCCTTGCCTGGTACGCCGCCGATCGCGATCAGGCTCAGGCCCTCTGAGCCTGGGAAGATCTTGCGCTTGCAGTCGGGTCCGACCCGTACGAGCATGTCGGGGGTCAGGTCGATCCGCTCGCCTTCGACCTCGATCTGGCCGGAGCCGCTGAGCGCCATGTAGACCTCCTCCTGGCCGTCGGCTGCGTGGTCGTGCTCGGGGTAGTCGGCGTAGTCGGGCGGCAGCCTGACGATCTGGACGCCGAACGAGGTGACGCCGAGCTCGGCCCGGGCCTTGACGAGTCCGCCACCGAAGGCGGCCTCCATGTCATCGATGCTCTTTGCTGTGTGATCGGCCATGGTGCAGATTCCTATCTGTTTGTGATTGGCAGCACGATTCCGAGCTGGCGCGACTGGATCAGCACCGTCCCGTCGGCTGCCCAGATTACGCCATCCTCCTCGAAGAAGCCCTCGTGCACGAGCCCGGAGGAGAAGCGCGCCAGGCACAGCTCGTCGGGGTCGGGATCGCCCGCCTGCCCCGACACGCGGGGCATCGGTGTGCGGAAGTGGACGGTTAGGTCGATCGTGGGTGTGGCAGCCGGCTCGGTCAGGCGGATGAATGGAGGCGAGAAGAGGGCGTCGCTGAAAAACGCCAGCGACAGCGCGTCGATCGGACGCGGCTCGAGCAGCCCGAGCCAGCCGCCGATTTCCATCGGATGATCGGAGCCGGTGAAGGGGACTGCGCCCATGCGGGGCTGGAGCACGAGGTGGCGCACGAATGGAGGGGCGTGCTTGTTGAGCAGTGCGCCCGACTCGCGCACGGGATCGGGCGGCGCAACCTCGGGCATCGGCAGCTCGGCGATCTCCTGGGCTGGCCAGGGGACCGAGAAGGCCGCCAGCGCCAGGGCGATCAGCGACCCGTCCTCCCCCTCCATCCGCGCTGAGAGTGTGCTCAGCGATCGTCCGGCGCGCTCAATCCTCGTGCGGATGCTCACAGGGCCGGGCTCCGGCGCGCGGGCGTAATGGATCGTCAGGGAACGAGGAGCCCGCCCGCCTGCCCACTCACCTGAGCGGGCGGGATCGGCGACGGTCTCGGTCAGCGCGCGGAGGATGATGGCTGCCAGATAGCCGCCATGCGGTCCGCGTCCGGCGCGCCAGTCGGGTGAGACCTGGGCTGCGAACAGGCGCTCGGACTCGGACTCGGACTCGGACTCCTCCTGCAGTGTTACGGCGGTGTCGCGGTCGAACGTGCCCGGGGATCCGGCCCCGGGCGGGCTTGAATTAGCCACGGGCGAGGCGCTTGTAGGTGATCCGGTGGGGCCGGTCTGCGGCGGCGCCGAGCACCGAGCGGCGGTGCTCCTCGTAGGCCTCGAAGTTGCCCTCGAACCACGTCACCTGGGAGTCGCCCTCGAAGGCCAGTACGTGCGTGGCGACGCGGTCGAGAAACCAGCGATCGTGGGAGATCACGACGGCGCAGCCGGGGAACGCCAGCAGGGCGTTCTCGAGCGCACGAAGGGTGTCGACGTCGAGGTCGTTGGTGGGCTCGTCGAGCAACAGCAAATTACCGCCTGAGCGCAGCAGCTTGGCCAGGTGCACCCGGTTGCGCTCGCCGCCGGAGAGCTTGCCGATCCGGGCCTGCTGATCTGAGCCCTTGAAGTTGAAGCCTGCTGTGTACTGGCGTGAGTTGACCTCGCGGTCGCCCACCTTGATGTGCTCGTAGCCTCCGGAGATCTCCTCCCAGACGGTCTTCTCGGGATCCAGCGAGTCACGCGACTGGTCGACGTAGGCGAGCTTGACGGTGTCGCCGAGGACGAGCTTGCCGCTGTCGGGCGTCTCCTCGCCGGTGATCATCCTGAACAGCGTCGTCTTGCCGGCGCCGTTGGCCCCGATCACCCCGACGATTCCGGCCCGCGGCAGATCGAATGTGAGCGACTCGATCAGCAGTCGCTCGCCGTAGCCCTTGGAGAGGTTGCTCGCGGTGAGCACCGTCTCGCCCAGGCGCGGACCGGGCGGGATATGGATCTGCACCTCGTCGAGCTTGACGTTGCGCTCCTCGGCGATCAGCTCCTCGTAGCGGGCCAGCCGGGCCTTGGACTTCGTTCGTTTGCCCTTGGGGTTCGTGCGCACCCATTCAAGCTCCGCGGCGATAGTGCGCTCGCGTCCCTTATCGGCGCGATCTTCTTGGGCCATTCGAGCCTGCTTCTGCTCCAGCCAGCTCGAGTAATTGCCCTGATAGGGGATGCCCTTGCCGCGATCGAGCTCGAGGATCCAGCCGGCGACGTTGTCGAGNNTGGTTGGTGGGCTCGTCCAGCAGCAGCAGGTCGGGAGCGCGAAGCAGCAGCCGGCAGAGCGCCACTCGCCGGCGCTCGCCGCCTGAGAGCTTGCTCACCTCGGCGTCCGGCGGCGGCAGGCGCAGTGCGTCCATCGCGTATTCGAGCTGGGTGTCGAGGCTCCACGCGTCGGCCGCGTCGATCTTGGTCTGAAGGTTGCCGAACTCCTCGGCGGTCTCATCGGAGTAGTTGGCGGCCAGCTCGTTGAAGCGATCGAGCAGTGCCTTCGTCTCGGCAACGCCGTCCTGCACGTTGCCCTTGACGTCCTTGGACTCGTCCAGGTGGGGCTCCTGCTCGAGCATGCCGACGCTCGCCCCGGGCGCCAGGGCGGCCTCGCCGCGGTACTCCTGATCGACGCCGGCCATGATCCGCAGCAGCGTGGACTTGCCGGAGCCGTTGTAGCCGAGCACGCCGATCTTCGCGCCGGGATAGAAGGCGAGCGTGATCTCGTTGAGGACCGTCTTCTCCGGAGGGTGGAGCTTGGAGAGGCGGTGCATCGTGAAGACGTACTGGGAGGACACTGGCGCGCAGGATAAGGGAAGAGAAACCCGCCCACCCTCGCTAACGTGATTGGGTCTATGCCCACGACCATCCTGGACATCGAGCAGCATCTGCTGCTATTGGAGTTGGAGCCGCCCTTCGATAAGCGCGCGGTGCAGTTGGCGCGTCGCAGGATGGCCAAGCGCTGGCACCCTGACGTGGCGCCTCAGGGCAGGCAGTTCGAGCACGAGCGCCATCTGAAGGCGATCAACGAGGCCGCTGACCAGCTCGAGCGGTTGGCGGAAGGCTTCAAAGGCGGAAGCGTCTCTAGGAATGCCGTGCGTGCGAGCGCGCAGGCGGCGAGAAGGGAGCGCGAGGAGGCGGGCAGACGCGCGTATGAGGCCGAGCAGCGCGCGCGTGAGCACGCGAAAGACCGCGAGAAGCACGACCCGTTTCACAGCCGCGTCCCGGATCACTCGGTGGTGCACAGATATGCGCGCTGCGAGTCCTACCCGGAGTGGGGCGTGGGCACGGTGGCGGGCATCTACTTCACCGGCGAGGACGACGACGTGCAGCAGTGGGCGCGCGTGCAGTTCAGCCACGGCGTGCGGACGGTGCCGGCGGGGAGCATGAAGTTCGTCGACTTCTCAAAGCCCGACCCGGCGGCAGAGCGGGTGGAGCGCTTCCTGGTCGCGGCGCAGCGGGCGATGGCCGAAGAGGAGTACGACTTGGCGGCGCAGCGGCTGATCTACGCGCGCGACGCCGAGCCGCGCAACGTGGCGGTGCTGAGGCTGATGACGCTGGCGTTCTGGCAGGCGGGCAATCTGGAGGCGGCGGCTCGCTCCGTGCACGAATGGGCGCGAGCGGACGCGGGGCGCCCCGCGGCGCACAGGTTTGCGGCGCGCATATACGAGGACATCGGTGCGATCGACCTGGCGGAGGAGGCGGCGGCGCGGGCGGTCAGGCGCGGACCGACGGATGCGGGGGCATGGGAGCGGCTGGGGCGGTTGCGGCTGCTGTTGCTCGACCGCGAGGGCGCGCTCGAGGCGCTGAAGCGCGCGCGGGCGCTCGGCGCGGAGGGGGAGGTCCTGGATCTGCTGGCGCGGGCGCTGGCGCTCGAGCCACAGGTCTCGCCCGCGGCATAGACACGCTTCTAGAGGATGTTGATGGCGCGGGAGACAATCAGGCCGATCGTGACGAGCGAGACGAGCGATTGGATGCCCATGATGCTCTTGGCCATCGGCGTGAGTGGCATCGTGTCGGTGGGGGAGAAGGCTGCGGCATTTGTCAGCGACACGTAGGTGTAGTCGATGAATTTGGGGCGCCACTCGCGGGGCTCGATCTGGTCGTCGGCCATCTGCGGGAACAGGAAGTCGGGGGGGCCGTCGTGTCCGGCGGCCCGCTTGCCAGGCCCCCCGCGGTCCATCTCCCAGTACCAGAGGGCGAAGATCAGGAAGTTGGTCAGCCAGATCAGCACCCCGGCGACGATCAGCTCACGGGCGTTGGGGGTGCTGTGGTGCAGCAGGTAATGGGTGAGCGCGCCGAGGGAGAAGATGTTGGCGGCGCTGACGAAAGCGGTGAGGCCCAGCGCGACCCGCCGGCGCACCGGGTGCTCCCCCTCGAGCTCGCGGGGGGTGGCGAAGAACATGCCGATCAGCAGCGCCCCCTCGAGGCCCGGGATGAGCCAGACAGGGCCGATCGTGAGCCGTGCCGGGAGCAGCAGCTGCAGGGCGATCGCGGTGAGCACCGTCAGCTGGGCCGGCCAGAACGGCTCTGGGGCGGCGGGCGGCGGGTAGGTGCGGGGGGTCTGGGTTGCTTGATTCACGCAACGAGAGCGTAGGGCGCGGCTCGGCGTAGCGATAGTCTGGATAGTGATCGGATCGGGCGATGGGAGCGTAGAAGGATCAAATGGGAATAGTCAATCCGATGCACCTGATCTTCATTGCCGCGGTGGCGCTGATCGTGCTCGGCCCGAAGCGCTTGCCAGACTTGGCGCGTTCGCTGGGTAACGGAATGCGCGAGTTTCGCGAGTCCCTCAGCGAGACGGCGTCTGATGATCCCGCCCGCCCCGAGCCGGTCGATCCTCCTCAGCAGTTACCGTCAGGCGATGCGCCTGATCGTCGCCCGCTGTGAGGTCCGCTATACGGGCCGCCTGGAAGCTCTTCTGCCAGAGGCTCTGAGACTGGTGATGATCAAGTCTGACGGCTCGGTCATGGTGCATGCGGATACGGGTGGATACAAGCCGCAGAACTGGATGACGCCGCCGACGATGATCGAAGAGCTCGACGGTGCGATCGTTGTGCGCAAGCATGCGGGTGCCACTGAGGATCGGCTGGATATCACGATCACCGAGGTGCTCTCTGACGTCACGCACGACATGGGCGAGGCGGCGGCTCTTGAGAAGGAGGGTGCGGAGGTCCACTTGCAGGAACTGCTGGCCGACGCTCCGCAGTGGTGTGGTGAGGGCTTTCGGTTGGTGCGGCGCGAGTGGCCCACGGATATCGGGCCGGTGGACCTGATGTGCCGAGACGGCGAGGACGGGTGGATCGCCGTGGAGATCAAGCGCGTCGGCACGATCGACGCCGTGGAGCAGCTGACTCGCTATCTGGATCGCATTCGCCTGGATCCCGCGATGGATGCTTGCCGGGGCGTGCTGGCGGCGCAGGTCATCAAGTCCCAGGCGCGCGTGCTCGCGCAGGCGCGGGGAATCGACTGCGTGGAGGTCGACTTGGCGGTGCTGCGTGGCGAACGCGAGCCTGAGCTGACGCTGTTCGCCGCATAGGATGCGCGCATGAGCGATTCCGAGGCAGTGCTTACAGAGCGGCGCGGCAACGTCCTGCTGATCACGATCAACCGCCCGGAGGTGCGCAATGCGGTAAACGCGGCGGTCGCTGCTGGTATCGCGGGAGCGCTCGAGGAGCTCGACGGTGACGCGGAGCTGTCGGTAGGGATCCTCACCGGCGCAGGGGGGTTCTTCTGTGCGGGCATGGACCTGGGGGCGTTTGTCAAGGGCGAGTCGCCGTGGTTCGGCGACCGCGGCTTCGCCGGCATCGCCCAGCGGTCCGCACGCAAGCCGCTGATCGCCGCGATCGAGGGTTTCGCCGTGGCGGGCGGCATGGAGATCGCCCTGGCGTGCGACCTGATTGTCGCCGCTAGGGGCGCAAAGATGGGAATTCCCGAGGCCAAGCGCTCGCTGATTGCGGCCGCCGGGGCGCTCCTGCGCCTGCCCAAGCGGATGCCCTACCACGTGGTGATGGAGCTCGCGCTCACCGGCGAGCCGATGCTCGCCGAGCGCTTCCACGAGCTCGGTCTCGTCAACCGCCTGGCCGAGCCCGGCGATGCCGTCGAGCAGGCGCTCCAGCTCGCCGCCAAGCTGGCCGAGAACGGTCCTCTCGCGCTGGTCGCCTCCAAGCGAATCCTGCAGGAGCAGTTCGACTGGTCGACCGCGGAGATGTGGGAGAAGCAGGGTGCGATCTCGGGCCCGGTGATGGCCTCCGAAGACGCCAAGGAGGGCGCGAGCGCCTTCAAGGAGAAGCGCGAGCCTGTCTGGAAAGGGCGCTAGCCGCTAGCGCCCGAGGCGCTTCTTGCGCTTGCGCTGGCGGCGGATCTCCAGGAAGCGTCTCCAGAGCGCCAGCATCAGCGCTCTCCTGGAGTCTTTCGCGGGTACTGGGAGATCGGCTGGTCCAGGTTGATGGCGGTGGTGACGATGCGGTTCTGTTCGGTGATGTGCGCGGCCGGGTAGCCCTCGCCGGGGCTGGCGCGCTCGGGACGCCCGATGAAGCCGAAGTGCATCTGCTCGGGCATGATCTGCATCAACCGCGGGAACATGTGGGCGCGCGCACCCATGTTGCGCGGCTCCTCCTGTACCCACAGCACCTCGCGTAGATTTGGATAGCTGCTCATCAGTTCCAGGATCTGCCCCTCGGGGAAGGGGTACAGCAGCTCCACGCGCCCTACCGCCAGACCTGGGTGGGACGCGCGCTCGGGGTGGCCGACGAGGTCGTAGTAGATCTTGCCGGTGCACAGCACCAAGCGCGTGACCAGCTCGTTCTCGACCCCGGGCTCGGCGAGCACCGGCTGAAAGCGCGTGTTCTCCGCCAGATCGGCGATCGTGCTGGTCGCCTGAGACAGGCGCAACAGCGACTTGGGGGTCATGATCACGAGCGGGCGCTGCTTGGCGATGCGCGCTTGGCGACGCAGCAGGTGAAAGTACTGGGCGGGAGTGGTGGGGCTCGCGACACGGATGTTTCCCTCCGCGGCGACCACCAGGAAGCGCTCCAGCCGCGCGGAGGAGTGCTCGGGGCCCGAGCCCTCATAACCGTGGGGTAGCAGCAGCGTCAGGCGCGAGGTCTGGCCCCACTTGGCCAGGCCCGAGGTGATGAACTGGTCGACGATCACCTGGGCGGAGTTGACGAAGTCGCCGAACTGGGCCTCCCACAGCACGAGCGTCTCGGGCGCCTCTTGGCTGTAGCCATACTCGAAGCCCATGCATGCAAGCTCAGATAGCGGGCTGTTGTGCAGCTCCAGCGGCGCGAGCGCCTCGGGGAGGCTCTGGATCGGGCAGACGGTCTGGCCGGTCTTGGCGTCGTGAAAGACCAGATGCCGCTGGCTGAAGGTGCCGCGCTCGGTGTCCTGCCCGGTGAGGCGCAGGGGCGTGCCCTCGGTGAGCAGCGACGCGAACGCCAGCGCCTCGGCGTGCGCCCAGTCGAGGCCTGGGCCGGGCGCCGCATCGCCGTTGCTCTGGACCGCGTCAGTGGTGCTCTCGAGCGCCACGCGGCGGCGCTCGAGCTGTTTGACGAGCTTTGGGTGCACGGTGAACCCGTCGGGCACTTTCAGCAGCTCCTCGCCCAGCTCGCGCAGCCGCTCGGCGGGCACCGCCGTGCTCACTTCGGGGCTGGGGGAACGGTCGAGCTGATACTCGCCGGTGCTTTCCTGCTCCGTGCCGTGCTCGGCTGCTGCTGCGATCTTGCTCTTCAGGCGTTGGTGTAGGAGCGTGAGGTTGTCCCAGACGCCTTGAGCCAAGCGGTCGACCTCCTCGCGGCTGACCACTCCGTCGGCCACCAGTCGCTCTGCCCACAGCTCCGATACGCGCTTCTTGGTCTTGATCTTGGCGTACATCTCAGGCTGGGTGTAGGCGGGCTCGTCGGACTCGTTGTGGCCGAAGCGCCGGTAGCCGATCAGGTCGATCAGCACGTCGTGGCCGAACTCCTTGCGGAAGGCGAAGGCGAGGCGCACGGCGCTCATGCAGGCCGGCACGTCATCGGCGTTGACGTGGATGATCGGCACATCGAAGCCCTTCGCCAGGTCTGAGGCCCAGCGCGTCGAGCGAGCGTCGTCGGGGTCTGTGGTGAAGCCGATCTGGTTGTTGGTGATCAGGTGCACGGTGCCGCCGACCTTGTAGCCGTCGAGCGCCTGCAGGTTGAGCGTCTCGGCCACCACTCCCTGGGCGGGGAACGACGCGTCGCCGTGGATCACGATGGGAACGGCAGCGTCGGTGTCCTGATGGGCGTGGGGCCCTTGACGCGTGGTCTGCGCCGCGCGGGTTGCGCCCTCGACCACCGGGGAGACGTACTCCAGGTGGCTGGGGTTGGACTCGAGGTTGACGCGGATGCTCTCCCCGTCGGGCAGCTGATAGGAGCCCTGGGTGCCGTGGTGGTACTTGACGTCGCCGGTTCCCCCCTGGGGGATCGTCGTCACCGCCTCCAGTGTCGAGGCGCCCTCGAACTCGGCGAAGATCGTGTCGTAGGAGCGGCCGAGGTTGTGGGCGAGCACGTTCAACCGCCCGCGGTGGGCCATGCCGATCACGACCTCCTTGCCGCCGTGGACCGCTGAGAGCTGAATCAGCTCGTCGAGCATCGGCACGGTCATGTCGAGCCCCTCGATCGAGAACTGGTGCTGTCCGAGGTAGGCCTTGTGCATGAAGCGCTCCAGCGCGTCGACCTCGATCAGGCGCTTGAGCAATGTCTTCTGCTCGTCGCTCGTCAGCGGCTGGCGGAAAGCGCCTGACTCGATGTGCTCGCGCAGCCAGACCCGCTGGCGATGAGAGGCGATGTGCTCGATCTCATAGGCGATCGTGCCGCAGTAGGTCTCGCGCAGGTGCGGGAGCGCGTCGGCGAGGGTGGCACCCGGGACGTACATGTGCAGGATCTTGGCTGGGATCTGGGCTGTGATCTCTCCTGTCAGTCCCAGCGCCTCGGGGTCGAGTCCGGGGTCTCCCTCGGGCTCGGAGCCGAGCGGATCCAGGCGCGCCGCGAGGTGGCCGTGGCTGCGGAAGCGTGAGACGAGCGTGCTGGCCGCTTGGACCGCTTGCAGCAGTTGCTCATCGGGGACGGCGCTCGGAGCCTTGTCGGCCGCCGCGGAGGCGGCCGCGGAAGCTGCGGCGGCCGGCGCGGGGTGTATGGGAGCTGCCCCGAGTTCGACGCCGAGCGCGGCGAACACGTCCTCGTAGAAGCCGTGCTCACCTCGCAGGTACTCCTCGATGCGCCCCAAAAAACGGCCGGACTCCGCCCCCTGGATGATGCGATGGTCATACGTTGAGGTCATGCTCACGACCTTCTCCGCGCCGATCATCGCGCCGATGTCGCCCAGACCCACGGGATAGGCGATCGAGCCGGTGGCGACGATCGTGCCCTGGCCGACCATCAGTCGAGGGACCGAGGCGACCGTGCCGAGGCCGCCGGGATTGGTGAGCGTGATGTTGCCGCCCGTCAGGTCATCCGCCGTGAGCGTGTTCGTGCGGGCCTTCTCGACGAGCACGTCGTAGGCATCTAGGAAGGCGTCGAATGGCATGCGTCCGGCGTTGCGGATGACGGGAACCATCAGGGTGCGGGTGCCGTCCTTCTTCTCGACGTCCACCGCCAGGCCGAGGTTGACCTGACCGTCGTCGACGCGATGGGGCTTGCCGTCGATCTCGGCGAAGTGATGGGCCATCACCGGCATGTCGTTTCCCGCTCGAACGATCGCGTAGGCGATCAGGTGCGTGAAGGAGACCTTGCGTGTGCCGGCCTTCAGCTCACGTCGGCGCCCGTCGAGCACGGTGACTGGAAGCGTGCGAAAGCTCGTGGCCGTCGGAATCGTCAGGGACTGCTCCATGTAGCGCGCGAGCGCTGCTGCTCCGCCCTTCAACTGTTGTGCGCCCGCCTGGCCGTCCGCTGCTTGAGACTTGCCGTTGGCGGGGGCGCGGTCGGCGCCGTTGCCCGAGGTGGCGGAGAGGACGTCGGCCTTCCTGATCTGTCCGGCGGGACCGCTGCCGGAGACGTTCGCCAGGTCCACGCCCTCGACTGCCGCCGCGCGGGCGGCGACCGGGGAGACCTTCACGCCGTCGGGGGACTGGCCAGATCCCGTGGCTTGCGCGGTGGACTCATCGCCCACGGCGCTAGGACCAGGCGAGCCGTCGCTGGCGGGTGCTCCGGCAGCTTGCTTCTCGCCGGCGGCGATGCGCGCGATCACCTCACCGACGGTCACCGTCTCGCCCTCCTCGATCAAGATCTCGGTGACCGTTCCGCTCGCCGGCGAGGGCAGCTCGAGGTCGACCTTGTCGGTGGAGATCTCGACGATCGTGTCGTCGAGGTTGATGAAGTCCCCTACCTTGACGTGCCATTCGAGGATCGTTCCCTCGGTGACCGACTCGCCCGCGGCAGGGGTCACGACGTCGATTGTCTGCTGAGCCGTGGTGCCCGTTGCCATCGGTTCCTTACTCTAGCGCGGCCTGTTGCGTTGCTCGCGGATGAACTCGTAGCTTCCGAAGAACGGCCCGATCCCTCCGAGCACGGCCACGGCGACGGCCAATCTCAATGAGACGATTCGTGCGCGCGCGGCGGCGATGCACGCCAGCGACATGAAGATCCACAACAGGCCGTGGGTAAGCCCGAGCACGAACGTGAGGGGCTCTGGATTGCCGGCCGCGAAGGCGCACAACAGCAGCGCCAGGTAGACGCAGGAGTGGGTGAAGGAGATCCACTTCAGGCGCTCGAATCGCAGGGGTCCGAGAGATCGCGCTGGCGCGTTCACTGCGTCAGCCAGCGTGCCATCCGCGGGAGTATCTCTCCCGCCTCCGGGGGCCACTCGTCGATCTCGCGCGGCCACCAGGCAAACGCGTCGTGCTCGTGGTCGGGCCTCACCTCGTCCTCGACGCCCTCCGCGAGCCAGGCCTGGCCGATGAACATCACCATCTCGTGAGGGAGGCGCAGCAGCGCCTCCCCGCGCACGCGCGCGGGCGAGACAGACCACTCCTCCTCTAGCTCCCTGACCAGCGTGTCGGCCGGGCTCTCGCCGAGGTCGACCGCTCCGCCCGCGCCGAGCGCCCAGCGGCCGGCCCACGAGGAGACCCACTGAGCGCGCCGCCCGGCCAGCCAGCGACCGTCGGCGGAGCGAGTGATGCACGTCGCCGCCACGCTCGCGGAGGCATCGCCGGGGACCAGGCGCAGCGCCCAGCGCAACGGCTGCAGCTCGAGCGAGACTCCGTCCGGATCCTGGTGGTAGTGCACCAGGCGCGCCGCCACGCCGTCGTGGCTGGGGGAGCCCCGCTGCTGCAGCTCGGCGATCGCCGCGTCGGCAGCCCGTGCGTGCTCCTCGGAGGGCTCGAAGTGCTCTTTGCGCCAGCGCGTTTTCACCTGCTCCAGCGCCCACGGGCCGCGGGCGAGAATCTCGGGCAGATCGGTGCTTGTGGGCTTGGGCGAGACGGACATCAGGAAGAAGGCTATTAGGCGTCGCTCCCATCCGGCGTAACCGAACGGTGTTCTGCGTGGCGACGGCAATAGACTCGGCGCTCGTGGGAGCTACCCGTCGGCGCAAGCACTGGGGTTGGGGATTTGAGGACCAGCAGCCCACGCCGGCGCAGGTGCGCGCTTCGGCCGGCGCTCTGGCCCAGCACCTGGGAATGACGCTCGCAGAGGTGCAGGAGCCCGTCCGGCTGGAGTCCCTCGAGCTGGCGCCCCCGCGTATCGTCGCCCCGGCCTCGCTATCGGATATCTGTGTGAATGACGTCCACGCGCGGACCTCGCACGCGCTGGGCAAGTCCTACTCGGACGTGGTGCGTGGGTTTCGCGGGCGCTTTGATCATCTGCCTGACTTCGTCGCACGTCCGCGTGATGAGAGCGATCTGGAGCTGGTGCTCGAGTGGTGTGCGAGCGAGCGCGTGGCGGCGATCCCGTTCGGCGGGGGGACCTCTGTCGTCGGCGGCGTGACCCCGGACGTCGGCTCTGGATACAACGGCGTGGTGTCGATCGACCTGTGTGCCCTGGACCGGGTACTCGAGGTCGATGAGGTTTCTCGCGCCGCGCTGATCCAGGCGGGTGCGTTCGGGCCGGGCCTGGAGGCCCAGCTCGGCGAGCGTGGCCTGACGCTCCGCCACTTCCCCCAGTCGTTTGAGTTCTCAACGCTCGGGGGCTGGATCGCCACGCGCGCCGCCGGTCATTTCGCGACCCTGTGGACGCACATCGAGGACATGGTCGAGTCGGTGCGCGCGATCACGCCGGTGGGGGCGTGGGAGTCGCGACGGCTGCCTGGTTCGGGCGCGGGCGTGAGCCCAGATCGGATGCTCGCCGGCTCGGAGGGAACGCTGGGGGTGATCACGCAGGCATGGGTGCGCGTGCAGCCGCGTCCCGTGCACAAGCGCTCGGCGGGAGTGGAGTTTCAGAGCTTTGCTGCGGGCGCGGAATGTGTGCGTGCGATCAGCCAGTCGGGTTTGCATCCGGCTAATTGCCGTCTGATCGATCCTTCAGAGGCTCGCCTGACGATGGCCGGCGATGGATCGTTCGCTTTGCTGGTCCTGGGCTTTGAGTCAGCCGATCATCCCGTGGATGAGCCCATGAAGCGAGCTCTGCAGATATGCCAAGAGCACGGTGGCGAGGTACGCCAACAGGGAGGGAGCTCACAACAGGCAAGCAGTGGCAATACTGGATCAGACGCGGTTGGTTCCTGGCGTGAGGCATTTCTGCGGGCTCCCTACCTGCGTGACATCTTCGTGGCCATGGGTGTGATTTCAGAGACATTTGAGACCGCGATCACCTGGGAGCGTTTTCCCGCCTTTTGCGAGAGCGTCAAAGCGGCTGCGCAGGACGCGATGCAGCAGGTGTGTGACGCCGACGGGCAGGTGTCGTGTCGCTTCACCCACGTCTATCCCGACGGCCCGGCGGTCTATTTCACCGTGATCGCACCCGCACGCCGGGGCGAGGAGCTCGAGCAGTGGGCGCAGGTCAAGCGCGCGGTCTCGGAGGAGATCATCGCCGAGGGCGGCACGATCACCCATCACCACGCCGTCGGGCGCGACCACCGGCCTTGGTATGACCTGCAGCGGCCGGAGCCCTTCGCCGCCGCGCTTAGGGGCGCGAAGGTCGCGGTCGACCCGCGCGGGATAATGAACCCCGGCGTGCTGATCGATCCCCTGCCATGAGCATCGCCGTGCTCGGCCCCGGCGGGGTGGGCGGGTTGGTCGCGGGTGCGCTCGATCGGGCCGGGACCGATGTCGTGGTCGTCGCCCGCGACTCGACCGCGGAGGTGATCGCCGAGCGCGGCCTGCGCGTCGACAGCGTGATGCTCGGCGAGTTCCTCGCGCGACCGCGCGCGGTGGCGCTTCTGGAGGGGCCGGTGGACGCGCTGATCGTGGCGACCAAGGCGTCGGGCCTCGCGCTGGCGTTGGAGCGCATCGGGACGGAGCCGACGGTGGTGCTGCCGCTGCTGAACGGGCTGGACCACATGGCCGTGTTGAGGGAGCGCTTCGCGCCGGAGTCGGTGCTGGCGGGCTCGATCCGCGTGGAGGCGGACAGGCCGCGACCGGGGGTGGTGGTGCACACGAGCCCGTTCCTGCTGATCGACATGGCGGCGGGCGACCCCAGCGCGCTTGCGGGCATGGAGGCGCTGGAACAGGCGCTGACGACGGCGGGCTTGCCGGTGCGCGTGCTGGACTCCCAGCCACGGGTGATGTGGTCGAAGCTCGTGCGGCTGAACGCGCTGGCGTGCACGACCAGCGCGTACGACAAGCTGCTGGGCGAGATCCGCGCCACGCCCGAGCTGCGCGCGGACCTGGAGGGCGCGATCGAGGAGGCGTGCGCGGTGGGGCGGGCGGAGGGCGCTCAGGACGTGGACCCGGCGACGGCGATCGCGGAGCTGGAAATGGCCCACGACACGCTGGGCAGCTCGATGCAGCGCGACATCGCGGCGGGGCGCACGCCGGAGCTGGACGCGATCCCGGGCTCCGTGCTGCGCGCGGCCGCGCGCCACGGCCTTGAGTGCCCCACGATCGAGCGGCTGGTGGGCATGATCGCCGCCCGGGCGGGAGTTCCCGTCCCGGCCATCGCGCGCTAGTCCTGCGCGGCTGCGGGTTATTCCCCGAAGGGGATCTCGCCGGGTGAGACCCCGGGGGAGACAACGGGAACGGCCTGAGTGGCGACCGCCTCGACTACTTGCACCTCAGACTCGACCTTGCCCTCGTCGTGCTCGCCATCACAGAGCACGCGGAAGTTCCCGGTGCCCCCGCTGTCGGCGTGGATCGTGATGCCGGGCAGGATCTCCTCGCCCTCCTCGAGGCCGAGGCGCTCGATGTCGAAGTGCGTCAGGCCGATGCCGTTGGCGGTGTGTGTGGGGTTCTCGCGGTCGTGCGAGGCCACCGCTTGGGCGAAGCGCTCGAGGTTCTTGGCGATCTTGCCGGTCGTGTCCGCCATTGTTTACGGGAGCGTAGCGCGAGATCTATAGATTGTGGACGATGGTCGACAGCCAACCAGTCGACGCGCCTGCTCCCGCCCCCAGCGACGCCGCCGACGCAAGCCGAAGCGGCGACGGGCACGAGGTCATCCGCACCGTCGAATTGACCAAGGTCTATCCAGGGACGGACTTCGCTGCGGTCGACCGGCTCAACCTGAGCGTTCACGCGGGAGAGATCTTCGGCCTGCTCGGCCCCAACGGCGCCGGCAAGACCACGACCGCAGGAATGCTCACCACGCGGGTGATCCCGACGTCGGGCTCGGCCTTCGTCGGCGCGATCGACGTGGTCGCGCACCCGGCGCTGGCCAAGCAGCTGATCGGGATCGTCTCCCAGCAGAACACGCTCGATCGCCAGCTGACCGTGTGGGAGAACCTCTACTTCCACGGACGCCTGTTCGGCATCTCGGCCGCCGAGTCGCGGCGTAAGGCGGACGAGCTGCTGGAGAAGCTGCACCTCTCGAAATGGGCCAAGGCGTCGGTCTACGCGCTCTCGGGTGGGATGGCACAGCGGCTGATGATGGGGCGCGCGATCCTGCACCGGCCGGCCGTGCTGTTCCTCGACGAGCCAACGGCGGGTCTGGATCCGCAGAGCCGTCTCGCCCTGTGGGAGATCCTCGGCGAGCTCAACCGCGAGGGCCAGACGATCCTGCTGACCACGCACTACATGGAGGAGGCAGATGAGCTGTGCGACCGGGTGGCGATCATGGACCACGGCAAGATCCTCGCGCTCGACAGCCCCGACGCGCTGAAGCGCTCGGTTGGAGCCGACACGATCGTGACGGTCAAGGCCGGCGGTGACATACAGGCTCTGGCCGAGCGGCTGGCGAGCGAGATCGCCGAGGTGACGCGCACGCGCGTGATCGACGGCGGCGTCGAGCTCCACGTCAAGGAGACCCAGCGGCTCGTGCCACGCGTGGTCAACGCGGCCGAGGACGCCGGCTTCGACCTCGCCGACCTGTCCGTCTCCGAGCCCAGCCTCGAGACGGTGTTCATCAGCCTCACCGGAAAGGAGCTGCGCGACTGATGGCCGCCACGACCGCCCCGGCCGCCGCGACGCCGGCGCGCATACGCATCGAGCCCACGCGTTCGACGATGGCTGCCAGTAGAGCGGCGCTGTGGGCGCTGATCCTGCGCGACCTGGTCGTGCTGCGCAAGAACTTCGGCGAGTTCGTGATTCGCACGCTGGTGCAGCCCTTCCTACTGGTGTTCGTCTTCCTGTATGTGTTCCCGACGATCGGCCAGGGCATCGGCGGCGGAGCGAGCGGCGGAGGCGCGGCGGCCAGGGCGTCGGAGTCGGACTTCGCGACCGTGCTCGTCGCCGGCGTGGTCGGGATCTCGATCATGTTTCAGGGCATCCAGGCGGTGGCGATGGTGATGGCCCAGGAGTTCGGTTACACACGCGAGATCGAGGATCGTGTGCAGGCGCCATGCCCGATCTGGCTGGTGGCTGTGGCCAAGGTGCTTTCAGGTGCCACCCAGGGCCTGATCGCGGCCCTGATCGTGTTCCCGATTGCCGCGGTCATTCACGCCAAGGGGGTCGAAGCCCACCTGTCGGTCCACTGGCTTGTCGTGATCACGCTGATCCCGCTGGCGTGCGTGACGATGACCTCGCTTGGCCTGCTGCTCGGAACCCTGTTCGAGGCGCGCAACCTGGGCCTGATGTTCGGGTTCGTCGTGTTGCCGTTGACGTTTCTGGGCGGCACCTACTACCAGTGGACCAAGCTCTCGCCGATGCAGGTCGACGGAGTGCACTGGCTGCAGATCCTGGTGCTGGTGAACCCGCTGATCTATGTGACCGAGGGCATGCGCGCGGGTTTGACCCACGCTTCGCACATGCACCTCTACATCATCTACCCGGTACTGATCGGCTTCTGCGCGACATTCCTGACGCTGGGACTGCGCAAGTTCAGCGGGCGGGTTCTTTCGTAACCCTCTCAGGTGAGCGCGCGAGTACGCGTCAGCTGGGAGATAGGACGGTGATGCCGTGCTCGCGTGCGCCGACTGCGAGTTGCTTGTCGTAGGTCATCAGTGCATCCAGCTCGCCTGTCGTGGAAAGACGAATAGCCGTGGCGAGATGGATGGCGTCGAGCGTCGCGACTGTCGGTGGCGTGAGCGTCTCCGCGGCCGCGAGGATCTGCTCATCGAGTGGAATCAGCGAGATTCCTGCCAATAGGGTCTCCACCCGGTCGAGCATGTCACGGCGAAATCCAAGGCGTCGCAGCTCGACACGCAGCAGGCTGCTCGAGATGCGGTTCGCAAAGGCTGCGAGTGCGCGTTCGATGGCAGGCTTGTCGGGCTCTTCGAGCAATGAGCGCCCAAGTGCGCTCGTGTCGACATAGACGAGACTCACCGAGGCCCAAACTCTCCCCGGCGGCTCTCGTCGAGGAAGGCATCGGTGGTTCCCGCTGGCGCGGGCTTGTCCAGTGGGGGCAAGCTCTTGATGGCGTCGAGCAGGTCCCCCTTAGGAATCGTCGCGCCGAACTTTTCCGCCAGCATCAGATCGTAGGGATCGATCTCGGAGTGAGACGGTACGAGTCGGGCGACCTCATGGCCTCGCTCAGTAACGGTCAGCGTCTCACCCTCCTTCACCCGCGCCAGATACTTGCTCAGGTTCTGACGTAGTTCGCGCACCCCCACCGTCGTGGTGGTAGGTGTTGTGTGTGTGGCAGCCATTGTGCGTCACAATGTAGCACAAGGCCTTGCTACTGCTCGATGATCTCGATCCGGTAGTCGTCGGGATCGCGCACGAAGCAAAGTCGGGAGCCGCCCTCGCGTATGGAGTAGGGCGGCTTCTCGGGCTCGATGCCCTGCTCGGCCAGCCGGGCGAGCGTGGAGTCGAGGTCGGCGGCGGTGATCGCGATGTGGCCGTAGCCGCTGCCGATCTCATAGGAGGTGACGCCGTGGTTGTAGGTCAGCTCCAGGCGCGGCATGTCGCCGTCGCCGGGCTGGTTCATGAACACGTTGATCGCCTCATCTCCGATCGGAATCCGCCCGACCTCCTCGAAGCCGAGGGCACGATAGAAAGCGACCGAGCGCTCGATGTCGGTGATCCGGTAGCAGGTGTGGATCAGGGCCATGCCGGGCTCGCTAGTGCTTGCGCTTGGGCGCCTTGTAGACGATCCCGTTGCTGAGCGCGACGTGCTTGGCGTTGGTGCACTCCTGGCCTGAGACCTTTTTGCTGTAGCCGCATTTCCAGCCGGCCGGAGAGATCCCCTTCCCGCCGCCGGCGGGTGTGTTGATGCTCATTTCGAATGACGCCATCACGTGCTTGGCGCTCGCGCAGGAGATGTTGCCGCGGACGATGAAGGTGTGAACTTGGGGTACCGCGTTCTTGGGCACGTTCGAGGGCAGCGGCCCGCCGAAGCCACCGGTGAAGGTCACCTTGCCGCAGTCACGACCGGCCGGCTTCTTGTAGAGGTAGGCGGAGGCCGTGGTGGCCAGGATGAGGATCAACATGGCAAGACCCAGCAGTAGTCCTGTCACTGCACGCCGCTTGAACATCGCTGTCCTCCTCGGACCCTGGTTTGGGCGGTTCGCCGATTGACTGTGGGCGACAGCCTACCGCTCGATCGGTCTGCGTGGCGGGCTTCGTGCAAGGATGCCCCGATGATCGTCGAGCACGCAACTCATCCCCAGTTCCTGTCCAACACGTACCTCGTCGCGGACGGCGAGGAGGGAGCAGCGTTCTTCATAGACGCTGGCGGCCCGGTGAAGCCGCTGATCGAGACGGCCGGGCGTCTCGGGCTGGAGCCCACGCACGTGCTGCTCACCCACCATCACTTCGATCACTCGAGCGAGGTCGGCACGCTGCGCGAGCGCTGGCCAGAGCTCGAGGTGCTGATCCACCCGCTGGAGCTCGATCTGCTGGATGGCATCGACGCCGGCACGGTGCAGGCCGGCGATACGCTGAGCTTCGGCGCGCTGGAGGTGCGGCCGCTGCACACGCCGGGGCACACAGCGGGGATGCTGTCCTTCCTGGTGGGTGACCGATCGGAGATCGATGGCGCCGCTGGGGCAGGCGCTGGCCGGGGACACACGCGCTCCTCGGCGAGCACGGCTCCCGGTGGGTTCAAGGGCGGCGAGGCGGTCGTGTTCACCGGCGACACGCTGTTCAGGGGCTCGGTCGGGGGGGTGCGCGCGCCCGGTCATACCAGCTACACCGACCTGCGGGACTCGATCATGGGCACGCTGATGGAGCTGCCTGGAGGCACGGTCATCCACCCGGGCCACGCCGACCCCACGACCGTCGCGCGGGAGTGGGAGGAGAACGGGTTCATTCGCATCTGGCGAGGCCTCGACCCCCAGGGCGCCGAGGCCTGCCTGGCGCTGGGCGAGCCGGCGACCCTGATCCTGCTCGGCGAGGACTACGACGGTGGCAAGAAGGCCTGGGTGCGCTGGGCCGATGGATCGGATGACATCGTGCCCGGATCCCAGGTAAAGCCCATCTAGGGTTCGCTGGCCCCAGCCCTTACCATCAGGGGATGGCGCGCGAAAACATCCCAACCTCGAGAGTGCGCCGCACCGCCACGGTCGCCACGCTCGCGGCGAGCGAGGCCGTGAAGCAGTTTGGGACCCGCGCCGCGAACACCACGCGCGGCGCGCAGGCCTCCGAAGACGCGATGGCCAGGCGCCAGCTGGAGACGGCCAAGCAGATCGTGGCGGCGCTGGGCACGATGAAGGGCGCCGCGATGAAGCTCGGGCAGGTGATGAGCTTCCTCGATGTCGGCCTGGTCGCGGAGGAGCACCGCGAGGAGTTCCAGCGCGAGCTGGCGAAGCTGCGCGACGCCGCGCCGACGGTGTCGTTCAAGCAGATGCGCCGCGTGATCGAGGACGATCTGGGAGAGCGGATCTCCGAGGTCTTTCAGACCTTTGACGAGGAGCCGATCGCGGCGGCCTCGATCGGCCAGGTCTACCGGGCGACGCTGCGCGAGGATGGCCGCGAGGTGGCGGTCAAGGTGCAGTACCCGGGGGTGGCCGCCGCGGTGCGGGCCGACATGCAGAACATGGACATGATCATGCGTCTGCTCAAGCGGATGACGCCCGGGATGGACTCCAAGGCGATCGCCGCGGAGATCAAGGAGCGCATCGGCGAGGAGCTCGACTACGAGCTCGAGGCCCAGAACCAGCGCTCGCTGGCTCGCATCTTCAAGGACCACCCGTTCATCGTGGTGCCCGATGTGATCACGGATCTCTCCCGCGAGCGGGTGCTCGTCACCGAGTTCGTGCGTGGCGTGGGGTTCGAGGAGATCAAGGGCTATCCGCAGTCCCAGCGCGACCGCATCGGCGAGATCGTGTTCAGATTCTTCCTCGGCTGCCTGTACCGCCACCGGCAGTTCTCCGGAGACCCCCATCCGGGGAACTTCCTGCTGCAGGACGACGGCAGGGTGGCGTTCCTGGACTTCGGTCTGTTCAAGCGCATGGAGCGCGAGCCGGTCGAGCTCGAGCTGGCCTGTCAGCGGGCGGTCGTGGAGGGCGACGCCGCCACCCTGCATCGTCTGCTGGCCGAGTCGGGCTTTCTGCCCGAGCCCGAGCGGGTCGACCCCGGGCACCTGATGGAGTTCATCTCGGATGCGATCTGGTGGTACACGACCGCTGACGAGGTGGTCGAGCTGACGCCCGAGATCGCCACACAGGTGATGATCGAGAGCTCTGACCCGCGCTCGAGCCACTTCCGTGAGATGCGCCACCAGGACATGCGCCCGGAGCACCTGTTCGGTCGCCGCATGGAGATGTTGACGCTCGCGGTGCTCTCGCAGCTGCGGGCCAAGAACAACTGGCACAGGATCGCCCGTGAGTGGATGTATGGCGATGCGCCCGTGACCGCGCTGGGTCGCGAAGAGGCCGAGTTCTACGGTCGCAGCGGCGTTGGCGCCGCCAGCTGATAATTCCTAGGACCTCAGAGCACCTGGATCTGCACGAGGCTCGTGGTGCCGGGGCGCCCGGAGGGCAGGCCGGCGGTGATGCCCACGCGCTGGCCCGGCTCGCACCAGCCGAGCTCCACCACGCGCCTTGCGGCGTCGGCGATCAGGGCCTCGGTCGTCTCGTGGCGGCGCATCGACGCGGCCTGTACGCCCCACATCAAGCAGCAGCGGCGAACTGTCTCTTTGCCCGGCGAGAGCGCATAGATCGGCACCGTGGGGCGGTGCGCCGAGACCAGGCGCGCGGAACGACCCGACAGGGTTGGCACGACCAGCGCATCGAGGTTCAGCTCGCGTGCCGCCAGACAGAGGTTGTGCGCGACCGTGTAGGCGGTGTCCGCCTGGGTGCGGCGCACGCGCGAGGTGTTCCATGCCTCATACGGCGCGATCGACTCCGCCTGCACGGCGACCGCCGCCATCATTTCCACGGCGCCCACCGGGTAGGCGCCGATCGCGGTCTCCTGGGAGAGCATCACCGCGTCGGTGCCGTCGAGGATCGCGTTGGCGACATCTGCAACCTCCGCGCGCGTGGGGCGCGAGGAGGTGACCATCGAGTCGAGCATCTGCGTGGCCGTGATCGACGGTCGCGCCATCCACCCGGCCAGCTTCAGCAGCTTCTTCTGGGCGATCGGGACCTGCTCGATCGGCATCTCGATGCCGAGATCCCCGCGGGCCACCATCACGCAGTCGGCCACCCGCAGGATCTCCTCGGCGCGCTCGACCGCCTCCGGCTTCTCCATCTTCGCGATCAGCGGCAGACGCGTGTGGGCGCGCACGAGCTCGACATCCTCGGGTCGGCGCACGAACGACAGCGCGACCATGTCCACGCCGATCGACTCGCCGTGGCGCAGCAGCTCGAGGTCCTCCTCGGGCACCGACGGCAGTGCGTCGATCGGCCCGGGGATGTTCACCCCCTGGCGCGAAGCGACCGCGCCGCCGACCTCGACGTCCGCATCGACCTCGCCGGCGCCGGAGCGCACCTCGCTCACGCGCAGGCGCACCGAGCCGTCGGCTAGATACATGACCGCCTGCTTTTCCAGGGCATCGGCCAGACCGGGCCAGGCGATGCTCATGCGCCGGGCGTCGCCGAGGCTCTCCGTAGGGCCGCAGGCGAACGTGACACGGTCGCCTGGCTTCAGCTCGACGATGTCCTCGCGCAGCGGGCCGATGGTGGCGACGATCTTGGTGCGGCGCATCCGCCGCAAGGTATCGGTCGGGGCGCCACGGCGCGGCGCTCATACCATCCCTTCCATGCTCGGCCCCTCCAGACGCCTTCCGAGGATCGGCGCGCACGCGCGGATCGCGCACTTCGGCGGCGGCTTCGAGCTGGGGATGGTCGTCGCCGTGCATGAGGAAGGACGGCGTTTGGAGGTGCGCTGCGAGGGAGGGGAGATCACCGAGTTCGTGCTGAGTCCCTCGACCGCGCGCTTCGTCTCGGCCGCGAGCCCTCACGGTCCGCGCCTGGAGCTGCTCGCGGATCCGCCCTGAGCGTCAGGGAGCCTGAATGTCGGGGAAGTGCTCTGCGCAGTGCTCGCGCAGGACCGTGCGTATCCAGGCGCGCTCCTCGGTGCTGGCCGCGCGGAAGCGAATAAGCAGATCGTGCTGGCGGTCGATTGTCAGGCCGGCTATTTCCCATCGCGTCGCCAGGCGCTCAAACAGGAACTCCACGGCGCGCTGCCAGGCGTCCTCGCGGGACAGGAGATTGCCCGAGATCACCTGTGCATATTTCAGCCTCGTGGCCGGCGTCATGGCGCCGCGCAACGTGAGAACGTTGCCCTGCGGGTCGGTGTAGTCGCTGTTTGCAGCCGTCAGCCGCTCGCGCTTGCGGTTGCGCCGGCCCACGCTCAGCTTGCGTCCGCGGCCCGTTCGAGCTGGCCGCGCACGTCGCCCGTGACGGGCTTTGCGTGCCCCGGCCACGCCGCGGCGGGCTCCATCTCCGCCAGCTTGCGCAGGCTCGCCCGCGCCTGCTCGGTGTCGAAGTTGTATATCGCCTCCGGCAGATGCGGCGGGCAACTGCGACCCCACATATCGAGCGTGTAAAAGCAGTCGCTGACCAGCGCCAGGCGGTCGGACTCGCGCCACAGCCCGATCAGTCCGGGCGCGTGACCTGGCAGGTCGACCACGGAAAAGCCCGCGATCTCATCGCCCTCGGCCACAGTGTCTGAGATCTTCACCGGGCCGCCGTCCCAGGCGTAGCGGTGGAGCACTTTATGAGCTTGTTTGACCACCGGCGGTAGGCCCGCGAGGTCAGCGGGCCAGTAGCGAAAGCCGCCGCTGCCTTCCGCGTCCTGCACCTCGTCGGGATGGCACAGCACGGGGACCCCAAGGGCGGGCGCCACGCCGCGGTGGTCGGTGTGACCATGGCCGAGCACGATCCGGCGGATGCCTCCCAGCTTCGCGCCGGCGCTGGCCACTGCCCGGGTCATCGTGCGCGCGCCCGCGTCGTACAGCGTCACGCCGCCCTCCTCGGTGCTGTTCTCGATCAAAAACACGTTGCAGCGCCCCGGCTGTCCCTGCACGACCCACACACCGGTGGCCACCAGCTCGGCCTCGCCCGCCGCCAGGCTCGTCGTGAGGCGTGTCTTGACGTTGAACGCGCCCATCAGCCGCTGCTCGGCGGGCGAGCCCATCGGCGGCATCATCCCGATCTGGCGGGCGAACGTCATCGAATCGGAAAACGCGTCGTTTGACTGGATCAGCCCGTCGCGCACGGTCAGCAGGTCGAAGCCCTCGAGCTCGATCGGATTGCCCGTGGGCGCGACGCCGCCGAAGTGGCCGGGCCCGGCGAACGTGCCGGTGAGGCGCCACTGCACGCCGCAACGGTCGGCCTCGGTGGTCGTGGAGAGCACCTGCATGCTCAGGTCCGGCATCGCGCCGATCAGGTCGCCGATAAACGTACGCACGCCCTCCGGCGCGAGCACGTCGACCTGCCCGCGCACGTTCTCACGTCCGCCGTCGGCCCACATCGCCACCGCACCGTCGAGATCGTGCGCGTCGATCGCCTCGAAGTACCGCCGCGCGATCGCCTCGGCCTCGCTTCCGGCGGAACGCTTGCGCCGCGTGGCCGCCTGGCGCACGTTCGCCGCCACCTCCTGGACCTTCGTGGCTGCCTCGCTCGCGCTCTCCTCCTCGGCCATCTCCCGCTCCCTTGGCAATGCTGCGGACGAGGCTTAGTCTAGTCTCTCGCTCGATGGCCGACGGTATCCGCAAGCCCGAGCTGGGGCGGGGCGAGCGCGTGATCCCCGGCGTCTTTCGTCTGCGCCTGCCGCTGCCCTGGCCCGGCGTTCCCCACTGCAACGCCTGGGCGGTCGCGGCCGGCGACGGGGTGGTGCTCCTCGACACGGGGATGCACCAGCCCGGCTCGCTCGCGCAACTCGAACGGGCGCTTGCGATGTGCAACCTGACGCTCGAGGACGTGCGCCTGGTGGTTTGCACGCACGCCCACTCCGACCACTACGGTCAGGCCGCCTCGATCGTGGAGCGCGCCGGCTGCGAGCTGTGGATGCACCCGAACCACTCGCATATGACTCGCTGGGCCGAGGACCCCGACGGCGCGATCGACCGCCGTCTGGAGGTCGCGCGTCAGAGCGGCGTGCCCGAGGAGCCACTGCGCCGCTACGCCGCCGAGCGCGGTAAGCGCGAATCGGGAATCGCGGCTGTTATCGAGCCCGATCGTGAGCTGCTCCCCGGAATCATCGTCGAGACCGATCTCGGGCCCTGGACCGTCCACGAGACGCCCGGTCACGCTCCTTCGCACGTCTGCCTGTTCGGACCCGAGCGCCGGCTGCTGATCTCCGGTGACCACCTGCTCGGTCGCATCTCGCTGTTCTTCGACTTTGGCTACTCCCCCGATCCCGTCGGCGAATTCATCCACTCGCTCGATGTCGTGCAGGCGCTCGACGCGCGCCTGTGCCTGCCCGGCCACGGGCGCACCTTCACCGATGTGCACGCCCACATCGAAGGCAACCGCGAGCTCGTCTCCGATCACCTGGCCAAGATCCTCGCCGTCGTGCAGGCGGGCGAGCCGCTGACGGCGTTTGAGATCCTCCCGCGCGTCCACGGCCCCGATCTCTCCCCGATGACCGCCCAGTGGCTGCTGACCGAGACGCTGGCGATGCTGCTCCACCTCGAGGTCACCGGGCGCGCACGGCGGATTCCTGGAGAGCCCGAGCGCTGGACTGCATAATTCTCTGATGCGCATCGATCAGATCCTCAATGGTCAGGACCCGGACCCGCCCACCCCGGTGTTCTCGTTTGAGTTCTTCCCGCCGAAGACCGAGCAGGGCGAGCAGAATTTGTATGAGGCGCTGACCGAGCTGCAGACACTGGAGCCCTCGTTCGTATCGGTCACCTACGGCGCAGGCGGCTCCACGCGTACCAAGACGATCGAGATCGTCAAGCGCATCCGTGAGGAGTACGGGCTGGAGGCGATGGCCCACTTCACGTGCGTCGGGGCGACCGTGGCAGAGCTGCGTGGAACGCTCGACGAAATGTTGGCGGCTGGGATCGACAACGTGCTGGCGCTGCGTGGCGACCCGCCGGCCGGCCACGAGCAGTGGGAGAAGACGGAGGGGGGTCTCGAGTATTCGCACGAGCTGGTGAGCCTGATCGGCGCCGATTACCCGTTTGCGATCGGCGCGGCCTGCTTCCCGGAGACGCACATCCACGCGGTCAGCCCCGAGGCCGATCTCGCCTACCTGGCGGAGAAGGTGAAGGCGGGCGTGGACTTCTTGATCACCCAGCTGTTCTTCGAGGATGCGCTCTACTTCGACTTCCTGCAGCGCGCGCGCGACGCTGGCATCGAGGTGCCGATCATCCCGGGCATCATGCCGATCACCCGGGTCGGGCAGGTCGAGCGGATGGCGAAGATGTGCGGTGCGTCGATTCCCGACGGGCTGCACCGCGAGTTGCAAGCACGCGCGGAGGACCCCGAGGCGGTGCTCGACTTCGGCGTCGCCTACGCCACCCTGCAATGCGCCGAGCTGCTCGCCGCCGGCGCGCCGGGCATCCACTTCTACACGCTCAATCGCTCCCCCGCGACTCGCGCGATCCTGTCCGCGTTGAAGCTCGCTCGTCCCTGGGAGAAGGCGATCTACCCTGCCTCGATATCGAGCCCCTCGGCCACCCGCGGGGCGCCGTCTGCCGCTTCGTAGCGCACGTCGACCGAGTCGTTCTGGCGGTATGTGCCCACGCCCCAGGCGCCGAGCAGCCAGCGCCGCTTGCTGATCTTGTCCTTGCGCAGCGTGCGCTCGAACACGAGCGCGCCTTCGCGGATCACGAAGTCGGTGCCGAGCTCTTGGGGCACCCCGTTGAGGAACACCTGATACGGCTCGCGCACCTCGCGCGGCAGCCTCACCCTGGATTTGCTCATCGCCGTCGGATTATGCACCCGATGCGACGCGTACCCTGACGGGTCGATGACCGACATCGCCTACACCGTGCGTCGCTCCGCCCGCGCCCAGAGGGTGCGGGTCAACGTACATGCGCACACTGGCGTGGAGGTCGTCCTTCCCTCCCGTGCGCCGGACCGGGCCGCGGCGACGGCTATCAGCGAGCTGCGCCCATGGATCGAGCGGCGCTTGGCCGAGGTGCAGGACGTGCTCACACAGATCGCCGAGCGGCGGGGAACGGTGCCGTACCTGGGTAGTGATTTGCGGCTCGTTCCCCAAGCTGGGCGCCAGCGGGTTCACCGTGAGGGCGGGCATCTACTCGTGCCCGATGGAGATCCAAGGCAAGCGCTGGAGCGCTTCTACCGGCGCGCCGCACGAGCGGAGATCGCTAGGCGACTCGATCGCGCCACCGAGCGCTCCGGGACCACGTACAGCGGACTGACGATCCGCGCGCAGCGCACGCGCTGGGCCTCGTGCTCGGCCGGTGGGCGCATGAGCTTCAACTGGCGGCTGTTGCTGGCACCCGAGCGGGTGCTCGAATACGTCGTCTGGCACGAGGTCTGCCACCTCCAAGTCCTCGATCACTCGCCGCGCTTCTGGGCGCTCGTGGAGCGCCACTGGCCCGACTACCGCGAAGACCGCGCCTGGCTGAGCCGCAACGGGGCCATGCTGATTCTCTAGCCGCGGTCGGCGATCGGCACGTAGTCGCGATCGCGCTCGCCGGTGTAGATCTGGCGGGGGCGGGCGATCTTCTGCTCGGGGTCCTGCACCATCTCGAGCCACTGGGCGATCCAGCCGGAGGTGCGCCCGATCGCGAACATCACGGGGAACATCGCCACGGGCAGGCCCAGCGCCTCGTAGATCAGGCCTGAGTAGAAGTCGACGTTCGGGTAGAGCTTGCGAGAGGTGAAGTAGTCGTCGTCGAGNNGTTCTTGTAGACGCGGTGGCCAAAGCCCATCAGTCGCTCGTTGCCGGCCTTTACCCCCTGCAGGAAGTCGGGGATCCTCTCGACCTTGCCGATCCGGGTGAGCATCCGCAACGCCGCCTCGTTGGCGCCGCCGTGCAGGGGGCCGTAGAGCGCGGCGACCCCGCCGGCGACCGCCGAATAGGGGTCGACCTGCGTGGAGCCGACCGAGCGCACGGCGCTGGTGGAGGCGTTCTGTTCGTGGT
>PLBZ01000065.1 GCA_003134675.1 Solirubrobacterales bacterium
TCCGGTGGCTCGCCGGCCGCCGGCACGAGCACCGCGGGTGGCTCTTCAGGCTCCCCTGGCGCCGGCTCCACCCCCAAACCGATCCCCGGCCCGGTGGCCACGCAGGCGGTCGTGTCACACTCACTGTCGAAGGCATTGCGCAACGGTCTCGTGATCAGCTATTCGGTCAATGAGCAGGTCGCCGGTCAGTTCCAGGTCCTGCTCGCGAGCAGCGTCGCCAAGCGGATCGGACTGCACGGGGCGGCGGCCACCGGTCTGCCGCCGGGCACCGCTCCGCAGATCGTGATTGCGAAAGCGATCCTGATCACGACTAAGGGCGGACGCAANNTCAGCACGACGGTGATCAGCACCGTCACCTTGTCTCACTGACGCTGGTCAACCACTCACGTCAGTCCGGCGGGGGGTTCTTGCGCTTATCTCGCGCTTTCTCGCGAAACACAAAATGCCACAGCGCGGCCAGCAGCAGATAGCCGCCTACGATCGAGATCACTGAGACCACAGCCACCGCCGTGTTGTTCGTGCTGACCGATTCTCCATCTAGGGCGACTGGCACCAGCAGGGTCAAGGCAAGGAGATCCATACCGATCTTGCCGCTGCTCTACAGGCCCTGCGGGTGGCGCACGGCGTAGCCTTCCAACGGGGGCGTCGCCACCAGCCAGCGGGATGCGTAAGGGCCGCTGCGGCCCGCGGTGTCAAACCACATCCCGTCTACCTCCATGAAGGTGTGCCCGGCGTTTGCGTAGATCGTGATCCAGTTACCAGGGCCCGGTTCGCCCCAGTTTGCGAGATCGCCCGACACAAGGGGAGCGCTGAGCAGGCCACCGGCCGCGAGCGCATAGCTCACGGAGCCCGAGCAGTCATATCCGTTGGCGACGAACGACGCGTGTCCTCCACCCCAGATGTAAGGGAAGTCTGCGATCGCGTTGCCGCCGGCGATCACCTTGGCGACGACCGCGGGGATGCCGGGGGGTGGGTTGATCGTGCCGTTGCCCCCGACCGACTCGCCACCGGCGACGGGGATGAGCTGCTGCGCCCGCGCGCGTTGCGCCGTGCGTTCGACCGCGTGCATCTGGCTGAGCTCGCGGCGCACTTCGGCGTCTGAAGGGGCGCCTGGCGCCACTGCGGCTTCCCCCGCCACCCGCGGTGCGCTGGCAGATCGATGATGCACCGACGCCGGCAGGGGAAAGCTCTTGGCTTCTTCTGGATCGCGTACCTCCCTGGCGGTGCCTCCCGCGCCTGCTGTGGACGGCACGGCGGATGAGCCCGCCACCGCCGCCACCTCGACGGAAGGGCTCGCTTTCGCTTTCGCCTTAGAGGAGCGCTCTGCGGCTTTCCCCGTTCCGCCGCAGCCGGCGAGTGCGGCCACGACCAGCGGGCAGGCGCACGCGACGATTGCTTGCTGGCGTGAGCTCATCCACAGAAGGCTAGCGGGGGTGTCCGCCACGACGTGTCGCTACCCTGAGCAGATGCGCGAGGAGGCGACCGCCGTGGAGGTACGCACGCACATTCGCCTCCTGCATGGCATGCGGCGACCGGCCAACTGGCTCCAGCTCGTCCGCTTCGGGCTCGTGGGAGGCGTTGGCTTCGCCGTCAACCTTGCGGTCTATTCGCTGTTCGTGCACCCGGTGGGGGTCGACTACCGGGTCGCCTCGGTTGCCGCATGGCTGGTGGCGGTGATCAACAACTTCGTGCTCAACCGCCACTGGACGTTCGACGCGCGCGCTGGCCGGGCGCGCTTCCAGGCGCTGCGCTTCCTCGTGGTCAGTCTCGTTGCCGAGGGTTGCAGCTTGCTGCTGCTGACGCTGTTCGTGGAGAGCGTGGGCATCGCCAAGATCCCGGCGCAGGCGCTGGCCGTGGCGGCATCGATGCCGCTGAACTTCCTCGGCAACAAGCTCTGGAGCTTCCGCGCATAGGGCATAGGGCCGAGTCTGCCGCCGCTGGCGCTCACGCACGGCCGCCGGCCTGGTGCCTTCCGGCTTCCCAGGCGGGTTGGAGGCTCGCGGCCGGTACTTATACTCTGGACTTCCCCCCTCTGGAGGATTCTGTTGCAGGAGATGGTCATCTACGGCGTCAGCTTCGACATGGTTGGCAAGCAGCCGATCGTGCTCTTGAAGACGGCTGAGGGCAACAAGTTCCTTCCGATCTGGATAGGGCATCCAGAGGCTGCCTCGATTCTGATGAAGCTCCAGGGCGCGGGCACCCCGCGGCCAATGACCCACGATCTGCTGTGCGACATCCTCGGTGAGCTGGATGTCAAGTGCACGCAGGTCTCGGTGACCGAGCTGCGCGAGAACACTTTCTTCGCCTCGATCACCCTCAGCGTCGCGGGTCGAGAGATGGAGATCGACTCCCGTCCGAGCGACGCGATCGCCCTTGCGGTGCGCTCGGGGGCGCCGATTTACGCCGCGGATGAGGTGATCGCCGAGTCTGCAATCGAGTTCGAGCACAACGTCGACGAGTCAGAGGACGTCGTCGAGAAGTTCAAGGAGTTCCTCGATCATGTGTCCCCGGAGGATTTTGCGGCGGGAGATTCCTGAGGTGGGGATTTTTGGAGATCGTCCACGCGGGTGTGTTCTCTAGCTGAGGTGATGGGGCGTTGGGCCTCCATGCCCAACGACGGGAGCGAAGCGTTGATTCCTAGCGGGTGAAGGCGCTGTCGAGGATCCGCCCGACGAGCTCGTCGAAGCCGATCGAGGCGGCATCCGCCGCCTGTGGGAGCAGGCTCGTTGCGGTCAGGCCCGGCACGACGTTCGTCTCCAGCACCGCCAGCTCCCCGCTCCCCTCGTCGAGCATCAGGTCCACTCGTGCGACGCCGTGGCAGCCGAGCAGGCGGTACGTCTCCAGTGCCAGCTCCTGTGCGCGCTCCGTCACGCCCTCGGGCAGCTCGGCCGGGCACACGAACGTCGTGCGCCCGATCTCATATCGTGACTCGAAGTCGTAGAAGTCCTCGTCGCGTGGAACCGCCTCCACCACGGGCAGCGGGGTGGGTGGGGACTCCATCTCATCATCGCTCGCCGTCGCGGCGTCGAGCACCGATACGGCGAGGTCGCGTCCCTTCACGTAGCGCTCGACCAGGACGTTGCGGTCGTAGGAGAAGGCCGCCACCAGCGCGCTCGGCACCTCGTCGGCGGACCGCGCGAACTTGACGCCCAGCGCCGAGCCCTGGCGTGCCGGCTTGACGACAAGCGGGAATCCCAGTCTGTCACCGACGTCTCTCAGCGTGGCCGCCCCGCCGAGCTCCTTGAAGGAGGCCTCGCTAAACGCGTGGAAGTCGGGCGTCGGTATCTCCGCGGCGCGCATCAGGTGCTTAGCCAGCACCTTGTCGGAGGACTGGACGCAGGCCGCCGGGCCCGAGCCCGTGTAGGGAACGCCGACAGCCTCCAGCAGCTCCTGCACGGTGCCGTCCTCGCCGTCGCCTCCGTGCATCGCGACGAACACCGCGTCTGGGCCCGCCGCGCGCAGCTTCGCAACGAGCTCCGAACCGGCGTCGATCGTGACCGTGTCATGGCCCAGTCGCTGCAGGGCGTCCTGGACCTGCGCGCCAGAGCGCAGTGACACTCCTCGCTCCAGCGAGCGGCCGCCCTGGAGCACGGCGACCCGCTTCGCCTCCATCTGCTTGCGCGATTCTCCCGCACCCGCGACTGCCGCGATCACGACCCAGGGCCCCCGCTCATCGCTTCTTGGCCCGGCGCGCTCTGCTCTCCTCGTCGCGCTGTGGCAGCTCGAGCACGTCCGCGAGGCCGACGCCGCCGGGGGCATCTCCGACCGCCGCCGGGGAGGGCGATTGCGACGCCGGCGGGGAGCCCGTCGTCAGCGTCCCGAACATCCCGACCTGCCCGCGCACGACCTTGCCGATGCGCCTGATCGCCTCACGGATCTCTCCGTCCGGGGTCCCGGCGAAGTTCAACCGCATTGAGGAGCCGCCGCGGCCGTCCACGTAGGCGGCGCGGCCGGGCACGAACGCGACGCCCTCGCTCTCCAGCGCCCGCGCGAGCAGGTCGGTCGTGTCGATGTAATCGGGCAGCGTCGCCCACACGAACAGCCCACCCTGTGGCGTCGTCCAGCTGGCGTCAGCGCCAAAGTGCTCCTCGAGCGCCTCGAGCATCGTGTCGCGTCGACCCCTGTAGAGGGTCTTGAGTCGCTCCACGTACTCAAGCCAGGCCGGGCGGGCTCCGATTCCTCGCTCTGAGAAGTAAGCGGCGACGAACAGCTGGGTCATCGGCGAGCTGCACAGGTCGGCGCCCTGTTTACCGAGGTTCAACTTCTCGAGCACCGGCCGCGGCGCGACTGCCCAGCCAAGCCGCAGTCCGGGCGAGAGGATCTTCGAGAACGTACCCAGGTAGATCACCAGATCTGAGGCCCCGTCATGGGCGGGCGGGCTTCCATTCGAAGCGTCCAGTGAGTACAGCGTCGGCAGCATCTCGCCCTCGTAGCGCAGCAGGCCGTAGGGGTTGTCCTCGAGGATCAGCAGCTCGCGCTCGCGCGCGACCTCGATCAGGCGACGGCGCCGCGGCAGCGACATCGTCACCCCGCCTGGGTTCTGGAAGTTGGGGATCGTGTAGATGAACTTGGGCCGCCTGCCTTCGCCGGCCAGCCGATCGAGCACCGTCTCCAGCTCGTCGATCGGCATCCCGTCGGCGTCCATCTCGATCTGCACGACGTGGGCCTCATACGCGCCGAACGTCGGCACCGCGCCTGGGTAGGTGGGCGCCTCCGCGACGATCACATCGCCCGGGTCGATCAGGGCCTTGCACACGAGGTCGATCACCTGCTGGCCGCCGGTCGTGACGATCACGTTCGCGGGGTCGACCGCGGTGTCCTCGGCGGCCATCACTTCGACGATGCAGTCAGCCGCGACCGCCATCCCCTCGGTCGGGCCGTACTGAAGCGCGCGCGCGGTGGACTCGGCGGCGACGTGGGCCATCAGCTTGGCGTAGAGCTCCGGCGCGAACGTGCTCGTGTCGGGGAGGCCGCCCGCGAGCGAGATCACCTCAGAGCGCTCGGTCAGCGCCATCATCTCGCGCATCGCCGAGCTTTTCATCCCCCGCGTGCGCGCGGCGAACAGCGCCTCATAGCGCGCGAGCTCGTGTGCGGTCGCTCGCTCCCGCCTACCGCCTCCTTGTCCACTGATCGATCGGTCCATTACCTTGAGCCTCTATTCGGCGCCGCGCTTGCGGAACCTTGCGCCACGATCGGTTAGGAGCAGGGTGCGTGGGCTATCGTCATGGCGCCTCGCACGGTAGCGCACACGCCCATGAACAACCTCGTCTTCTATATCGGCCTCGGCCTCGGCCTCGCACTCGCCGCCGGACTGCGCCCCTTCTTCCCCGCGCTTCTCGCCGGTGCGCTGGCCTCCAAGAAGCTGCTCGGTCTCGGTTTCACCCACGGCCACTACCGCTTCTTGCAATCCGGCTGGTGGCTCGTCGTCCTCGCCGTTGTGCTGGTGCTCGCCTACCTGATTCAACTGCGCCTTGGCTCGGAGCGCTTCGCTTCAGGTCCCCTCTCCGCTGCGTTCGCGGGCATAGGGATCGGCATTGGCGCGCTGCTATTTGCTGGCACCCTCGCCGCCCACGGCGATGCCTCCTGGCCAGGCCTGATCGGCGGGGCCGCCTGCGCCGCGCTGAGCCAGCTGGCGGTCCGCCCGCTGCTCTCCGGCGCCCGCACGCGCCTGCCCGATCGCGCGGCGCGCGAGGCGCTCACCCTCTACGTCGACGGCGCGGCGCTTCTCTTCGCTGCGCTCGTGGCGCTACTACATCCGCTCGGCTACCTGCTCCTCGCCCTGCTTGTGTGGCTCACAATGCGCGCGCGGCAGCGCGCTAGGAAGAAGTACGCCGGCCTGCGAATCCTCGGGCGCTAGTGAGCTCCCCGCCCAAGCTCGTCCTCTGCGTGATCGACGCGATGGCGCCGGTGATGCTCGAGCGCGCGGTCGCCACCGGCGTCGCGCCGATGCTCGCGACGCTGATGCAGCGCGGGCGCTACATCCCGGACTGCGTCGCCGCGTTTCCCTCCGTCACTCCCGTCTGTGCTGCCTCGATCGTCACCGGCGTGGCCCAGGACGAGCACCTGATTCCGGGCATGAATTGGTTTCATCGCGAGGAGTACCGCTACATCGAGTACGGCTCGAGCTTTCGCGCTGCCCAGCGCTTCGGGATCGCACGCCAGCTGACCGACACGGTCTACAACATGAACCGTGCCCACCTCTCGCCGGACACGCCGACCGTGTTCGAGGCGCTCGACGACGCGGACGTGCGCACGGCCGGGACCACCTATCTGATGTATCGTGGCCGCCACCGCCACGAGCCCCAGCGCGACACAGCCCTGACACGTTTCGCCTCGCGCTTGATGCGCCATCCGGTGCTGGGTCCGCGCGAGCTGTTCTACGCTGACATCTTCGCCTCGCGTCCCACCGGCTGCCGCTCCGCGCTCGGCATGCCTGGAGTGCGCGACCGTCACTCCGGCTGCGTCTCGGCCTACATGGTCGAACATGATCTGTTCGATTTCTTGCTGCTCTCGCTGCCCGACAACGATTGGCACTCGCACAAGCACGGGCCTGAGGCACAGCTGCGCTCGATCGCCCAGGCCGACCTCCAACTCGCCCGCGTCTTCAACGCCGGCGGTGGCGTCGATCGGTTCCTGGCAGAGCACGCGGTGATCGTGATGGCCGACCACTCCCAGGCATCCGTCCAAAGCACGATCTCCCTCCAGCACGATCTCGCCGAGCTCGGCGTATTGAGTCCCAGGGGGGGTACGAAGGGCGCGCACGATGAGGGGGAGGGTGGGGCTCATATCGCTGTCTGCCCCTCCCAGCGCGGTGCGATGGTGTACGCGTTGCACGAGGCCGAGCGTGATGCGATGCGTGCCTCGGTGGTTACCCGTGCGCTGGGGATCGAGGGGGTGGACCTGGTCGCCTGGCTCGCGTATGACGCGCACGACGAGCCCTCCGAGGGTGTGGTCTGGAGCCCCGATCGCGGCGAGCTACGCTTTGCGCCGGGCGGCGAGGTGCGCGACGCGCGCGGCGAGGGGTGGAACATAGAGGGTGAGCTCGCGGCGCTTGGAGCGCGCATCGAGGACGGCCTGCTGGTCGCCCCGGACTACCCCGACGCGCTCGCCCGCGTCTGGTCGGCGCTCACGTGCCCGACCTCGGGTGAGGTCCTGCTGAGCGCTGCCCCCGGCTATGAGTTCCTCGATTGGGGGGGTGCCGCCCACGTTGGCGGCGGCAGCCACGGTTCGCTGCATGCCTCTGACTCGCTCGGCGCACTCGTGACGTGCGGAGTCGAGCTTCCGCAGCAGGAGCCTGTCCAGTGGGCTATCCGCGACATTGCCCCGCTCGTGCTGAATCATTTCGGCGTAGCGGCAGACGGCACCGCCGCGATCGCGTCTACCTGACGATTTTGAAGCTGAGCTTCGAGCATGCTCACGTTACCCTCGCGGGGTGCGGTGCTCCCTGACATTCATCGCGTGTGCGCTTGCCTGCGTGCTGCCCGTAACGTCACACGCGGCGAGCGGCGCTCTCGGTAGCGCTCCGCGACCCGCGCAGCTGACAGCGTCCGGGCGCAGCAACACGGCCGCCGTGTCCTCCTCCTCGGCTCAGTCGACGAACTCGGATGCGCCGATTCCCGTGACGCCATCGGACACGCCTCCGGCCGGACGCCGGCTGTCGGCCAATCAGGTTCTCGCAATCGCCCAACGCCTGCCGAAGATAAAAAAGGTGCGCGCGAAATACCCCGGCTCCTACGGGGGCGCCTACCTAAAGATGCCGTTTCACTGGCAGGTCAGCTACTTCTCCAAGAACGGCAGGAAGGAGATCGGGCAAGTCATCATCGACGACCTCTCCGGGCGGGTGCTCGAACAGTGGACCGGCTTCCAAATCGCCTGGACGATGGCGCGCGGCTATCCCGGCGCGTTCGGGCGGCACGTAAACGCGCTTTACGTCTGGCTGCCCCTCTGTCTCTTGTTTTTGCTGCCGTTCGTCGACTGGCGCAGGCCCTTCTCGCTGCTGCACCTCGACCTGCTCGTGCTGCTGTCGTTTTCGGTCTCGCTCGCGTTCTTCAACCACGGGCACATCTACGCTTCGGTGCCGCTCACCTATCCGCCGCTGCTCTACTTGCTCGCGCGGATGCTCGCCCTCATGCGCCGCCGATCCTCCTCCTCTCCCCTGCGGCTGCTCGTCCCTGCCCCGTGGCTGGCCCTCGGGGTGGTTTTTCTCCTCGGCTTTCGCATCGCACTCAACGTCACCGATGCAAACGTGATCGACGTCGGCTACGCCGGGGTGATCGGAGCTCAGCGGATCGTCCACTCAAAGCCGCTCTACGGCCACTATCCGGCGGACAACGAACACGGTGACACCTACGGCCCCGTCAACTACGAGTCCTACGTTCCGTTCGAGCAGATCTTCGGCTGGAGCGGGACCTGGGACGATCTGCCGGCCGCTCACGCCGCCGCGGTTGTGTTTGATCTGCTCGCGGTCGCGCTGATGTTCCTGCTCGGCCGTCGTATCCGCGGACCGACACTGGGCATTGCCCTCGCCTACGCCTGGGTCTCCTATCCCTTCACGCTGTTCGCGCTAGCAAGCGACTCCAACGACACGCTCGTGGCCGTGCTCATCCTCGCGGCGCTTCTCTTCGCCAACTCGGCGCCAGCCCGGGGAGCGTTCGCAGCGCTGGCCGGGTTGAGCAAGTTCGCGCCTCTCGCGCTCGCGCCGTTGCTGGCAACTCACGGCCTGCGGGATATGGCGTCCCCCCACCGTTCGCGCGCATTCGCGCTGTTCACGCTCGCCTTCGTTGGCGTCGCCGCGCTGGTGTCGGTCCCTGCGCTCACTCACGATTCCCTTCAGGCGATCTACAGGCGCACGATCGCCTACCAGGCCAACCGCGGCTCGCCGTTCTCGATCTGGGGTCTCTACGGTCTGCACGGGCTCCAGCGGGTGGTGCAATTCGCCGCCGTCGCACTCGCCCTGACACTGGCGGTCCTCCCGCGCCGCGCCGATCTCGCTGGCCTGGCGGCAGCCTGTGCCGCGGTGATCATCGCCACCCAGCTCGGGGTCGAACACTGGTTCTACCTCTACATTCCCTGGTTCTTCCCACTGGTGATGCTCGCCCTACTCGGGCGTGTCGGCGGCCCCGCTCTGAAAGATCCGGTGCCTAGGCAGGCCGGGGCATCAGCACCTGCTCAATGGAGTCCGCGCGCAAGCGGGCCGAGCAGCGGATCAGCACTCCCATGAGCCATGGGTCCTCCTCGGAGGTTTCAAAGCGCACGGGCATCTGCGTGAGCAGCGACTCGATCGCCTGCTCGCGCTTCACGCCGATCACGCCGCCGCGCGGGCCGGTCATGCCGACGTCGGTGATGTAGGCGGTGGCGCC
>PLBZ01000058.1:0-9559 GCA_003134675.1 Solirubrobacterales bacterium
CACTCGTCGCAGATGTACACCCCCGGCCCGGCGATCAGCTTCTTGACCTGCCGCTGAGACTTGCCGCAGAAGCTGCACAACAACTGCTCGTTTGAATCTGTAGGTCTGGCCATTTCCTCTGTCTCCCCGTCGCAGCGTCATGCCACCGTAAGCCCGGAGCTAGTGCTCCGAGATCACTCGGTCGATAATCCCGTATTCCTTCGCCTCCTCGGAGCTCATGAAGTAGTCACGCTCGGTATCTTTGCGCACATCCTCGAGCTCCTTTTTCGTGTGCTTCGCGATGATCTCGTCCAGCCGCCGGCGCACGTCGATGATCTCCTTGGCGTGGATCTCGATATCCGTCGCCTGTCCCTGGAAGCTCGATGAAACCTGGTGGATCAGGATCTTCGCGTTGGGCAGCGCCATACGCTTACCCGCCGCGCCGCCCGCCAGCAGCAGTGCGCCCATCGACATCGCAATCCCCACGCAGATCGTCTGTACGTCAGGCTTGATGAACTGCATCGTGTCGTAAATCGCCAGTCCCGCATACACCGAGCCGCCCGGTGAGTTGACGTACAGCGAGACGTCCTTATCGGGATCCTCTGACTCCAAGTGCAGCAGCTGAGCGACGATCAGATTGGCGATCTGATCGTCCACAGGCGTGCCGAGGAAGATGATCCGCTCGTTCAGCAGACGGCTGTAAATGTCGAACGCGCGCTCGCCTCGCGAGGTCTGCTCAACCACCATTGGGACAAGTGGGCTCATGGTCCTCGCTTTGTTTCGCTTACCTAGCTCGATTCCTTCTGAAAGACACTAGCTGGCCGATCGCTGATCGGTCGGCGTCCACAAGCCCGCGGGCGCCGCCTCGGCGTCCCCCGCCTGCTCCTGCCCAGGTGTCCACAGCTGCTCGCGCGCCTGTGCCTGCTCGAGAGGGATCGGCACGGCCCGCTCGGCGATCAGCTCGACGGCCTTGCGCGCGGCGAGATCCTCGCGCACCTCCTCCAACCGCCCGGCGCCACGCAGATCCTCGAGCAGCTTCTCTGGCGCGATCCCCTCGCGCTCAGCGCTCGGCGCCAGCGCCGCGAGTAGATCCTCATCAGACGGGACGATCCCCTCCGTGGTCACGATCGCGCTCACCACCGCCTCACGACGCAAGGCCAGCTCCGCGTCGGGCTGCATCTCGGTGAGAATCTCCACTTCCTCACGCGCGGCGATCTGCAGGTAGGACTCGCGTGAGATGCCTCGATGGGCAAGCGAATGCAGCATCCGCTCCCACATCTCTTTCGCCCGCGCCTCTGCGAGTGCCGGGGTAACGAGCACCCGCGCTTGGGCCACAGCCGCATCCAGCGCGGCCTCGCGGAACTCACCCTCGATCTTCTGCTCCTCGGCCTCGATCATCCGGCGTTCTATGTCCTGGCGCAGCTCCTCCACGCTGTCGAAGCCCGCATCGATCGCGAAGTCCTCGTCCACCTCAGGCAAGCGCTTGCTCTTGACCTCCTTGACGGTGATCTGGAACGAGGCGTCCTTACCGGCAAGATGCTCAGCACCGTAGTCCGCGGGGAACGCCAGCTCGATCGTGCGCGTCTCACCGGCGGCAGATTCGAGCAGGCCCTCCTCGAAGCCGGGAATCAGGTTGCCGCCGCCGAGCTCAACGAGCTGGTCGCGACCCTCGCCCCCCTGAAATGGCTCGGCGGGGTGGGCGGGGTCTAATCCTGAAACGTCCTCCGGGGGCAGATAGCCGACATAGTCGACGACGACGAAGTCACCCTGTCCGGCCTTGCGCTCGACGGCATCCAGACGGGCCAACCGCTCGCGCATCGCCTCGATCTCCTGTTGGATCTGCTCGTCCGTGACGGCCGGCTCGCGGCGCGCCACCTCTAAGCCCTGATANNCCGATCTCGATCGAGAACTCGAGGGCCTTCCCCTGCAGCGGAAGGTCTCCCAGATCGACCTTCGGGTCGCCCACCGGGACGATTCCGGCGGTCTCGATCGCGTCCGTGTACCAGCTCGAGAGCGTGTCACGCACGGCTTCCTCCAGCACGGTCTCGCGGCCGACGCGCTGCAGCANNAGCTTCAGCTCGCGCCCGAGCTGGCGCGCTCTGTGTTCGACGCGCCCCTCCACCTCCCCCGGCGGCACCTCCACCTGAACGCGCACGCGCGACTCCGGAAGCTCGGTGACGGTGGTCTTCACGGCTACAGGCATGCCCGCCACGATACCGTGCCGCCCCGTGAGACCCCGCCCTTACTCCTCGCTCACGCTGAAGCGTTTTGAGACATGGCTGTGGACTGGACCAGCCGGTCACCTGGCGGGTGGCGCCCTCGATTTCACCCACGCGCTCGCGCGCTACCTGCACGCGCGGGCACGGGGTAAAACGATTCGTTAGGCGCTCAGGGCAACCGTCCTGCCAAAGGACAGGGCAACGCCGCGAGGCGTTACGAGCACCGGGCAGGTGGCGATCTCGATCAGGTGCGCGGCCGAGGCGCTGACCCCGACGCGGCCCTGCTCTACCTCCGGCCGCGAGTCGATCACGAGCAGGTCGGCCTGCTCGTTGGCGACCGGAGCCACGGTGGCACCGAGCGCCGCGGCGAGCGCCGCGGCGCTCTCGCGTGCCCCGCCATCGCCGTCGCCCACGACCACGATCTGGCTGACCGTGGCGTCCTCATCCTCGGCCAGGTCGACGGGCGCGATTGCGATCGCGGTCGTGCCGCCTTCGAGCAGACGCTGCGCGGAGTTGCCGATCGCGATGTGGCCTTTCGCGGTATGCGAGTCCGAACAGAAGACGATTCCCTGCGCCCCCTCGCGCTCTGCCAATGCCGCCAGGCCCTCGGGGGTGGAGCGATCGGTGACGACGTGCTTGGCGGCGGTCGGGTTGCCGAGCAGCTCGGCGCCGCGCTCGAGCAATGCCTGTGCCTCGTGCTGGGCGATGTCCTCGCGCGCGCTGTCGGGCTCAGAAGCGTGGCGAACGTAAGCGAGGGAGACCTCGGCGCCTGCGGCCGCGAAGAGCCGGCCGAGAGCGACCGCGTCGTCCTCGTTAGCGGTCCCGTCATAGGAAACGATGATCTTGGTGGGCATTGCATTCTCCTGTCGTGGGGCGGACCTGTGGCCAGCTGAGTGAGTGTCAAAGTGGTTGATAAGTCGAAAGGGGTTCGTTGCCATCTTGGCAACCTCCTGCCATCAGGTCCAGTGATTGTTTTGATCATTACTATAAGCTGTACTTATGCTTAACATGGCTCGGCTCAAGGTCCTCAAGGAGGTCGCCTACCGCGGCTCGCTCTCGAGCGCCGCCGACGCGCTCTCATACACCCAGTCGGCGATCTCCCAGCAAATCGCCGCGCTCGAGAGCGAAGCCGGCATGGCCCTCCTGGAGCGCCACCCGCGCGGCGTAAGCCTGACCGCCGCCGGGCAGACGCTCGTCGGACACGCCGAGGGCATCCTCGCGCGCCTGGATGCGGCCGAGGCGGCGCTGTCGGAGATCGCCGGCCTGCGGGGTGGGCGGCTGCGCATGGCCTCCTTCCCGACGGCCGGAGCAACGCTGATGCCACTGGCGATCGCCACCTTCCGCGCCCTACATCCCGATGTCGAGCTGACGCTCGTGGAGGCCGAGCCGGAGGAGATCGTGCCACGCCTACGCGCAGCCGAGCTCGACCTCGCGCTGCTGTTCGAGTTCGCCAGCGAGAGCCTGCTGGGGGAGGACATGACCCGGGTCGAGCTACTCGTAGACCCGATGTACCTCGCGCTCCCGCCCAACCATCGCCTCGCCAAGAAGGCCAAGCTGCGCTTGTCAGAGCTCCAGGAAGAAGCGTGGGTACAGACCTCCAGCTCGAGCCCATGCGCACGCCACGTCGTGCGCTGCTGCCACGCGGCCGGTTTCGAGCCGAGCGTGTCTTTTGAGAGCGACGACTACCAGACAGTCCAGGGTCTCGTGGCGGCGGGCGTCGGGGTCGCGCTGATTCCCGAGCTGGCGCTGTCGGTCGTGCGCGATGACATCGTCATCCGTGCCCTTTCCCCCGCCCCGCCGGTCCGCCGGGTGATCGCCGCGGCACCCGCCAGCGCCCGTCTGGTCCCGGCCGCGCCGGCGATGCTCGGCGTGCTCGAAGAGGCGGCCACGCACTACAAAGCGCTCGGAGCGCCCATCGGTTAGACGGATGCCCGAGAGCGCGCTCGCGTCCGAAGCACGTGTCATTTTTGTTTGTCCCCGTCAGCCAGGCTGGAAGGCGATGACCGTTGTGCTGCTGCTTCTCGGAATCTTGATCGGACTGATCCTCGGCGCCGCCGGCGCCGCCGTCGTGCTCAAACCCAACCGAGAGCGACTACGCGACGAACTGAAGTCGATGTCGGTCGACGTCCTCAAGCAGACCGGCGATTCGCTGGCGCAGCGGCTCGCCGACCAGCGTCGCGCCGAGGAGGAGCGCGCTTCAAGCGAGATGGCCATACGCGCCCAGGAGATCAAGGGCCTCGTGCAGCCGGTCCAGGAGAAGTTGGGCAAGATGGAGAGCGAGATCGGTCGCCTGGAGCGCGAGCGCAAGGACTCCCAAGGTCAGCTCTCCGCGATGGTCCGCCAGCTGCACGAGGGGGTGGGCACACTGCGCCAGGAGACCGGCAACCTCGCTTCCGCGCTCAAGCGCCCCTCGACGCGTGGCTCCTGGGGGGAGATCCAGCTGCGCAACGTAATCGAGATGGCGGGCATGGTGGACCACTGTGACTTCCTCGAGCAGTCAACGATCAACACCGACGATGGGCGCCTGCGACCGGATGTGCTGGTGCGCCTGCCCGGCGAGAAGGTGATCGTGGTGGACTCGAAGTTCCCCGGGGAGGCCTTCTTCGCACACCTGGAGGCCACCACCGAGAAGGAGCGTGAGTTGCAGCTGGCGCTCCACGCCAGGCAGATGCGCGAACACGTGACCAAGCTCGCCTCCAAGGGCTACCAGCGCCAGTTCGACGGCACACCCGACCTGGTCGTCATGTTCGTCCCCTCCGACGGCAACTATCTCGCCGCCCTCGCCGAGGACCCCTCGCTGATCGAGTACGGCGTCAATCAGCATGTGCTGATGGCCACCCCCACCACGCTCATCGCCCTGCTGCGCGCCGTGCACTACGGATGGCGCCAGGAGCAGATCGCGGAGTCCGCCCGGGAGATCGCCGAGTCCGCCCGGGAGCTGCACCGCCGGCTTGCTCGCTTCATCGACCCGCTCGCGAAGGTCGGTCGCCAGCTCGACTCGGCGGTGAACGCATACAACAAGGCGATCGGCTCCTTCGAGCGGGGCGTCATCCCCGAAATGCGACGCATCGAGGAACGCGGCGCCTCCTCCGATCGCGAGCTGGTGACGCCGGTCGCGATCGACTCCTCGGCGCGCACCGTCACCGCCCGGCTGGAGTCCGAGCCGACCGAGCGCTCACTCGTCGATGAGGTGCCGCAGGCGCCGGCGCTGCCTCTCTCCGAGACGATCTCCGCCGGCGCTCGAGCACCACGATAATCAGCGCGAGCGCCACGGGCACCGTGGCCGGCAGCTCGTCTATGAGGAAGAACAGCAGGTCGAAGCTGAGCGCGAGCAGGGCGGTCAGCTTCGCCGCGCGCAGCTGGGCGGGTCGTCCTAGGGTCCTCGCGAGCAGGCCCCCAAGGACGCCGGCGATGAACAAATCCCCGTAACCCATCAGAGCCGAACCGAACACGGCGCTCTGCAGCCTCGGCAGGCCGGCAACAGGATGCGCGGCGTCCAGCGCGTTGTTCGGTCGCTGCAACAAATCGGATACGACGAGCGTGGTGTCGGCAACCGCCATCGCCACGATGCCCACCGCCAACCATCGCGGGGGTGTCACCGTGGCCAGGAGCACGCCGAGCGCCGCGCAGCTGAGCGCCGAGAGGACGAGCGCCGCCGCCTCTCCCGCCAAGCCACCGCGGTCCACCCAGGCCAGCACGAATAGCGGCACCACGATCAGCGCCCTCGCAGGACGCGGCGGGTGGGCATTCCACGCAAGCCAGCCGAGTGAAAGCGCGGCAAGCGCGGGCACGGCACACAGCGCCAGATAAGTGAGCCCCTGGGCGCTCGCATGTTCCGCTGCACGGGCGACGAACACGAAGCCGATCACTGACAACGGCGGTATCAGCGCCCAGCGCCGACCACGCAGGCGTGCGAACTCCGGTGCGCTCAGCAACCCCGGCAGCGCTACCAACGCGCCCTGCACGACCGACAGCACGGCGATGGATGTCCAGAATGCAAGCACCCCACCCAAAATAGACTCAAGGCATGCCTGCCGCCGAGGCCAATCTCCCCACACGCCTACGCCTGTATCGGCTGGGGGCGCTGCTCGTCACCGCGATCCTCATCACAGCGGTGCTGATCGCGGTGCTGAGGAGTCCCAGCACCTCCCAGCTGGCCCCCGGTAAGTCCGTGCCCGGCGCCCCGCAGACGCTCGCGTTGCTTGCGGGCATACCCCAACACGGCAACACCCTCGGCAATCGGAGCGCCCCGGTCACGCTCGTCGAGTTCGGCGACCTGCAGTGCCCCTCCTGCGCGCTCTTCGCCCAGAATGCCCTGCCGAGCATCGTCGCTCACTATGTGCGCCCAGGACGCGTGCTGCTCGTCTTTCGCGGCCTCACCTTCATCGGCAACGACTCGCTGGGCGCCGCGCGCATGGCCAATGCCCTGGGCGAGCAGAACCACCTGTGGCAGTTCATCGACTTGATGTACCGCAATCAGGGGCTCGAGAACAGCTCCTACGTCACCAACACCTACCTGCGTGCGCTCGCGGGCGCGATCCCCTCAGTCGACGTCCCCCGCGCGCTCGCCGAGGAGAGCTCTCCCGGCGTACAGAACCAGATCGACCAGGCACGCGCACTCGCGCGAGGACTGCACCTGCAGGCAACGCCCGCCTTCCTGCTCTCGCGAACCGGCGCCCCGCCGCAGCGCTTCTCTCCCGCAAGCCTCGACCCCGAATCCTTCACCGGCCCGCTCGATAAGCTGCTCAGCCCTCAGGGGACTCATTAGATGGCTGTCGAGGATCACACGCAGTTCCGCCGTCGTCGCGCCATCGCCGGCGTCGCGCTGTTGGCGCTGCTCGCATTGCTCCTCACAGCGATCAACTCCCACAGCGGCGGCGCCCATCGCGCCAAACCTGCCCCTGTCGCCCACCATGCGGCCGTCGCGCAAGTGACTCCGGCCGAGCAGGAAGCACTCACCCACCGCGCCGAAGAAAAGGCGATCGACTCCGTGCTCTCCTACACACCCGCGGTGGTCAGCGGCGGGAGGAAGGGCAACGAGCTCGCGCTCACCTTCGACGATGGTCCCGGCCCCTATACCCAGCAGCTCGTGGCAACGCTGAACAGGTTGCACGTACACGCCACGTTCTTCGCGATCGGCGAGGAGGAGCGTTACTTCTCCGCCGGCAGCTCGCTGGAGCTGCGCTCTCAAGACGTGATCGGCGACCACACCGAGACACATCCGATGCTGGCGAGCCTCTCGGCGCACGATCAGCACGAACAACTCGTCGAACAGATCGCCCGTATCGAACTGCTCGACGGACCTCGCCCGCGCCTGTTTCGCCCCCCCTACGGCTCGTTCAACGCGACCACGTTCAAGCTGCTGCGCAAGCTGGGACTGCTGATGGTCCTCTGGTCGACCGACACCGAGGACTACCGGCTGCCCGGCGTCGCGGCGATCGTGCAGAGCGCGCTCGCCGGCGCGCACCCTGGCGCGATCATCCTGATGCACGATGCCGGCGGCAATCGCTCGCAGACGATCGCCGCACTGCCCGCGATCATCCAGGGACTGCGCAAGCGCGGGCTGCAGCCCGTGACGGTCCCCCGCCTGATGCTCGACGACCCGCCGCCGCGAGGCCAGCCGCTGCCCACGAACCTGGCGGGAGATTAGGGTTCAGATGGTGGGTTGAGGTGGTCGGGCCGTGGTGGCAGACGCCGCATGCGAGCGCAGGCGTGCTGGTGGCACGTCGAGCATCGTGGGTGGCGTATGACGCCGCGGAACGGCCACCTCAATGGCCGAGCTGCACTGTCTTGATCACCAGCAGCAACACTGCCACCACGAGATAGCCGCGCAGCAAGAGCATTCCCGCCTTGCGCCCGGGCGAGAACACCGGGCGCTCGAGCAGTGCAAGCGGAGGCATCGTCCAGGTGTGGCGCTTGTCCTTGGGGATCTCCGCAGACTCAGCCGCCCGCATCGCCGGGTGGGGCCTGCGATACAGGACATAGATCGCCATCCCCCCCAGGCCCACCAGAAGGACAAGGGATAGGTAGATGAAGAGCTGCGTCACGTCGATCTTCGGGAACATCGTGCTTGCCATCAGAATCAGCGATAGCTCCACGAGGACTCCCACGATCAACGCCGCGATGACGTTCAGCCAGGGCGCATTCACCCACGGCCCCAACACCTCTCGATCGTTACACAGCAGCAGCAGGAAAACCGTCGCGCTGGGCAGCAGGACCCCAGCCAGCGCCTGCACCGAGGTGGTGATCAGTCCCAGCGGCGCCCCCGGGATCAACACGATGCCAGCCGCGGCCATCACCATCAGCGTGAAGCTCGCGTAAAAGAGCTTGGCGTCCAATGGCCCGCGGTTCAGCGAGTGCTTGGCGCCAAACACGTCCCCGAAGGCGTAGGAGGTAGCCAACGTCACCGCCGCCGCCCCGATCAGCGACGCGTTGAGCAACACGATCGCGAACAGCGTGCCGGCGCTCGACCCCAGGCGATGGCCCAGCTGCGTGGCGACCGTGCCCGCATCGCCAAAATGACCAAAATCGGGCGTCCCGGCGAAAGCGAACGCGGTGAGGGCGATCAGCGCCCCCGCGCCGATCACCACCACGAACGCGCCGATCACCGTGTCCGCGCGCTCGTAGTTGATCCAGCGCGGCGTGATCCGCTTGTCGATGATGTTCGACTGCTGAAAGAACAGCTGCCAGGGCGCGACTGTAGTCCCCACGATCGCGATTATCAACAGCACGGCCGTCGAGCCGAAGCCGCCGTGGATGCCCGGAACGAACGTGTGGTGCACCAGATCCCCGACCCGCGGGTGGGCCAGTATCAGCAGCGGAATGACAAGGAAGTTGGCGAGGATGAACACATACATGAAGCGCTCCCAGCTGCGAAAGCTGCCCGTGGAGGTGATCCCGATCAGCGTCGCCGCCGCGATCGGCACCGCCAGGTACTTGCTCACGCCGAAATATCCAAGCGCGAGGCTCACGCCGATGAACTCTGTGACGATCGTCAGGAAGTTGAGGATGAACAGGTCGCCCACCGAGAACCATCCCCAGAAGCGGCCGAAGCGCTCATTGATCAGGCGTGCGTGCCCAACGCCGGTAACCGCGCCCAGGCGAATCACCATCTCCTGATTGACGATCAGCACCGGGATCAGCAGCAACAACACCCACAGCAGGCTCGTGCCGTAGTTCTGCCCCGCCTGCGCATACGTGGAGACACCGCCCGCATCGTTGTCGCCGACCATCACGATCAGGCCGGGGCCCATGATCGCGAGCAGCGCCATCGCTCGCGAACGCCACCCGTGGCGCTCGCCGCTGTCGTGCATCCTGATCGTGCCGAGCGCCCCCCGGATGTCGCCGATGTGGGCCTCGTC
>PLBZ01000058.1:9617-18704 GCA_003134675.1 Solirubrobacterales bacterium
CAGGAGGGACGAGCCCGACGGGCGTGCGACCGACTGGGTACTTCGTGGCTGTTCTCGGTCCATGCCTGTCTACTTTCTAGCGAGCTCGTCGAGCTCTCAGCCTAGCAATCGTCAGTCGCGCACGAGCCCAAAGCGCCGCCGCCAACCGGTCGGCAGCATCAGCTCGAGCACGTCGTCCACGGTGACCACGCCCACCACGCGCTCCTGCTCGTCGATGACCGCGAGCATCACCAAGTTGTAGTCCGTCATCATGCGCGCCACCTCGGGCAGATCGGCATCGGTATGCACCGATACCGGCTCGTGCTCGGCGAGGGCCGAGCACCGCGTTTGGGCATCGGCGCGCAGCAGTGTGACGACCGCCAGCGAGCCCGACAGCTTGCCCTCGGCGTCGTTCAGGAAGACGGTGGTGAGCGTGCCCGGCGCGATCTCGCTGGTGCGCACACGTTCGATCGCCGCGCTCACCGTCTCATTCTCTGAAAGGCCAATGAAGTCAGGGCTCATGAGGCCCCCGGCAGTGGAGGGGTTGTACCCCAGCAGCGCTTCGATCTGACGTCGCTGAGCGGGCGGCAGCAGGGCGAGAATGCGTCCACGGCGCTCCTGCTCGATCTCCACGATCAGGTCCGCGGCGTCATCGGTGGCCATCCGCGCGATCACCGCAGCCACCTCCGCGTCCGAGCGCTCGCGGATGAACTCCAGCTGGTGATGCTCGTCGAGCTCCTCGAAGACATCCGCCTCGAGCTCACGGTCGTGCCCCACCGCCTCGATCAACTCCTCGCCCTCGTCGTGCGAGGCCGCCTCCACCAGGTCGGCGATCTCCGCGGGGTGCAGGTTGGCCAGCTTGCGGTGGGAGAAGCGCAGGCGCGCGGTGGGGACGTGCCCGACGAATGGCTCCAAATCGGTCCAGTCCAGGAATGGCCGATCTCCCACCATGCTCTTCAGTGGCCGCGGCAAGAGGCGCCGCAGCTGCGCCCGTGTGCTGTGATCGACACCGACCACTCGCCACCAGCCATCGATGCACGCGAGCTCGATCTCGTGCGCGGTGACGAGACTCGGCGGGTCGGCCTCGACGTTGACCAGCTTGCGCCCGAGCACGTCCTGGCCCAGCAGCACCTCCCCCACACGACGCTCGAAGCGGCCGAGGCTGAGCGTCTCCCCCGACAGCCGCACCGCTCCAGGCTCGAGCGTTGCGATCCTGTCGGTCGGCACGAACAACTCACGCCCTCCGATCCTTGCCTTCAGGCCGGTGACCGGCGGATAGCCGCCATCGGCCAGCCGCACGATCAGATCCTCGACCCGACCGAGCCTCTCCCCCGCTCTGTCGAGCAGCGGGCTGCGCAGGACCGTCGAGAGGTGCACCACCGGCTGTGACAAGGCATCCATACGTTACGGCTCCATTCGGACCATAGGGGAAGATCGTGGCGCATGTGCCACGATCAGCAGGGCCGCATGCGGCTCTGCTACGGAGCCGCACATGTGCGGCTCCGCCGGGTGGCGCATGCGCCACCCCGGCCGGTCGGTGCATGCACCGACCGGAACATCATCAGCCTCACGACCGGCACAACAGTGCCGCCCCGATCGCCCCGCCGAGATCGCCGAGCGCCGCCACGTGGACGTGTGGAGGGCGCTCGTCAGCGAACAGGTGCGGTTGCATTGCCTTGGCGATCCGCTTCGCGTAGGGGTGTCCGAGCCGCACGCCGAGACCTCCGCCGATGATCACGGCCTCGACGTCGAGCAAGTTGATCGCCGAGGCGACCCCCGCGCCGAGCGCCCAGACCGCGCGGTCGATGATCTCAATTGCCAGCTCGTCCTCGTGCTCGAGCGCCCGCGCCCAAATGCCACTAGTCAGGCGCGTGCGCTCGCGCTCCTTCATCAGCTTGAACAGGTCCGTGTGTCTGCCCTTCTCGTGGAGCTTGCGCGCGTGCTCTTCCATCGCCGCCCGTCCCGCGTATGCCTCCATGCAGCCCTGCCGTCCACACGTACAGCGAGCGCCGTCGATCTTCACCACCATGTGACCGATCTCCCCGGCAGCACCGCGTCCGGTCCAAGGCTTGCCGTCGAGGATCAGCCCACCGCCAACGCCGGTCCCCCAGAAGACACCGAGCAGCGCGTCATAGAGTCGCCCGGCGCCCAGCTTGAACTCGGCGTCGGTCGCGACCTGAACATCATTGCCCACCCGCACCTCAGCACCGAGCTCTTTGGAGAGCACGTCCGCAAGGGCAAAGGTGCCTTCCCAGCCCGGCAGGTTGCGGGCACTGCTCACCTTCCCGTCCTCGATCGTGCCCGGCGATCCGACTCCGATCCCTGCAAGGTTTTTTAGATCCCCACCCACCCCCAGCTCGGCGGCCTTGGCGGCATCGCGCAACGCCACCGCCATCTCCCTCGCCACGTCCTCCGGGCCACCGCTGGTGGGTGTCGGGCGGCGTGCCGAGCCCAGCACCGTGTTCTCCTCGTCGACGATGACCGCCTGGATCTTCGTGCCGCCGAGGTCAATCCCGCCGTAGCTGGCCATCGCCGCGAATAATTGCAGACGGCGCTCGACGCGCTTAAGGCGGCGGTTAGGACAGCATGGTTAACCTTGCCCATCGGTCCTCGACAAAGGAGCTTCATGCCTCACATCAACAGCAACAGACGCACACCCGCGGCGAGCGCCGTAGTGCTGGTTCTCCTGCTCGCCTGTCTCGGGCTGGCCGCCTGCGGTGGCTCCTCGAAAAGCTCCTCCACTAGCACCAACGCGTCCGCAGCAACCACCACCACCGGCGCTACGGGTGCCAAAGGACCGAACGCAGGCCGCTTCACGGCAGTGCGAGCGTGCCTGCAGAAAAATGGCATCACGTTGCCCAAGCTCCCAGCCGGTAAGCGCCCAGTACCCGGCGTCTCTCCCGGCGGCATCGGCGGCGGCGGCGCCGGCTTCGCGCTCCCGAAGGGCATGAGCAAAGCCCAGTATGAAGCCGTTGTGAAGAAATGCGGCGGTCTTCGCGGTGGCGCCTTCAACGGCGGCGGCGCCCGCTTCAGCAGTCCCGTCTTCAAGGCGGCGCTCGCCAAGTTCGCGACCTGCCTGCGTCAGAACGGCGTGAACGTGCCCACCCCGAACACCTCGGGCAAAGGCCCCGTGTTCAACACCAAAGGCATCAACACGAGCAGCGCCCAGTTCAGGACGGCCGAGACCAAGTGCCGAAGCGCCCTCCTCGGAGCATTCCGGCGCGGGCCTGGCGCCGGTGGACCTGGCGGCGCAGCCCCCGGCGCGGGCGCGGCTCCCCCGGCTGGATAACGACTGAGCTACCTGCCGGAGGCTGGCGGGCTGACTCCCAGGCCGCGGTTGCTCGGCGCGGCCTGGGGGTCGCGGATCGCGGCAGCGCTCGGCTTGGCGACCACTCTCGGCGCCGGCAAGGCGCCGATGCGGGCGAGCAGTTCGTTCCACTGGGTGAGGCTCAGATTGCCACTAGTCACGAACGGTGAAGGCGCCACCCGGCCGGTGCTTGCCGAGTGCGCCGCCTTGGCGCCCGCCGTATGAGTCAGCCGAGCGGCTGCGGCGGCCGGCTTGAAGCCGATCCCGATTGCGTTCGGGTGCGTTCGCGTGGCGAGCGTGTTTGCGACGCCGGGGTACTTCATCAGGCTGACGATCTGGCTAGGCACGAATTCGCCCTGCAGGGTGAGCAGCGTCCGGATCGTTGTATCGGTGATCGTCCCAGAACCCTCGTGCCCGGCGATCGGGATGCCGTTGACCCGGGAGATGTCTACCGCGCCGCCGGTGTCGAGCTCGCGCGCGGAGGCCTGCCCGGCGGCGGTGGACGGGCTGGGCCCACGATGCAGTGCACTCACCGTCGGCTTCAAACCGCTGCGCGACAGGAAGGCCAGTACCGCCAGCACACGCCTGTCGATCGCTCCCGATGCGACTTCATGGCGAGCGCGGGCATCGATGTCGATGTTCGGATCGGAGAGCACCGCAAGCTCGAGCTGGCTCTTTGAGAGCAGGAACACATCGCTCGCGGTGGCCCCGAGCAGGTCGGTCTGCCCCTTTGCCCCCTGCGGGTGCAGCGCCGCGCCGAGCAACTTCCAGTTCGCGAGGACCGGCCGTGGATCGATCGCACCAGGGTCGCCCGCCGGCTGGATCGCAAAACGCAGGTGACCGTCTCGCGCCGCGTGGGGGACGCGTACGTGACCGAGCACCGTGCCCTCGGCGACGAGCGACCCGCGCCGCAGCGCAAGCCCACGACCTGTACCCCGGCGTGGCGTGGAAGTAGTGACGCGCGCGGCGGCCGCCAGCGCGTCGGGGTTGTTCGGATTGGCAAACAGCCGCACCTTGCCCGTGATGGGCGGCACCGATTGGGCCGAGCCCGCCGGGACGGAGTCCTGTGAGGCCATCTTCTGGTGGGTCGAGCGCTTCACCTGCAAGGTGAGGGGCGAGTGGCTGGGGGCACTCGACTGCTGGCTGGCGCTCACTGTGCCAGCCGCCGAGGGCACCTTTCCCAGCTGGTAGCTCGGCGCGATGCTGCCGAGCCCCGCGTAGGTGAACAGGTCGCCGTAGACATCGCGCAAGATCACGTACTTGCCGAGCTTGCGAGAGCTTCCGAGCCCGAGGATGCGACCGTCTGCTGCCGCCACCACCGCGGAACTTGGCGAGCTCATCAGATCCACGAACTGTGGAGCCGCGCTGGCCGCGCTGACCCCGGCTGCATCTCTCCCCGCGGCCGCGGGTGCAGGAGGCGGCACAGAGCCCGGCGTCGCTCCGCTGGGGCCGCCGGATCCCGCCGCTGCAGCCACGCCAATCGCTCCTGGATTGGTGGACCCCGTCTTTGCCTTGCCCGCGACGGCCTTGGCGTTCGCGGTCGCACTCGACGCAGACGTTCCGAGCAACGAGCCCCACGCCACCTGCTTGCCTGTCACAGGCAACCGTGCGTCGACGAGGCCGGTCAGCGTCGCGATCACGGACTTTGGATAGCTGGAGATCAACTTGGCGCGCAGGAGCACCGAGTTGGCATAGGCTTCGGAGTGGTTGTAGGCAAGGATCGCCGTGCGCAGGTTGCTCGATGCGCCGGCCGCGTGCAGATAGCGAGCGGCAGCAAAGATCGCGTCCACCGGGTTGTATGGGTCGGCATAGCCTGCATTCAGGGCATCCACCCCATACTGCAGCCAGGTCGAGGGCTCAAACTGCATCCATCCCTCGGCGCCGGCGCTCGATACCGAGAGGTCGCTGCCGTAGTTCGTCTCTACCTCGTTGATAGCGGCGAGGATCTGCCAGGGCACGCCGTACTGGATCGCGGCCGCCCGGTAGATCGGCAGCAGGAACAGCGGGATGCGGTAGAAGCCGAGTGCCTGCGCGGACGCGGCAGAGGTTGCGAGCTCCGCTGCGAGCGCCCCGGCCTGCGCGGCCACGAGCTGCGGCGACGGCGCGACGTTGTTGAGGCCAGACACCGTCGTTGGACCCTTGCTGGGGCTCGTTGCCGGCGGCTGGGCGTGCGTGGCGGTGAGGTTGCTGGGCGCCTTCCTGCTCGGTGTGGTCTTCTGCCGGCGCTGCACTACTACCTTGGGCACTTCCACGGCGCCGGATACAGGTGCGCCGGCGGCGGGCGAGGGGGTGCTTGGCTGCGGAATGCTCGTCGAGGTGTTGGTCGGCTGCTGCGCCGTCCCGGGGGTGCTCGCTGCGGGAGTAGACGCCGCCGGGGTGGACGTGGTGACCGTCGTGCTCGAGCCTTCACCCGGCGATGGCGAGCTCACGGGCGTTTCGGCCCCAAGCGCACCACCTGCGAGAGGACCGCCCAGGCCGGCAGCGGTCAGCCCGCCCCCAGCGAGGGCGGACAGCATCGTCCGCCACGCCCAGCCGCGCGAGCGGGTCATCGGTTATCTACGCCCGAGTTGGTCATTTGTGCGGTCCCATAGTCGTGGTCGGCGCAGCTAGCCCACGATCGGGGGCACGCCCACTGGGATTCATATCGGCAGGCAAGCAGAAACCCGTAAAGGATTCGTAATCGCGCCCACAAATCGCCCGGAAACCGGCATTCGCTGCCTTTTCGGGGGCGCGGACAAACCTCCTGCCCGCAGTATCTGCTCGAGAACTGCCGCGACAGTTTGTCGCAAACCGCTCTATCCTCTCGTCCCGAGGGTTGATTGAGCAAGAAGTCTGGCAACACGCCCGGCGGTTCCAGAGGAGAGTGGGAAAAACGATGCGCAGAACTGGGGTCTCGATAGCAACGCTGCTCAGCTGCTTGCTGGCGCTCGCCATCCCCACCGCGGCGCAGGCGGAAGAGATCGTCAACATCAAGGCGAGCTTTACCCCTGACGCGCTGGGCGTACCGACCAACGTCTTTGGCAGCGCAACGATCGGCTCCACGAACACGCCCCTACCCTCGCCGCCTACCAAGATCGTCGTGCTCGGACCCGCCGGACTGGCGCTCAACCTCGAAGGCACAGGGATCTGCAACAAGGCAAAGCTCGAAAACATCGGGACGAGCGCCTGCCCGGCCAATTCTCGTGCCGGCTTCGGTGGCGGTATCGGCGCCTTCGAACTGGCCAAAGAAATCACCCACGAGGCATTCACGCTCGACTTCTTCCTCGGCAGCAATCGCCCGGGCCACGTGGTGCTGCTGATCTACCTCAACGCCGTCACGCCGGTGTCCGTCCAGCTCGTGTTCACCGCGCCGATCGTCCAGGAGCCCAAGCCTTACGGGCTTGGCTTCAGCGTCGAAGTACCGCCCATCCACAGTGTCCCGGGCGCAACCGATGCCACAGCCCTGAGCACCTTCATCACGCTTGGGGCCAAAAACGTCGCCTATTTCAAGAAGGTCCACGGCAAGCGCAAGCTGTTCCACGTGAAGGGCATCCTCGTCCCCAAGACCTGCCCGCGTGGAGGCTGGCCGGTCGCCTCACAGTTCAGCTTCGAGGACGGCTCCACGGTCACGAGCAAGAGCACGATTCCCTGCCCCCGACACTGAGGGCGGGGAGCTCGAGACGATGCCCACCCCGCGGCGAGCAGCGTCCAGAGGAGTGAGTCGAGCCCGTCTGAGCACAATCCTCGCGCTGTCCGTCTGCGCCGCGCTGCCGGCATTCGCGCAAGCGGACACCGTGGCCACGATCCGCCCGTCGTTTCTCCCCGACCGGCTCGGCGCGAGCACATCCCTCACGCTCGCGCTCAAATTCTCCGGCGGCGAAGGCCAGGTCCCGGCGCCTGTAAGCAAAATGGTCGTGCACCTGCCCGCCGGTCTCGGGATCGGCCTGCGCGGTGTCAGCACCTGCTCGCAGGCGGGCTTACAGCGGCGCGGCGCGGCCGGTTGCCGATCGAGCTCGCTCCTGGGGCGCGGACACGCAATCCTCGACGTGCACGCCGGCTCGCAGACGATCCCTGAGGAAGCCGCCGTGTGGGCATTCCGTGGTCCTGACCGAGGGGGTCGTCCGACGCTCGAGATCTTTGGCCAGGGTGAAACGCCGCTCGACGAGAGCACCATCAGCACGGCCGTCCTCGATCCAGACGGCGCTCCCTACAGCTCGAAGCTGACAGTCTCGGTCCCGCCGATCCCAACGCTCGTGGGTGAGCCGAACGCGTCGTTCGTCTCGCTCTCGCTGAGCATCGGCGGAGTCGGGCGCCGCCTTCGGGCGCATGCCGCCGCCGGCACGATCCTGGTGCCACGCAGCTGTCCGGCCGGCGGATTTCCCTTCGCCGCAGAATTCACGTTCGCCGGCCAGTCCATGGCCAGCGCCGCCGCCAGGGTCGCCTGCCCTAATCGTCGATAACCTGTCGCCCGTGGAAACGATCCTCTCGGTCCTCCAAGTCGCGATCTCGGTGATCGTCATCTTCCTCGTGCTGATGCACTCCGGCAAGGACTCCGGCCTGTCCGGCGCCTTCGGGGTGGGCAGCGGCACGGGGCCCCTCGGCGGAGGATCGATGGTCGAGCGCAACCTCAACCGCTGGACGATCTTCTTCGCGATCCTGTTCCTGGTGAACGCGATCATCTTGCTCAAGCGACCCTGGGCTTAGCTAGGACGCCGCTGCGCGGCGCGAATGCTTTGTCCTCAAATGCTTTGTCCTCAGTCGCTCGCATGCGTAGCACGCCACGCTCCCTGCGTCCGCGCCTCGCTTGCTCAGCGACGTCCTAGCGAGCGCGGTTTTCGTCAAGCGCCTGTAGCCGGTCGAGGATCTCGACCGCCTCCGCACGCAACGCCCCGTCGGTGGCCGCAAAGTCCTCCTCTGAGAGCTTGCCCGTGCGGTAGTCCAGCTCCGCATCGCGGATCTCGCGGTACTTCGCCTCGCGTGCCGCCTCCAGCTCGGCCCGGTCCTCCGCCTGCGCGATCCGGTTCCCCGGCTTTTCCCGCTCCTCGAGTTGGCCATCCGGGTGGCGCCACGCAGCGCGCAGCGGCGCGCTGACCACGAGGATCGCCACCGCGAGCAGCGCAAGCGTGAGGATTGCGATCAGGATGTCCACTCGCCTCGCCCCGCCGGCCGTCAGGCGCGCGCCAGACCGTGCGCGGTGCGAGCCCTTGAGCGTGCGGCAACCCGACGACGGATCGCGCTGGGCGCGGGCCAAATTGCGATCAAGGCACCGCCGATCACAATCAGGCCGCCGATCCAGATCCACATCACCAGCGGCGAGACGATGAAGTGAAACTGCGCCTGCGGCGGATGCTGCATGTAGGCGCCGGCCATCGCCGCGATCGCCACAATCCCCTCTCCGGGGTGGATGAAGGGGAGCGTCTTGTTGCCCAACGCGATGATCCGCTTCAGCTGCGGCGTTTCGATGTTCGGCGCGATCGCGCTCCACACATCGCGCGTTATCCCGGCGTTCAAAGCCACGTGGCTGACCGGCTGACCGCCGATGAAGTGCCCCACCGACCCCTGAGTAGGATCGCCCGAGTCGTAATACCCCTCGCTCGGGCGCAGCGTAGTGACGTGGTGGCCGTTCTTGCTCACGTCCAGCACCGCACCCAGGCTGAGGCTCGCGCCGGTGCGCGCCGAGTCGGGCGCCAAGGTAACGCCCGGCTCAGAGCGCAGGAGCGCACTCAGTTCGCGACCCGCCGCTGTGCCCGCCGAGTCGTAGTCAGGGGTCACGCTCGCCGTTGGCCGCACGTAGCTGATCGTGTAGGCGCCCACGCGCGTGG
>PLBZ01000021.1 GCA_003134675.1 Solirubrobacterales bacterium
TCCTCGCGCGCGATGAACACGGGGATGCAGTTGACGAAGCCGCAGCCGGCCTCCAGCACCTGCTCGACGTACCACTTGGTGGCCTGCTCGGAGCCGACCGGCAGGTAGGACACGACCACGTCGGTGTGGGTGTCCTTGAGGATCTTCACGATGTCGGCGGTCTCACCCGGAGCCTTTACGATCTTCTCCTTGAGGTACTTGCCGAGACCATCGTGGGTCATACCGCGGTAGACGGGCACACCCATTTTTTTGGGAACCCCACCCACCCCCTTGGCGAACTTGATCGTGTTGTTCTGCCCGGCCCAGATCGCCTGACCGAGGTCCTTGCCGACCTTGGTCTTGTCGATATCGAAGGCCGCGGTGAACTCGATGTCGCGCACGTGATAGCCGCCGAGGTCGACGTGCATCAGTCCGGGGACATCCTGCGTGGGATCGGCCTCGGCGTAGTACTGGACGCCCTGCACGAACGCCGATGCGCAGTTGCCGACGCCGACGATCGCGACGCGGACCTTCTCGGATTGGTAACGCGCAGCGCCGTTCTTGGAGGCGGTGCCGTTGCTGTGATGGATGGGAGTCAAGTGGTATGTCCTTCCTGGAGGTTCCGGGTAACTACTCCGCGGGGCGGGCTAGGTCACACCGAGGACTCGTTGAGCTCGCTGCGCACATGCCAGATGCGCTGGGCGACGGTGATCAGGCTGAGCGCCGCCAGCACGTATACGGCGGGCTGCAGCAGCGAGAAGTCACCGATCCAGGAGCCACGGGCGAAGATCAGCCCGATCGAGAGGATCACGACACGCACGGGCCGCGTGGCGATACCAACCTTGCACTCGACCCCCAGCGCCTCCGCGCGGGCGCGGGTGTAGCTGACCATCAGCGAGCTGAGCACCGCGACGACCACCGCGGCCGCCGCCACGCGGTTGCCTGTAAGCGCGAAGTTCCCGGCGACGGCCGTCAGCACGATCCCCTCCTCGATGCGGTCGAGCGTCGAGTCCAGGAACGCGCCGAATGGAGTGCCCTTGCCCGACATGCGCGAATAGCGGCCGTCGAGCGTGTCCATCACCGAGCCGACGATGAACGCCACGCCGCCGAGGAAGAACAGCCGCTCCCAGACGAGCACGGCGGCGAGCAGGTTCAGCGCGAAGCCGGTGAGCGAGATCGCGTTGGGAGTCAGGCGCGACTCGACCAGGCGGTTGCGCACGAGCTCGCGCCGTTCGCCAGAACCGATCGGGGCGCGCGGGCGCGCTCGTGGGACGCCCCGCCGTGCGCGGCGGGGAGGAGCTTTGAGTCGCGGGGCCATCTTCTAGCTTGCCTGCAGGCGAGTGGGAACGGCCCTCGAGAAGCGCCACACGCCCGGGCGGGCGTGAGCGAGCCAGCGCGCGCCGTAGGCGCCGGCGCCGGCGGTGAGCGCCCCGAGCAGCGCATCGACGATGAAGTGGTTGGCCGTCACAACGATCACGAAGGCCATCAGGAAGGGATAGAGGAACCACACCACGCGCAGCGCCCGCCGGCGCACGAGCCGCGCCAGCGGCCAGCCGACCATCAGCGCGAACGCGACGTGCATCGAGGGCACGGCGGCGTATGGGTTGAACAGCGTATTCAGCGAGGCGCTGGAGTGCGATACATGGACGCCGGTGACGTCCGAGACGGAGTCGATGAAGCCCCACTCGGGCATGAACCGTGGCGGCGCCGTCGGGAAGATCACGTAGCCGACGAGCGCGATCGCCATCGCGATCATGAACATGTTGCGGACGAAGTAGAAGGAGCGGTTGTGGCGCAGGTACAGGTAGATGAGCGCCCCGAGCGTCACCGTGATTTGCGCGTTGACATACAGCCAGCTCGAGCACGTCATCAGCAGATGCGAGCCTGAGGCCCATGCCTGCACGCTGGGCTCCACGAACAGGTGCAGCGTGCGCTCGGCCGAGATCAGCTCGCGCGCGTGCTGGAAGGCTGCGGTCGCCCTGCCCTCGACCAGGCCCCGCACGAGGCGATAGGCAAGGTAAGCCGCCGCGAACAGCGAGACTTGGCGCAGCGCGTCCAGCCACCCACCGGGCAGGACGCGCGCCTGCAGAAGACGAGCGCGAGCGACCACACCGAGAAGCCTAGCGTGAGGGGGCGTCGAGGGCATACAGTCGCCAGTGCGGCGAGCGCCACACTTCGCGCAGATACGGCAGTCCGTGGGCAATCAACGCGCCCTCTTCCCGGCCGGCTTCGTCTAAGCGCACGTCGGGCAGTGTTACGTAGGCGACGCGGTTTTCGCGCAGCCACGCCTCATAGGCGGAGGGGCGCAGGCGCGGTGAGTAGAAAAGGCCGGCGTAGCGTGTGTCGAGCTGGCGCTCCCAGCCGCGGGCCAGGGCGACGCCGTCATAGCCGGCGAGGTTGGCGGCCTCCCAGTGCGCGCCGGTCAAGGGCACCTCGACGATCGTGCGCTTGCCGTGAGTGAGGCTGCGCAGCTCCGCGCGCAGGGGAGCGTAGTAGGCCGCCTGCACTGAAGGGTCGCCGGCGAGCGCGATCTCGTCGTTGATCGGCGTCTCGATCTGCCAGTACAGGAGCAGGGGGAAGAGCAGACACAGGATCAGGCGGTGACGATCCCACAGGACCCCGGCGAGCAGCGGACCGGCGAGCAGGGCTCCCAAGCGCGCGGAATTGCTCCCGACCGGGGTGTGCAGCACGAAGGAGCCGATCAGCGCCAGCGCATACAGCGCGGCGCCCAGGCGCACGACTCGGCGCTCTCGCCGTGTGAGTGGTCCCTGCGGCAGCAGCAGCCCGATCAGCACGACCCCGCCCAGCGCAGGCCAGAAGACCGACGGCGCGAACGGCTCCCAACCGCCTTCGGGAAAGGCCAGCGCCAGGACCACGATCGGCGCCAGCGCGGCGGCGGCGATCGTCAGTCCTGGACGGGGTCCTGCTGATCGGCGCCGATCGCCATCGCCGGCTCCGCGTCGGCCCGCAGCCAGCGCGTCGGCCACGCCCGCCAGTGCCAGGAACGCCCCCGCGACGGGGCTCGCCGTGCTCGTCACGACGGCGAGCCCGAGCGCGACGCCGGTGCGCCCAGCCATCAATGCGAGCACGGAACCGAGGCCGATCGCGAAGCCCAGGTCGTAGGGGACGCGCCCGGACAGCAGTCCCACGCCGAAGCCCAGAGCGAACCAGGCCGCCGCCGCGCGCGCGGCGGCCCCACCGAACACCCGCTGGGCGATCAGCCCGAACAGCGCGGCGGCCGCGATTGCGGAGAGCGACAGCACCACGTAGACGCCCAGCAGCGCCCCCAGTGCGGGCGACAGCATCGAGTATCCCAGCAGATAGTGCCCGTGCACGGCGTACCAGCCGTGCTCGCGCAGCGCGAAGCCGACGCGGGCAAATAGGTCGCTGCGGTACGTGGCGGCCGCCAGGTCCCCAGCGGGCGGTTCGAGGAGCAGGTAAGCCAGCGCGAGCGGTATTACCACCGCCAGCGCCAGCGCCCAGGGCGGCACATGCAGGCGCGTCCGCGATCTGTGCGGATGCGTCTCCATCGCCAGGGCCGGCGATCCCATCGCTCACCCCGACCCGGAGTCGCCGCCCAGGAAGTCAACCACGCGCTCGACGACGTCGGGGCGGTCAAGCCACGGCCAGTGGCCGGCGTCGGGCAGCTCGAGCAGCTCGGATGCTCCCAGCGCCTCGGCGTACGCGCGGCCAAAGCGGGCGGGTATGTAGGGATCGGCTTGACCCCACACGACGAGCGCGGGCATCGCAAGGCGGCCCAGCTGGGCGCCGGCCGCCGCGAGCACGTCGGGTGGCGAGCTACGGTAGAGGCGCAGGATCGCGCGCTGGGTGCCCTGGTCGAAGTGGTCGAACACGCTGTCGAGCCAGGCGTCGGGCATCGGCGCGCGGCCGGGACGCGCCTCGCGCGTGGAGAAGCGCATGACGCTGCGGGTGGTGGCGCCCATCGACAGCTCTCCGAGCAGTGGTGAGCGCCACAGGCGCGCGGTGCGGTGCCAGCGGTAGCCGGGCAGGAAAGGGACGGCATTCATGACGACCAGGCGCGCGATCCGCTCGGGGTGCGCTTGAGCAAACGCGAGCCCGACGACGCCCCAGTCGTGCACGATGAGGCTGACGCGATCGACTTCGACGAGGTCGAGATAGCGCTCGATGAAATCGGCGTAGCCGTCGATCGTGTAGTCGAGGTTGCCGGCCTTGCCGGTGCGTCCGAACCCGGGCAGGTCGGGCGCGAGACCACCGCTGCGCGCGAGGAATACGGGCCATTCATCGGAGTTCGTCGGCACCCCGTGCAGGTAGAGGGGCATCGCTTCGTCAACCGAGGAAGGCGTGGGCGCGCTGCGCCAGAACACCGGGAGCCCGCCGTGTGCCCCATGGGTATTCAGATTGCCGCTGTGGTCGCTCACCTCGGGCACCGGGCGAGGATATCCGGCTACCGTGGCGCAGTGCCCCCTTGGACCCCGCCGACCCGCAGGCGCGTACGCGCCATCCGTGACCGCCTGCGGGCCGTGTACGGCGTTCCGCTGATGGCGCCCCACGGCGACCCGCTCGCCGAGCTGGTGCTGACGGTGCTCTCACAGAGCACAAACGACCGCAACCGCGACGTCGCCTATCTGCGCCTGCGCGAGCTCTTTGCGACGTGGGTGCAGGTGCGCGACGCCGAGGTGGGAGAGGTCGAGGAGGCGATTCGCCCGGGCGGGATCTCGAAGGTCAAGTCGGCGCGCATCCAGGCGATCCTGCGCGCGATCTCAAACGATCCTCGGGATCCCCCGCACGAGCTCTCGCTGGACTGGCTGCCGCGCGCGCCGCTGCGCGATGCGCGCGACTACCTCGTCGCGCTGCCCGGCGTCGGGCGCA
>PLBZ01000062.1 GCA_003134675.1 Solirubrobacterales bacterium
GCGCACGCTCCTCACGCCGAGCCACCGGGGGCGCCTCGCGCAGGGCGCCCTCGCTCCAGGGGAGCAACAGCGGCGCGTCGCGCAGCCGCAGGCGCTCCAACGGCCGCTGCCACAGTCCGTGGCGGCCCGGCCGGTTACCGGCGGAGGGAGCGTCGAAGCGGATCGCCCCNNGTGGTGCTCGAGTAGATCACCGCGCGCGGCGCGCGGCGGGCAAGCTCGGCGCGAGCCGCGCGGCGGGCGGCGAGCGCCCACCCCAGGTCGGTCAGGGCGAGTGTGCGCATCGGCCGCGGCGACGCGGCGGCGGCAACCGTCGCACTCGCCCCGGCGCGGCGCAACGATTGCGCCAGCTCCTCGTCGGCCCTGCGCAGACCTTCGGTGGAGCCGAGCGAGACGATCAATACGTCAACCGCGTGCGCCGCGGTCATCGCTGTCATCTAAGTGACGGCGCCGTTCACACGTTCGGGGCGTAGCGCTTTGAAGCCGGGCGCGCGCTCGAGCGCCATCGGCCGCACGGGGGAGGTGCGACGTACGTAGAAGCACACGCCGTCGCGCTCCTCGATCGCAGCCACCGCCGCGTCCTGGCGGCGCCAGGCGAGCGCCCAGATGATCGCGAAGCCGGTGGCGATACCGGGGATCTGGGGAGCGAGAAAGGCCAGGGCGCCCGCCAAGAGCGTGAACAGCAGCAGCGGCCACAGCCGGTTGAGCAGGATCGCGCCCGGATGGTGCTCGGGCAGCGTGGTCGTGGACTTGGCGCCGGCGAGCAGACCCGCGATCGGGGAGCTCGTCTCGGCCCGTTTGCCCAGGCGCAGGCCGACCAGCGCGGCGAGGACCCACCAGCCGACCGCGATCGGAGCCAGCAGCGTGTCGGAGCCTTGCCCGGCGGCGAGCACCGTGACAGCGGCCAACGCCGTGGCCGCGCCGGCGCTGAGCAGGACGGTGGTCTTGAGGAAGTCGACGAAGCGCACTAGACGACTACAGCAGCGCCTCGAGCAGACCGCGCACGCCGCCGGTGCCGTCGATCAGGAGGTCGGCCTCCGCCGCCAGCTCCGGGGGGGCTTCATCGGAGCTGACCGCCGCGCAGATGGCGGTGGTCAAGGCTCCGGCCTTGACAAGCGAGCGCAGTCCACGGAAGGCATCCAGATCGGTGGTGTCGTCGCCGACATACAGCGCGGTGGCGACCGACTGCCCCCGCAGCAACGCGGCGATGCCGAGGCCCTTGTCGAGATCGACGGGTGGACGCACCTCCAGCACCTTGCGCCCCCAGTGGACCGCCAGACCCTCCTGGAGCGCGCGTCGCGCGATCTCCCCCACCGCCGCGGCGGCAGCCGCTTCATCAGGAGCGCCGCGCCAGTGAAATGCGGCGATCGCATCCTTGTCCTCGCTGCGCACACGGATCCGCTGGTGCTCAGCGGTGTAAGCGCGCGCGGCGAACTGGCGCACGCGCTCGGTCCAGGCGGCTACCTCGGGGTCGAGCTCGGGGCGGGTCGTCCCTGGGCGCAGGAGTTCGCCGCCATGGTTACCGACGTACGCGATCGTGCCGATCGCGACGATCTGGCGGGCGGTGGTCGCACGGCGGCCGCTGACGCAGCCCACCACTCCGTAGCGCTTGGCGATCTCGATCAACAATGCCCGCGTCGCCTCGGGAACGTGGGCGTCCGCGGCGTGCCGGACGATCGGCGCCAGGGTACCGTCGATGTCCAGTAGCACCGCTGCGCGGGCGGGTTCGGAGCGGAGCGGCTCGAGCGCCTCCACGAGCGTGGCAGCGGGTGACACGAACACTAGTATGGCGCGCACGGTGGCTGACTGGTCCCACATCGCACGTGCTCGCTGAGGAGACCGGGACGAGGAGCGATCGTTCGCGGCAACGAACGCTCAAGCTGATGATGATCGGGACGGCCGCGGGGCTGTTCAGCGGGGTCTTCGGAGTCGGTGGCGGCTCGGTGATCGTGCCACTGCTCGTGCTGTGGCTCGGCTATCACGAGCGCGAGGCGACCGGCACCTCGCTGGCGGCGATCGCCTTCATCGCGGCGTTCGCCAGCGCTGTGCAGGCCGCGTACGGCAACCTACGCCTCCTCGACGGGCTGGTGATCGGCGCACCCGCCGTCGGCGGCGTGCTGATCGGCGCGTGGTTACAACAACGGCTGGCCGGCCGCTCGATCATGCTCCTGTTCGCGGCCGTGCTGGTGGCCGCGGCTGTAGAGCTGCTGCTCGAATGATCGACTCGCTCACAATCGCGCTGGCGCTCGCCGCGCTCGGCCTCGTGGCGGGTGTGCTCGGGGGGCTGCTGGGCGTGGGCGGCGGCGTGCTCTTCGTGCCGGGCCTCGTGGTCATCCTCGGCCTGAGCCAGCACCAGGCGGAGGCCACCTCGCTGCTGGCGATCGTCCCGGTCGCGCTGGTCGGCGCGCTCAAGCAGGACCGCTATGGGAATGTGCGTCGTACGGATGCGCTGCAGATGGGCCTGCTCTCGATCGTGGGCGTGGCGGCCGGCGTGGCCCTCGCGAACATCCTGTCGGGAGCCGTGCTCAGGACCGCGTTCGCGCTGCTGATGCTCGTGATCGCGGCACAGCTGGTGCGCCGCGCGCTCACCCAGCAGGGAAAATGATCCGTACGCCCCTGTGGAGGCGTAGACTTGTGGTAATGGGACTCGATAACCCAACACACATCGCCTTCCTGGTCGTGATCCTGCTGCTGGTGTTCGGCGCCAGGCGACTGCCGGAGATCGGCCGCTCGCTGGGAAGCGGCATGCGCGAGTTCAAGGACTCCATCAGCGGCGACCGGTCAGAGACCGACCAACAGCAGCCCACGCTCACTCCGGCCGCGCAGCAACCGCAGCCACAGGCGCCGCCGCCGGCTAGCGCCGCAGCACCGGACCCGTCTGCACCGCCTCAAACGCAGACCCCGGGACCCGCTTGATCTGTTCGAGGTCTTCGTCGTTCCAGCGAGAGTCGGGCGCGCCGGTGATGTACCAGGACGAGCCGTTGTCGGCAACGATCAGGCCGTAGCGCTTCAGCGCACGCAACACCACCAGCGTCTCGCCGTGGTAGCCGGCCATGCTGAAGCTCCTCTTCAGCCGCAGCCGCAGGCCCATTGGCGGCAGGTTCGGATCCGAGCTGCTCGAGGCATAGTGGGTGGCGGGATGAATGAAACCCTTCTGGGTACGGGAGATAGTGACGCGCAGAGCGTGGTCTATCGCCCCGCTATGAACGTCTTCGTAGCGGACGAGCAGTGGGAGGATTGGCAGGCCAGCGGCGTCCGCTGAGGTCCAGCCGTTCGGACGCAAGGCGTTACTTCTCAGATTGAAGACGGCACCAGATCCAGCTTCCCATCCAGCTCCGCTGCGGTGCGCCGCGTACAGCTCATACAGCTTGCAGCTTCCCTTCTGCAGGACGAGCACATGGCGATCTCCTCCTTCGCCTGCTCCCTCCACGGGCGCGTTTACGGGGATCGGATAGGGACCCGGGTTGGATTCTTCGCCGTATTCCGTGAAGGAGATCGGCACCTTCGGCTGGTGGGCGCCAACAACCGTGTATGGGATGCCATAGCTGGGATTGGTGCCGAAATCCGGGTGCAGGTGCCCGGTGAGCCCGATGCTCGCGATGTACGCCGCCGAGCGTGGATCGACCGGAGCATGGGAGATGTCCTGGTTGAGCGCATTGCTCTGAGGGAAGATCGGGCAGGAGTACTCGTGCGGGCCGGCGGGCTTGGAGATGCCGGAGACCGCGGGGGCAAGGACGAGACTCAGCGCCGCGATCGCGAGCACGGCGGTCTTGGGGAGAACGCTCACTTGGTGAGCTTGACCAGCACGCTCTTGGGAGCGCCACCGCCCGAGGAGAAACGCACGGTGGCCCACACCCTGGCCGACTTGTGCCCCCTCTTGAAGAGCTTGCGCCCGTTACCGTTGAGCGTGACCTTGACCTTCCCGGTCGTGCCGGCCTTGATCGAGAAGCTGGCCGAGCCGTAGCTCACGACCTTCGGCTTCTTGGGCTTTTTCTTCTGCTTTGCCTTCGCCACCTTGGCCAGGCCGGCGAGCCGAGCGTTCTGCAAAGTCAACGTGCCAGTGCAGTCGACAACCAGGCACTGGAGCGGCACCGTCGCCGTGTTGCCATTGACGGGAACCGTCAGGTTCGGCAGGCCGATAGCCGGTATAGGAGGCGGGCCGGCTTTGTCAGGAGGGCCTGCACCACCCGGAGCACCCCCGCCGCCGGGCGCGCCGCCGCCTCCTCCGCCACCGGCTGGCGTGAAGTCGGCGTTCATGAGGACCTTGAAACCGCTCAGATCCGCGAACCCGCCGATCGGGTTGGGACTGGGCGCCGGGACCGTCGCTGCTGTGGGCGCTGGATACCAGGCGTAGCTGAGAACGCTGAGGTCGTTTTCCCCATTTTTGGTCGCAAACAAGGGGACCTGCACAGCGGGGTCAAGCGAGGAGAGCACCAGCTGATCGGTGGCCGCGACCGTGTGGGTGTCGTTTGGTGGCGGGGTTGGTTCAACCACCACCGGCAGGTTGGTCGGCACAGATGTGATCGCATTTGCCGCAGGGGTGAATTCCGGTCCGTAGGCCTCCAGGAAGCAGCAGGCGAGTTCCGGCGAACCAGGATTCCCTGTCTGGCGAAAGAGAAAGCGGACCACGTTAATCTGCATCGGCCCAGTGGTCGCGCCCATCTTTACGCGCACTGTCGTAACGGTGCCGGTGCCCGGCGCGGTCAAAGATTCGGCCGCCGAGCCGACGACCACCGACGACCACATGCAGGTGCCGCCAAAGGGTCCGAAGATGAATTGCGGCCCGCCCGGTGCCCCCTGGGTGAGCACCCCTTGGCCGCACGACAGAGGAGCATTCGCCGGCTGGTTGAGGTCCGTCCCAAACGTCACCGCGCCAGCACTCACAGGGGCGCAGACCATCACGACGAGTGCCGCGACTGCGCCTACAACCCATCTCCCCCGATCCATGCGCACAGGGCAATTCTACTCCTGGCATGGGTGGTAGAGCAAGCGACGCTAGCTATCCATAGCGCCCTGCTCTGGCTCTTGCGGAAGCACCGACGGGCGTGCCTCCACCAAGAGGGGAGCGCCGCAGTGCCAGCAGTAGGCGGCGCCGCGGCTGTGCACCGCGCCGCAGGAGTGGCACTGCCCGTGGATGCCCGCCTCGGCAGCGCCCAGTAGCCTCTGCAGCTCACCGAGCTGGGCGTCGGCCTCCTGCAGCTCCGCGGCTCGACGGGCGAGCACGTCCAGGCGGTAGTGGTCGCGAACGGCCATCTCGTAGGTGAGCCCGCCAAGGTCCCACGTCAGCGCGGCGACGCGCTCGGCCAGCTCGTAACGGCGGCGGCGCAGCTCGACCAGCGATCCGTCCGGAACCACGAGTCCATCGGCGGGCATCAGCGAAAGCGTGCTCATCAGCCACCCGTTTCGATCGGCTGGGCGCCAAGCGAGTTGACTTCTTCCTCGTGCTTCCGGCCGGTCGTGCTGCCGAGTTTTTTGAGTTTTGTAGAAGTCACCTTGACTGCTTCTGGAGGCGGTTTCTTTTCAATCGCCTTCGCTTCCTGCACTTCCTTGGCTTCCGTCTTGGCGCTTTCCCTGCTCGGCGCGGCGCTCGCGGCAGGCTTAGGGGTCGTGTTCGCTGAGGTCGTGTTGGCAGCGGTCGTGCTCGCCCCGGACGCGAGCGGCGTAGTGGCGCCGCTGAGACCTTCCACCCTCAGCACCTGCTGGGCGGGCGCTTTGCTCTGGGTGACCCAGTGGCCAACCAGCAGACCGACGATGATCGACATCAGCAGTACCGACAGCAGCCCAAACAGGCCTGAGTAGCGGCGCATCCATGCGTACGCCCCCGAGGCTGGCTCGATCACTGACACATACCCAGGGGCCAGAGGCCCGACCGGACTCTGGCTACCTGAATACGGCTGGCTATCAGCCTGCAGCACGTCCAAGAACGCGAGCCGCACAGGCGAGGAAGGCTGACCGCACGCCAGGCAGTAACGCTGGTCGGGCGCGAGTGCCGCGGAGCAGTTCGCGCAGCTCGCGCCAGCCTGCTCGGAGGGAACGGGTGCCAGGCTCATCCGAATGCGCCTCGCACGTAGTCGCGCGTGCGCTGCGCGCGTGGTTCGCCGAACACCTCGGCGGTCGTCCCGTACTCGACGAGATCTCCGAGATACATGAACGCGACCTTGTCGGCTACCCGGCGTGCCTGGGCGAGGTTGTGGGTGACGATCACCACCGCCAGCTCGCGTCGCAGCTCGCCGATCAGCTCCTCGATCACGCTCGTGGAGATCGGGTCAAGGGCGCTGCACGGCTCGTCCATCAGCAGCACCTCCGGACGGGGGGCGATTGCGCGCGCGATGCACAGCCGCTGCTGCTGTCCGCCCGACAGGCGCAACGCTGGGTGGTCGAGATCGTCGCGCACCTCGTCGTACAGGCCGGCGCGGCGCAGCGCATCGATGACGAGCGGCTGAAGCTCGCGCTTGCGTGGCCGCTTGCGCGACTGCTCTCGCAGCGCGAACGCGACGTTGTCGAAGATCGACATCGGAAACGGATTCGGCTGCTGGAAGACCATCGCCACGCGTGCCCTCAGCGTCGTGTCGGCGAGCTCGTGGATGTCCTCGCCGTCGAGCAGGATGCGCCCGCCGCTGCTCGCGCCTGGCGTCAGCTCGGTGAGCCGGTTGAGCGATCGCAGGAGGCTCGTCTTGCCGCACCCGGAGGGCCCGATCAGCGCGAGCACCTCGCCCTGGTGGATGGACAGCGAAACCGACTTGACGGCGTGCCTGGTGGGGAACGCGATGCTGACCTCGTCCAGGCGCAGACGCTCCAGCCCGCTCGCTGAGCCAACTCGCACGGACTCGCGTTCGTGGAGCGGCAGCACTGGCACGGGCGGCCGGTCGAGCACGATCGTGCGCACCGGCGGCACCTCCGGCTCCCGCTCCCAATCGGACTTGTCGAACACAAATTGCATCAGATCACTGAGGTTAGCGATTTGGAGCGACCGATCCGGTCGACGAGCAGGTTCAAGCCGAGCACGAACAGCAGCAGCACGAACGCCGCCGCATAGGCCTTCTGCGGCGCCGCGCCTTCGCCGGCTGGCGAGTTGTCGTACACATAGCTGGTCAGCGTCGAGCCCGTTCCGCGCAGCAGGCTCAGCACGGGCGCCGGTCCCTGCGTTTCGATGTGCAGCGTCTCGCCCAGCAGCAGCAGCACTATCGCCGTGTCTCCGATGATGCGACTGACGCCGAGCGTCACGCCGGTGGCGATGTTCGAGCGCACGCTCGGCAGCAGCACCCTACGGATCGTCGCGATGCGCGTCTTGCCCAGCGCGAATGCCGCCTCGCGCATGTGCACCGGCACGGCCTGCAGTCCATCCCGAGTGGCGGTAAACAGGGGCGGCAGAGCGATCAGCGACATCATCGCCCCAGCAGCGATGAAGGATCTGCCGTACACCCCTCCCCCTTCGGAGCGAAACGACAGCGGCGCGAAGAGACTGAGCTGGAAGACCGCCAGGCCGAACAGCGCTAGCACGATGTCCGGAGTTCCCGCGACGATCTCGATGCTCGACTCGACCACCCGTGCGAGTGTTTGACGAACCCGCCCGCCGTGCCCATACTCGGCGATCCAAATCGCGCTGCTCACGGCCAGCGGGACCGCGAGCGCGATGCCGATCACCGTCAACAGCAAGGTCCCAATCAGCGGGTCGAGGATTCCTCCAGTCTGGCTTTGCGACGTGCTGATCGCGGGCCGCTCCAGCAGCAAGCCGGGGCGCAGATACTGAACCCCGCGATAACCCATGTAGATAACGATCGCCGCCGCGAGGACACACAGACCGATCCCCGCCGTCCACGCGCACAGCAGCATCAGCCGATCTCCCCACCGCCAGGTCCACGGCGAGGATCGCCGTCCCCGCTCAGAGCTCGACTGCCGGCCCACCGGCAGGCCGATCTTCGATCGGTCGGGGGCAAACGCGTTCATGCTCTGACCTGGTACTTCCTGAGGGGCAGCTTGATCAGGTAGCCCGCGACCGACAGCACGAGCGCGGAGAACAGCAGCAGCGCCGCGAACGCATACAGCGTCGAGCGCAGTGCCGGGGCGCCGATGCCTTCGTGGTAGTCGACGATCGCCGACGCCAGCGTGCGCAACGGCTCGTAGAAGAAGGTTCCCAGCCCGTGGGACAGGTTCGGCGTGAACGAGCGCCCGCCCGAGACCATCTGGATCATCACCGCCTCGCCCAGCGCGCGCGCGCCCGCCAGCACGGCCGCGGCGACAATCGCCGGGCGCACGGCGCGCAGCGTCACCGCGAGCACCGCGCGCAGCGGATTGAGACCGAGCGCGACAGCCCCCTCGCGCCAAGTGCTCGGGGCTGCCATCAGCGCCTCGCAGATCAGCGCGATCATGATCGGCGTGATCATCACGGTCAGGATCACGACCGTTACCCCCAGACCGGCACCGGTGAGCTCGACGTAGTTCTGCACCGAGGCCTTCTGCGCGGCGGTGACCAGGTGATTGCCGACGAACGGAACCAGCACCAGGACGCCAATCAGCCCGTAGATGACCGACGGCACCGACGCAAGCAAACGGATCACGGGAATCGCGATCTTGCGCAGCCGCGCCGGTGCCAGCTCGACGATGAAGATCGAAGACAGAACCGCGATCGCCATTCCCAGCACGACCGCGATGCCGGTGCTCAGCAACGTGCCGTAGACGAGCGGCCAGGCGCGCAGGTGGAACGCCGTGGCGGGCGGGTTCACGCTCGTGGCCTGCATGTTGGCGATCTGCGTTTCGAGGCTGCCGCCCGACCCCAGCCAGCTGAGACCGTTGTGGGCGAAGACCGGCCACGCGCGGGCCGCCACGAACACGATCATCGCGATCACGCCCACTCCCACGAGCAAAGCAACCGCGCCGAGCGTACGCTCGGCGCGGTTGTCGGGCCAGGGGTCACGGAGTGCTTTCAGCACACTTCGCTCACAAGCCCAGGGTTGTGCGGGCGACCCAGCACACTCAGGTGACCGGGATCCACTGGCTCGAGATGATCTTGCGCGCGGTGGCCGAGGCCTCGATCCAGCCGATGAACGCCGACGCCGCGCCCGTCGCCTTGCCCTTGGTCACCTCGTAGAACCGCGCGATGCCGGCGTACTGCCCAGAGATCACGTTCGCCTTGTTGCAGGACACGCCGTTGTAGCCGACTGAGTTAAGCGCTCCCAGACCGGCCTGGTAGTTGGACAGGAAGCCGATCCCGTTCGGGTCGCTTTCGACCGCTTGACGGAGCAGGCCCTCGGAGGACTGTTCGGAGGCGAGGGTCGAGACTTTCTTGCCCGCGAGCAGCAGCGTCTGGAAGCTACTCAGCACACCCGCGACCGAGGTGCGGCTGATCAGATCGATCGTGCCGCTGGCGGTCGCGCCAGGGACCTGGCTCCAGCTGCGGGTCTTGCCGGTGAAGATCGCACTCACCTGCGCCGGCGTGAGGTTGCTCAGCGTGTTCGCTTTGTTCGTGACCACGCAGATCCCATACTTGGCAACCGGGTAGAAGACGAGGCCCGCCGGATCGGATGGCAGCGGATCGCGCGAGACGTCCCCGATCGTGACCCGACCCGCCGCGACGTCGTTGATGCCGATCTGCGCCCCACCCTGGGCGATCTTGAACTTGACCTTGTGGTGGAAGAGCTTCACGTACTTCTGGGCGAGCAACGAGACGAGCGGATAGGAGGCGGTGGCTCCACTGATCGTGACCGTGGTGGTCGCTGCTGATGCGGCCGCAGGCGCCGCGACCCCGAGGACGCCTGCCACGAGCAGGACCCCACCCGCCCGGGCGGAGAGACGGCGAATTCGATTCATGAACGAGGGCTCCGTTTCAGATGGTTTGACGATGCGAAGCAGCTAACCTAACAGATTCCTCATTACTTTGATCAAAATAAGCTAGTTTATGGAGAAGGCCGCTCCCGGTATGCCGGTTCTCCCACCAACCCAAGCCCTTGACCAGCACATCCAACATCTCCACATCCACCGCTCCAGGCGTCCCGCGCCTGCCGTCGTTGCGCGTCACCGCGGCGCTGGCGGCGGGCATGCTGGCCCTCGGCGTGGCGGTGGGCGCTGCAATCGGCCCCGCCCCCAGCACCTCATTCGCGGGCGAGCGCGTTCCGCTGCTGCTTCCGTCGATCGCCGCCCTCGCTGTGGCGGGCTCGGATCACACGAGCGCCACGACCGTCAAGCCGCAACCGGCTACACCCCAGGCGACGCCTGCCCCGACGCCTATGAACGCGGGAGGGCCGGCAGGAGACGCCACGACAATAAAGACCAAGTCGAGAACCCCGGCGGACGCCGTCTCCTCTCCGACTTCGATCCCGAACACATCCAAGACCCCCACCTCGACCACCGGCAAGCACGACAAGGTCACGCTCCCGCCGGTCACAAGCGTATGGCTGATCACGCTCTCCGGTGGCACCTTCGCGCAGGCCCTTGCCCAGCCCGCCGCCTCCCCCTACATCGACTCCCAGCTCGTGCCCGCGGGCACGCTTCTGAGCGGTTGGTCTTCCCTCGCCGGCAGCGCCTTCGCGAGCGAGGCCGGGCTGCTCGCGGGCTCGCTGCCGCAGACGCTGGACTCGATCGTCCAGCCCCCGTGCCCCGAAGGCCCGGCCGGCGCGCAGTGCGCGCCCGAAACCGCTGGCGCATTGACCGCCGCCGACGCGTTTCTAAAAGCTTCCGTGCCCACGATCACAGCGAGCGCCGCCTACCGCGCGCATGGCCTGATCGTCATCACCTTCGGCACCGTCGGCAACGCAACCGCGTCCAGCCTGCCCGCCGGCGGCGCCACCGCGACGCTCAGCACCCAACCGCCCGCGGGCGTCCTGCTGCTCTCGCCGTTCGCCCGCGCCGGCACGCGCCCCACGACGGCCTTCAACCCAACTTCCCCCAAGCAGAGCCTTTCCGGGCTCCTGCACTGACGTTAGGACCGCAGTCCGTACATCCGCAGTTCTGAACCCAACCAAGGAGACCCACGTTGCTCGCACTACATCCCGCTCACCGCAAGGCCACGTGGTGGCTCGCCGCGATCGTGGGCTCTACCCTCGCTCTGCTGCTCACCGCCCCGGCGATCAGCCACGCGGAAGAATCAAATCCCAACAACTATGAGTGCCTCGGCAGCGTGGTCCCTGGTACGCCCGAAGTGGGCAGCGAAGAGGAACAGGTGAAGTACATCTTCTACTGCAACGGTCCGATCACCGGCTACCAGCTGCAATCGCAGATTCCGCTGACGGGAGTCCAGAGTCCACCGCTCGTGACCGCGACCGCCACCCCGCTTGGCGCTCCGACAGGCGCTCCGTTGACCGATGCCTTCTCCTGCTCCGGGGAAATCCCCGGCTACGCGGTCAACTGCGTCGGCGCGACAAAGACGGGATACGAGACGATCACCGGACAGTTCGCGATCGGTTCCAAGCTGTGCGCTGAGCCGCGCGTCGACCCGCTGCTGACGGTCACCTATGCATATCTCGAAAAGGGCGTCGTCACCCAGGCACTCTCAGGGCCGTTCGATCTGGGACGCCCGAAAGGCTGCCGGGTCGACGCTCTCTCAGGCAGCACCCGGCTGTCGCCCAAGCCGGTGGTAAAAAAGGCAGCCAAGAGCAAGAAGGGCCACAAGCGCCCAAGCAAGAGCAAGAACAACAAGAAAAAGCAGAGCAAGAAGTAAGCCGCCGCCAAGCAGCCGTAGCGGTCACTTCTCGGGGCGGCGTCACGTAACGTGTGACGCCGCCCCGCGGCTGGCGCCACAGGCATTGCGTTTCCCGCCGGCCCGCTGCGCATCTCGCTGCTGCTCCCCGCCGGCTGATAGCCGTCACTTAGAACCTAGGAGATTTGTGCCCTCGCTGGCAGGGCTACGAGGGGGCAGCTCGAAAAAGGCAGAAGCATCCACCCCTTGCGCGACACTACACACGTCGCTACGCTGAACGTCCAGGACAGGGACAGATGAGAAGCCTTCCCAAGCCGTCCACCCGATGCATGTCCTGGGTTGAACCACGACATCGGAGGCTTGAGTGGTAGCCGTCCACCAGGGCCCAGAGGTCCTTGAGGACCTGACGAAGTACGCCGGGAGCTGGGTTGCGATCCGCGACGGCAAGGTCATCGCGGACGCGTTGGACTCCGTCGAACTACGCGACAAGCCCGAGGTCAAAGAGGACGACTTCCTCATGCCCGTCCCCGACGCGGGCGCGGCGGCCTTTCTGTTCTAAGAGGACGCCTGTCCTCCGATCATGCCGGACCTGCTCGTCGCCTACCGTGACCTTGGTCTGGGCGAACTACGCCCGATCCTGATCCTGCACGTCACAGGCCCCGGCGGCGCGGAAGGGGACATCGCTGGGCTGATCGATTCTGGGGCTGATGGGACGGTTCTACCGGCGGGCTACGCGCCACTGATGGGCTACACGCCCGCAGACATCGCCGCTCACCAAGGTGCGGGTGTGGGGGGCAGCGTAACGATGCACCAAGCAACCAGACCATCCAAAGCCTTCATCCCCGAGATGCCCGGACTGGTGTTCGAGCTCAATCCGTGCTTTGTCCAGGGCTGCCAGATCGCGCTCTGGGGACGCAAAGACTTGATGCAGCACTTCGACGTAAACATCATGGAGCGCAGGAAGCAGTTCTCGCTCACGCAGGTCTGAAGCATCTCGCTTCCCGAGACCATCTAAACTTAACCCTGTACTGGCCCACCCAAGAGTTTCGCCATCTCACAGCAGGCTGGACGTCATCCGTTCGATCTCGGCGATCGAAGTGAGCCCTTCGCGTATCTTCACCAGGCCATCGTCGCGGAGGCGACACATCCCCTGCTCGACCGCCACCGTGGCGATCGCGTCGACGGACCCGTGCTCAAGGATCAGCGTACGAATCTCTTCGCTGACCGACATCACCTCGTACAGGCCGACACGGCCGCGATAGCCGGACCCCCCGCAGCGCGAGCAACCCACCGCCTCGTAAGGCTCGGCGCCCGATAGGCCGTGCTCGGCGAGCACCTCCTCTGAGATTTTCATTGCTCGCTTGCAGTGCTTACAGAGCATCCGCACCAGGCGCTGGGCCACTACGCAATCGATCGCGGAGGAGACCAGGAACGGCTCTATGCCCATATCCATCAGCCGCCCTAGCGCGCTGGGGGCGTCGCGTGTGTGCAAGGTCGAGAGCACGAGGTGGCCGGTGAGCGCCGCCTCGACGGCGATGTGTGCGGTCTCGCGGTCACGGATCTCGCCGACCATGATCACGTCGGGGTCGGCCCGCAACATCGAGCGCAGCCCGACATCGAACGTGACCCCCGCCTTGGGAGCGATCTGCATCTGCTTGACGCCTTGCATGCGCTGCTCCACGGGATCCTCGATCGTGAGGATGCTCCGCTCTCCGTCGTTGAGCACATTCAGCGCGGCATACAGCGTCGTGGACTTGCCCGAGCCGGTCGGCCCGGTGACGAGCACCGCGCCGTTCGGCTTGGCGATCGCGCTCGAGAAGCGCTTCATCTCGTCCTGCGCCATCCCCAGCGACTCGAGCCCCTCGACCGTCACTCCCCTGTCCAAGATGCGCAGCACGACACCCTCCCCATGGACGAGCGGCAACGTGACCACGCGAATGTCCACGCGCCGTCCGTCGACCGTCAACGCGAACCGACCATCCTGCGGGAGGCGCTTCTCGGCAATGTTCAGATCGCCCATGATCTTGATGCGGGACACCACGCTCATCGCCATCCTCCGCTTGACTGTGGCGGCTGGAGAGAGCACTCCATCGACACGGAACAGCACACGCGTGTCCCCCTCTTCGGGGTTGATGTGGATATCCGAGGCGCCCTGCTGGACGGCCTGGGCGACGATCGAATGCACCAGCTTGATGACCGGAGCGTCGCGGTCGGCCTCCTCCGCCAGCAGATCTGGTTCGGAATCGTCGTCGGGCTCATCATCGACGATGTCCTCGATCGAGTCGTCCATCTGGGCGAGCCGCGTGAGGAGCAGGTTCAGATCCTCCACCGACGCCGCCGCGACCTTGATGCGCCGGCCGGTCATCATCGCGACATCGTCGATCGTCAGCACGTTGGTGGGATCCGCCATCGCCAGCAACAGCGTCCCGTCGTCGGTATAGCCGACGGGAACGGCCTGGTAGCGCTTGGCGGTCTCAGAGCGGATCAGGTTGACCGCGCCCATGTCGAGGTCGTAGACCGACAGATCGATGTAATCCAAGCCGAAGCGCTCCGCCACTGCCCGGGCGAGTTGATCGTGGCGCAAAACGCCCCGCTCGACCAGCACCTGGCCCGTGGGCCGGCCTTGGGCACGGGCGGCCGACACCGCCTGCTCGACCGTATCGCGGTCGGCAAAGCCGAGGTCGACGATGACCTCGCCGATCATCCGCGCGGAGCGTCCCGCGTGAAGCGGGGGGTACAGGCCGTCTCCCGGAGGCCCGATCGCAATCTCCTCCTCAGATTCCGGAAGCGACGCAGCTGTGGGCATAGCGGTATCGCGCATCACCCGGTTTATCGGCATCGCGGGGATGGCGCTTGATCGTCTAGGAAGGCATTCCGTGCTCGAACGCGCCCTTTACTACGGCATCGAGCGCGTTCAGCCGATAGAGCGCCAGCGCCTCTCCAGAGGCAAAGCGCTGCCCGGCGGCCATGTCGGCTCCGTGATGGAGGATCACGCAGTGCTCGAGCGCGAGCCGACGCTCATCCTCGAGCGTTTGGGGGGCGTGGAGCGCGAGCAGGCGCAGACCCAGCTCTATGTGACCCAGCAACTGTCCCTCTCGGCTGCGCGCGATCTCCGCGCCGTAGACGAATTCGCGGGTCTTGCCCAGGTCGTGGACGATCGCTGCGCTCAGCAGCAGATCGCGGTCCAGGCTCGGGTGCAGTATGCAGAGCTCGAGCGCCATGCTCGCCACCGCGACGGTGTGCTCGAGTAGGCCGCCGAGATAGGCATGGTGAGAGGAGGAACGTCCCGAGCCCGCTCGACCGGAGCCTGGTCCAAGCGCCGGCAGCGAGCAGGGCGCGCGGCGTATCTCCGCGCGCAGCCCCCGATCACCCAGCAGGCGCTCCAGCAGCCCCTTCAATCCAGGGTCATACACCTCCCGCGCGAGGTGCTCCAGGAAGCCTTCGAGCTCGTCGAGGTTGCGATAGGCGACGGGCAGAAAGCGGGCGGGGTCGGCCTCGATGCCCTCCGCGCGTGAGATCGTTCCCAGCGCGATCTGGAGCTCGTCGCGAAAACGCTCCACCCGTCCGTGAATCCGCACCAGCTCGCCCCGCTCGAAGCGCCCGGCGAGCACGTCGGCGTCGCGAAAAGCGCGCGCGAGGATCGTCCCCGTGCTGTCGCGCAGCTCGACCGTCAGGTAGGGCGTGCCCGCGCGAGATATCTGACGTTCCTTACGGGTGCACGCGAAGACACCCTCCACCTCCTGCTCGAAACGAAGCGTGGAGATCTGGATTTGGAGGACGTCCGTTTGCGAATCGCTGCCGACCGAGGTCATCGGCTCATCATGTACGGTGGTTCGGATGCAGCCTCTCATCTGGGACCGCCGTCCCGATGGCCTCAGGGCCCCGGCCATGGTCTGCGCATTCCAGGGTTGGAACGACGCCGGAGACGCCGCCTCGAGCGCTGTCTCCTTCCTGGCCGCTTCGCTTAATGCCCGCCGCTTTGCGCGGATCGACTCGGAGGAGTTCTACGACTTCCAGGCAAATCGTCCCAGCATTCAGCTCACCGAGGAGGGCGCGCGTGAGATCGTGTGGCCGACAGTCGAGGTTTTCGAGGCGCTCGCGCCCAGGGCGCCGCGCGATCTCGTGCTCGTCCAAGGCACCGAGCCGTCCATGCGCTGGCGCGCCTTTAGCGCGCACCTGGTCGAGCTCGCCGAAGCACTGGGCGTGCAGATGGTCGTCTCGCTGGGCGCGCTGCTCGCCGATGTACCCCACACCCGCCCGGTGACCATGACCGGGTTCGCGTCAGATCCCTCGCTGGTGGAGCGCTTGGGACTGGCACCCTCGAGCTACGAGGGGCCCACCGGGATCGTGGGCGTCCTGCACAGCGCCTGCCTAGACGCGGGGCTGCCCTCAGCGAGCCTGTGGGCGGGTGTCCCACACTACGTAGCCGCCGCCACCAATCCCAAGGCGGCGCTGGCACTCCTACGCAAGGTGGAAGGTCTGATCGGCGTCTCCGTGGACGTCTCCGACTTGGAGGTGGCGGCCACCGATTACGAGCGCCAGGTGGGACTAGCGGTGCAGAGTGACCCGGACATTCAGGCGTTCGTCGAACGGCTCGAGCGAGCCGCTGAGAGCGAAGAGGAGGAGATCACATCCGAGGACGTTCCCTCGGGGGACGTCCTCGCGCGTGAATTCCAGCGCTTCCTGCGCCAGCGCGGGGCCGACGGAAAGTAGGTTTACTTCTCCGCCGCGGGACAGACGATGCGGTAGTCGCAGATCGAGCAGGCCGCGTGAGAGGGAGTCGGCTCGAACTGCTGGCCAAGGATGCCCTCGCCGACTGCGAGCACTGTGTCCTTCACCCACTCCGTGTCGGTGTCGTCCCGCGGAACGGGCACCTTCAGGTCATCGAGCACGTAGTAGTAGGCCTGTTGTGAAGCCTCGAGCTGCCATGACTCACGCGCGGCGAGCGCGTAAAGGGACAGCTGAATGTCGTCTTTCAGCTGCGCGACGCTCTTTGGCCGGGAGGTCTTGTAGTCGATCAGCTCATACTCATTCCCGTTTCCCCCCGCCAAGCGGTCGACACGATCGACCCGACCGCGCAGGTGATGGGGCCCGAGCCGGAAGGCGAATGGGCGCTCAAACCACACCGGCTCTGAGTCCTGATCGTGCAGCCGCTCGTGATATCGCTCGAGCGCAGCGCGAGCCTTCGTTCGCAGCCGGCGCTCCTGCTCGCTAACGCCAAAGCCGCCCTTCCGCCAGCTCGTCTCGAGCAGCTCCATCAGCTGCTCGAGCGTCTCCCCGGAGGCGGAGTGATAGCGCTCGAGCACCTGATGGACGACGATCCCGAAGCGCTGGTGCAATGTCTGGTCGGAGGGAATGCGCAAAACGCGCGCGAACTTGTACCGCAGCGGGCAGCTCCGATAGGTCTCGATGTCTGAGGCCGACAGTGCCAAACCGATCCCCTTGCGTGGCAGGAACGGTCCAAGCGAGGATGCTTCGCGCGGGGCAATCGCCTGCGCGCGGGCACGGTCGTCGTGACCGCCGATCTCCGAGCGGTCGGCCAGCAGCGTCTCGTCGAGTGGAGATGTCTGGAAGATCTCACGCTGGAGCGGGGTCGTGGCGGCGAGCAGACGGGCGTTGATATCGGCAAGCGCCTCCGCCACATCTTGCCCCGTAGGGCGCTGCACGAGGGCGGCGAGCTTCAGCAACTCCAGGTAGCGCACCACCCCGTGAGAGATGTCCAGGTCGGTGTCCAGCCGCAGCTCGCCGAGACGGCCACCGATACGCGCAACGCTTGCAAGCACCTCCTCGCGCATCATGCGCAGCGTCTCTTGCAGAGCATCGTCGAGGAGCTGCCGGCCGGGCTTCGATCGGTCCTTGTCGCGATCCTGCCACTCAGCCCCCAAGACCACGCGCGCGAGCAGATCCGGACGCCCCGCGTCCAGGGCCT
>PLBZ01000059.1:0-2242 GCA_003134675.1 Solirubrobacterales bacterium
TGGGAGATCGAGAACATGCCCTGTCCCTGCGTCTCGATCCCCCGACCCTCACAGCGAGGGCAGACCGTCGGGGTCGTGCCGGGCTTGGCGCCGGTGCCGTGGCAGGTCCCGCAGGCCGTTCGCATCGGCACTGCAAGCGGGATCTGCGCGCCCGCGATCGCCTGGTCGAAGGAGATCGAGACCTGCGCCTCCAAATCGGCGCCACGCTGCTGGCGCGCGCTGCGCCCGCCGGAACCTGTTCTGCCTCCCGGGCGACCGGATCCTCCGCCGAACAGGTTGGAGAGGATGTCGCCCATCGAGGAGGCGTCGAAGTCGAAGTTTCCGAAGCCGCCGAAGCCCGATCCGGGCCCACCCGCCCCTCCGCCGGTGGCAAAGGGTCCAGAGTTGGTGTCGTAAAGCTTTCGCTTCTCGGGATCCCCGAGCACGTCGTTGGCTTGGGAGACCTCCTTGAAGCGCTCCTCGGCCTGCTTGTCCTCAGGGTTGCGGTCGGGGTGATACTTACGCGCCAGCTTGCGGTAGGCCTTCTTGATCTCCTCGGCGCTCGCTTTGCGATCAACCCCGAGCGTCTTGTAGTAGTCCGGACGCGATGCCATGCCGAATCCTCTGCTACGCGGCGACGAGCACCCGCGCAGGGCGGATCACGTTCGCGCCCAGCCGGTAGCCGGGCTGGTAGACCTCGACCACGGTCCCGCAGTCGGCGCCCTCGATGGGCTGCTGGGCCATCGCCTCGTGCAGCGCCGGATCGAATGTCTCGCCCTCGGGCGAGAAGGACTCGACGCCGATGCGCGCAAGCGCGGTGCTCAGTTCCGAGCGCACGAGCCGCACGCCATCGAGCAGCGGATCGTCCTGGGCCGCCGCGTCGAGCGCACGGTCGAGGTTGTCGAGCGCCGGCAGGAGCTCCTTGGCGAGCTTCGCCACGCCACGCTCCTGTGCCAGCGAGGACTCGCGCGCGACACGCTTGCGGTAGTTCTCGAAGTCCGCCTGCGTGCGCTGCGCGAGTGCGAGGTACTCATCGCGCTGGGCGGCGAGCACGACCAGCTCATCGACGTCGCCCTGGAGCGCCTGCTCATCGCTCTCCTGGTCCACCTCCGGCTCGGTGTCCTGCACGGGCTGCTCCTCAACCGTCTGCTCGGCGTCGGTCATCGCGCTATGCCTTCGGCTCGTCGACTACCTCGGCGTCGACCACGTCCTCCTCATCTGAGGACGCGCCGGCGCCGTTGGGCGCCGTGCCATCGGCTCCGGGTGAGGCCGCGGCCTGCTGCTCCTGGGCGCGCTGGTACATCGCCTCGGAGACCGCGTGGAACGCGGTCTGGAGCGTCTCGGTCTTGGCGTTGATCGCGGCAGGGTCATCGGACTCGAGCGTCTCGCGGACCTCCTTGATCGCGGCCTCGATCCGCTCCTTGGAGTCGGCGTCGACCTGGTCGCCCAGCTCGGCCAGCTGGCGCTCGGCCTGGTAGGCGGCGTTCTCGCCGTTGTTACGCGCCTCGGCGAGCTCGCGCGCGCGACGGTCCTCCTCGGCGTGGGACTCCGCGTCGGAGACCATGTTCTTGATCTCCTCGTCGGATAGTCCCGACCCGGCCTTGATCTCGATCTTCTGCTCCTTACCCGTTCCCAGATCCTTGGCGGAGACGTTGAGGATGCCGTTCGCGTCGATGTCGAACGCGACCTCGATCTGCGGGATGCCTCTTGGGGCGGGAGGGATGCCGGTGAGCTGGAACTTGCCCAGCGACTTGTTGTAGGCGGCCATCTCGCGCTCGCCCTGCAGCACATGAATTTCAACCGAAGGCTGGTTGTCCTCGGCGGTCGAGAACACCTCGCCCTTACGCGTCGGGATCGTCGTGTTGCGCTCGATCAGCTTCGTCATCACGCCACCCTTGGTCTCGATCCCGAGCGTCAGGGGGGTGACGTCGAGCAGCAGCACATCCTTGACATCGCCGGCGAGCACGCCCGCCTGGATCGCGGCGCCGACGGCGACAACCTCGTCGGGGTTGACTCCCCGATGGGGCTCCTTGCCCGTGAGCTCCTTGACCTTCTCCTGCACGGCCGGCATCCGCGTCATGCCGCCGACGAGCACAACGTGCTCGATCTCCTTGACGCCCTTGTCTTTGGCGTCATCGATCGCCTGGCGCACCGGCGCGACGATCTTTGACAGCAGGTCCGCCGTCAGCTCAGAGAGCTTGGCGCGCGTGAGGCGCGTGTCGAGGTGCTTGGGTCCCGAGGAATCGGCGGTGATGAACGGCAG
>PLBZ01000059.1:2260-4838 GCA_003134675.1 Solirubrobacterales bacterium
CGTGTCGCCATTGGTCGATTTGACCTCGAACACGCCGTCGCCGATCTCCAGGACGGACACGTCGAAGGTGCCGCCGCCGAGGTCGAACACGAGGATCGTCTGGTCTGACTCCTTGTCAAGGCCGTAAGCAAGCGATGCGGCGGTCGGCTCGTTGATGATGCGCTTGACGTCCAGGCCCGCGATCTTGCCCGCGTCCTTGGTCGCCTGGCGCTGGTCGTCGTTGAAATAAGCGGGGACGGTGATCACCGCGCCGTCGACCGCCTCGCCCAAATACGCTTCGGCGTCGGTCTTCAGCTTCTGCAAGATCATCGCCGAGATCTCAGGCGGGGAGTGCTGCTCGCCACCTGCCTCGACGCGTGCGTCGCCGTTGGGCCCGGAGACGACCTTGTAGGGAACGATCGACTCCTCCTCGCGCACCTCGGCCTCCTTGCGGCCCATGAAGCGCTTGATCGAGAAGACGGTGTTCTGCGGGTTGGTGACGGCCTGGCGCTTGGCGACGGTGCCCACGAGCCGCTCGCCCGAGGCCGTGAAAGCGACGACGGAGGGGGTCGTGCGACCGCCCTCGGAGTTCTCGATGACGGTCGGCTCGCCGCCCTCGAGCACGGCCATGCACGAGTTCGTCGTGCCGAGATCGATGCCTATGGTCTTGGCCATGTGGAATTACTCCTTAGAAGATGTTCTATAAATCTAAGTGCAAGTGTGGCAGATTTCCTGATGGGTTTCAAGACCCGCCTCAGCGGGCCGGATGGCTTGCTTTGTAACCGAGACCCGGAAAACGGGTATCACCGGACAGATGACTCGGCTGGAGCGCAACGTGAATATCGTCGCTGTCGTGGTTCCGTTCCTCGGTGTGATCGTGGCCGCGACCCTGCTGTGGAACCGGTTCCTCGGCGTGCGCGACCTGGCGATCTTTGCGGTCATGTATCTACTGACCGCGGTAGGGGTTACGGTCGGCTTCCACCGCCTGCTGACACATCGGGCGTTCCAGACGCGTCCATGGCTGCGGTACACGCTCGCGGTGCTGGGCTCGATGTCGTTGCAGGGACCGGTGATCGACTGGGTCGCCGATCATCGCAAGCACCACACGTTCACCGACGAAGACGGTGACCCCCACAGCCCCCACACGGGGCAAGGCGCCGGCCTCGCGGGCATGATTCGCGGACTGTGGCACGCCCATACGGGCTGGCTGTTCTCCACCCATGGCCAGGCGTCCTCGAAACGGTTCGCCCGTGATCTCGTCGAAGACCCGATCATGCGGCGCATCAACCGTTCCTTTCCGCTGATCGCCCTGGGTAGCCTCGTGCTGCCGTTCCTGCTGGGCTTAGCACTGAGCGGGGGCTCGCTCGTCGACGGGGGCCTGTCCGCCCTGCTGTGGGCCGGCCTCGTGCGAATCTTCCTCGTGCACCACATCACGTGGAGCATCAACTCGATCTGCCACTTCTTCGGCAGCCGCCGCTTCGATACCGACGACGAGTCGACCAACGTCTTCTGGCTTGCGCTCCCATCGCTCGGTGAGGCTTGGCACCACAACCACCACGCCTTCCCTCAGTCCGCCTTCCACGGGCTGCGCTGGTACGAGCTCGACCCCTCCGGCTGGCTGATCCTTGCGCTGGCTCGCATCGGATTGGCCTCGGACGTCGTCAGGGTGACGCCCGAGCGCGCCCGGGAGAAGCTTGCCGGCGCCGTGTCCGGCCGCGGAGCAGAGCCCGATCCCGGCGAGGGCAGGCCCGCGATCCAGACACCGGGCACGTGACAAGGGCGCCTGGCGGCGCTACCTTCCCTATGTGAGCCCGGTTGCGATACCCACGGCGCTGGGGGCCATGAAGGCGCCAGTCAAGCCTCGGCTGCGAGGGGTCTCGCACCAGTACGCGTTCTTCCTCTCGCTGGCCTGCGGCGTCGGCCTGATCCTGGCGGCCTCCGACGGGCGCGCGCGCGTTGCGGCCGTCATCTACGCCTTCGCGGTGTCGGGGCTGCTGGGGACGAGCGCGCTGTACCACCGTGTGACCTGGCGCCCGGGGCCTCGGCGCTGGATGAAGCGGCTGGACCATTCGATGATCTTCGTGCTGATCGCCGGCACGTACACACCGGTGGCGCTGCTCGCGCTCAAGGGATCGCTGGCGGACGTAATCCTGATCGTGCTGTGGGCCGGAGCGCTCGGCGGCGTGATCTTCAAGCTCGCCTGGATCGATGCGCCCAAGTGGCTGTTCGCGGCGGTGTACGTAGCGCTCGGGCTGGTATCGGCCGCGGTCTTCGGCGAGCTGCCCGCGGCGATCGGATGGCTGGGAGTGGCGGGGCTGGCAGCCGGCGGCGTACTGTACGTCGTGGGTGCGGTCATCTACGCGAGCGGCAAACCGAATCCCTGGCCGAAGGTGTTCGGCTACCACGAGGTCTTCCANNAAGGTGTTCGGCTACCACGAGGTATTCCACGCGCTCGTGCTCGCTGCTGCCGCACTGCAATATGCAGTTATCGCGTTCGCCGTCTTGCCTCGCGGCTAGGCGCCGCTAAGCAGGCCGAACTTTCAGCCCGTCCGATAAGCCCGCGAAAGCGGGCCGGACGGGCTGAAACGTCTCGGTCCTG
>PLBZ01000057.1:0-7749 GCA_003134675.1 Solirubrobacterales bacterium
CCCAGTCGCGCGTGTCGTAGTTGGTCACGACAATCGTGTAGCCCTTGGCCGCGATCTGCCCCCACGCAGCGATCTGCTTGGGCGTGATCGCATCGGGGGTCGAGGCGTACGGCGGGCGCACCAAGCGGGTCTGGAGNNCGACGATGCCACCGAAGGCGCTCTCGGTCATCCCGAGCTGGAGATCGCGTTGCCAGGCCGGAATCGTCGCCAGGTCGGGGTGGGTGAACGTATGGTTGCCGAGTTCGAAGCCGTCACGCACGATCCGCCTGGTGAGCGCGGGCGCGCGCACCGCGTTACTACCCATCTCAAAAAAGGTGCCGGGGACGTGCGCGCGCTCGAGGATCGACAGGATCCGCGGCGTCCACCTCGCGCTCGGCCCGTCGTCGAACGTCAACGCGATTCGCCTCCCTGGCGCGGGGGCCCGCGAGACGAGACCTCCGTGACCGTCGGAGACCAGAATCGGCCCCGAGGCGGCGAGCGGCGCGGCGGCACTCGGCGCGTCCGTGCCGGACGCCCCCAACGTCTTGGTCGTGATCCCGTCCACGAGCAGCAGCACGACCACCATCGCCATGCAGAAACCCACGATCACGTGATGAGCCCGAAAGACCGACCGCGCCGACCGGCCAGGGCGACCGGCGCTCATCTCAGGCAGAGACTACGTCGCGGTGCTGATCGGCGGCCGCTAGCTGGATCAGACAGGCCGAGTGAAGCGCCGTCCTGCGCCGTCCCGGCGGCGTCCCTGCTCCAGCGCGATAGGACGCGCATGCCGGCCTAGCCGCGATCGATTGATAGCGAGCGCGCCCGATCGAGGAGGCGCTCCCCGTCTCCTCGACGTCGGCCAGAGCCAGGGGCGCGCTCGTGCGGTGCGTGACGCTCCCCTGCGCCAGGGCCGCCAGACGGGGCGTGGCAAAGCCGGAGAAGCCCACCATCCCGACCACGAGTCCCGTGAGCCAGACTGCGCAGAGCGCGGCGATCGCGAAGCAGACAAGCCGCACGCCCAGGGCGCGACGTCCGCTGTCATCGACGAACACCTGCGCCTCGTGGCCGCTCGTGCGCCAGGTGGCGGGCGACTCTGGGCGTGCTAGGACACGCTGCTCGGAGGAACCGTTCATCAAGGTAATCTTACGTGATTCTTCGATCCCATTCGTGAGTACTTTCACAGTTCGTTCCGGCCCGGGCGGCGGCCACGACAGGGCTGCTGTATTAGCGCTTGGTGAGTACGAGCCTGCGCAGGCCAGCATCTCTTAGGTGGGATGAATGCAGTCATATTCTCCGTCAGAACAAAATCCCAGCTAAGGCACTGGTGAGAGATCACTCATCTGGTGCGATACTGGGCGACCGCAGCTTACGCATGGGGTGATGCCGTTGGCGCGATGAGTCCCTGCTCGTAGGCGAACACGACGATTTGGACACGGTCACGGAGGCTGAGCTTGCCGAGGATGCGTCCTACGTGTGTCTTGACGGTGGCCTCTGAGATCACGAGTCGGTCGGCGATCTCGGCGTTTGGAGGCTGTAGTTTCGCGAGCCGATCTGGACGGTCTGACTCGGGTCGCCCAGCAGGGGCGAGTCGGTCCAGGTGCTTCCTTGGACGTCATAGAATTCGCCTAGATCTCCGCGGTCGATGACGATCACGTAGGTCGGGTGAAGGTGACCTTGCTGATCGCGGATGTCATAGTGGAGCAGCGTGTCGGGTCCGGCGCCGGCGTATGCGTCGCGCACGCGCGGATACTCAAGCCGGAAGGGTAGCTGCGGTGCGGTGGAGCGCGCCTGCACAAGTGCTTCGCTGGAGGTTGGCGTGAGGGAGAGCCCTGGGGCGCTGCCGTGAGCGTGAGGGCGTGGGCGAGCGGCGTGAACCGCCTCGTTCAGCTTCCGCTTGGAGATCGCTGCGGTGCCATCCAGGAACGACTGCACCGCTTCCTGGAGCTGTTCGGGCGTCGCGGTATCTACCGTGCTTCTTATGCAGCTCGTGTGAAGTACCGCACATGGGACACCCAGCTGCTGGGCGAGCTGGGCGATGGGCTTCAGCAACCGCAGCGTCCTACGTCTCTCAACGCGGTGATGCCAACGTCGCGCCTGGCCGCCTCGTGAGGTGGCCATGGGCGGTGAAAACTGAACGTCGGGCGCTTGGGCGTTCACCGGCTTCCGGGCGAAGATGAGAAAACTCTACTCGGGTAGTTAACCTGAACTTAGAGGGTTTATAAAGAATGAGGGGGTGTTCTCGACCTCCAGGGACTGGGATGCGCGCGTCGGCGAGGCTGAGCTCGTCGCACGCGGCGCTGGGTTTTGCGCCCTGCGCGACCGCATAATTGAGCTGGCAGAGCCGCAGGCGGAGCACACGATCGTTGACGTGGGCTCTGGCACGGGTCTTCTGTCCTTGGCTCTGGCCGGACGAGTCGCTCGTGTGTGGGCGATCGACAGCTCGCCCGCGATGCGCGACTACCTACGCGTCAAGGCGACCAGCGCAGATCTTCACAACGTCGAAACCGTGCTGGCCTCCGCCGTCAGCCTTCCGCTTGTCGACGGGGTCGCCGATCTCGTGGTCTCCAACTACTGCCTGCACGAGCTGCGTCACGCCGACAAGTACCGCGCTCTCGCCGAGGCCAGGCGTGTCCTGAAGCCGGGCGGGCGGCTCGTAATAGGTGACATGATGTTCTCGCTGAACCCAATCCAGACCCGCGACCGTCACGTCGTAACCGTCAAGCTGCGCAAGATCGCACGTCGAGGACTCCCTGGCGTGTGGAGGTTGCTGAAGAACGCCGCGCGCCTGGCCACCGGACGCTGGGAGCATCCGGCCAACGCCGCATGGTGGCACGAAGCGTTGACGAGATCCGGCTTTCATAACGTCCGGGTCGAAATGCTGGCTCACGAGGGCGGCATCGCGATAGCTGAGACACCCGTTGGGAGCACCGGTGTCAGCCGCGAGAACCTTCGATCAGTTGAGGGCGACCGTCCTTGACCGGAGGCGCGTCGTTATCCCGGCTGGGGGCTTAGTGTCAGGATTGTCTTGTGGATGTGTCCGGCTGGGTCGTGTCCGCCGGCGATGAGGAGTTGTCCGGCCTGCTCGAACGTGTCGTCGTTGTAGAACAAGCGCCGTCCGGCCGCCAGGTCGGCCGCGGTGGGGTAGCGAAAGACAATCTTGTGGTGGGCGTCGATGACGAGGATACGGTTGTTGCCCGGTCGGCGATCAGCAGGTAGCCGGGCATCCCGGAGAGCTTGGAAGCAGCTTCGTATGCGGCCCTCGTGCCGGGCTGGGACCCAACGACGTTCTTGGCTGCCCACAGCGCGGCGCGGCCTCCAACAGAGGCCGGAGCCAGCGGTCCGCCCGAAACCACGACTTTGACACGTGGGGCTGCGCGGTGGGCGCGCGATGAGCCCCCACCCGAGCTCAGGACGGCCACCACGCCCGCGAGCAGGATGAGCCCGATCGAGGCGGCGAGCTGGCGCTGGCGGCCGCAGGCGTAGACGACTCGCGACACGACGTCGCTCTTGCGGGGTTCCCATCAACTATTTGGCGCTCAGCAGCCAGATGGTCAGCGGCTCGCCTGTGAAGCTCGTCTCCTTGAGCGAGCGCACGACGTACGTGTGCGCCCCGATCTGCGTGCATCCAGACAGCGGCAGCGACAGCTTTGCGGCGGCCGGAAGCGAGGTCCGCATGTCCCCGAGGGTGCCACGCACGACCACGTCGGCGGCGTTTAGTTTGTGCACGAGCTTGATGAAGCCGATCACGTCCTGAACCGTTATCTGGAGGCGACCGAGGCTCCTGCCGTTGGGGGCTTGCAGGTCCATGCCAGAGCCCGCCACGTCGAACGAGGTTGGGTTGGCGTCAACCACCACTCGCGAGCCTCGCAGCACCCTGATCCGTACGACGTGTCTGACCAGCTGGCGATTCGCCTCGGCCAGCGCGGCACCGAGGTTGCCGGCGGCCAAAGCTCCGAGCAGGACCCTGTCGTGTGCGATCTGTCGCAGATCGGCGTGTATCACCATGCCCCGTGACTCGGTGAGGTAGCGCGCCCTGGCGGCGTTGAAAGCCTTGCTGGCGCGAGACGCCGCGGCGGCGGTGGGGCAACCGCGACTTGCCACGCTGGATACACGGGGCGGTGACGCTGGAGCGGAGAACAACGAGGTCCACAGAGATAGGCCAATCGCAGCCCCGGCCAAGGTGACAGCCAGGCAGCCGGCAACCGGGCGAGGGGCAGATGCGCTCCTGCGCTCAATCCGAAGCCCGGTGCGTGAGGCTGCTCGTTGGGTCTGATTTGCACGGTGCACGATCGCTCGATGCGTAGATTCACCTCCGTGCTTAACCGGTCAAGAAAGATCTGGTGAGAATCGTCTTAGGACGGACGAGCTGTACTGGAACCTCGTGGGTGCAACCGGGTGAAAATCTTCTTAGGGTTCGGCGAGCAGCGACGCCGTTCCGGGGACGCTTCCGAGCGAGACGAGTCGCTTTAGCGCCCCGGCCCTGTGCTTGAGGTAACCGTCGAAGAACGCGATTGTTACTCGCTCGACGATTCCGAGCTGTGGCTGCTGATCGGAGTACGGCGGGAGGTGTTCCGCCCCGAAGAGACGGAGCAGGTACTTCGGCCGCGGTGCGATGTCGAAGAACGCGTTCGTGGCGCTCGGCGGGTTCTCGGTGTCGGCTGTTCCCTGTGTGGCCAGGAGCGGCGGGCTCCCGGCGGGAAATGTGAACCCGCCGATGCCCGGTATCTCTGCGCCCGACAGGATCACCGCGGCGTCGACCCGCGTGTCGCGGTAGGTGGGGTCGTAGGCCACAGCGAGGGCGGTGTCGCCGCCGTCGGACTGGCCGGTGACGGCTATCTGCGTGGGATCGATGAGTCCGGCAAACGGGCCCGCGCTGGTTCTGGCGGCCGCCAGCATTTCTGAGATGACGAAGCTCATGTCGGCGGGCTGATTGGTGAGGTCCGACTCGTCCGGCCCGCCGGGAGCGTCGGCGTTCTCCAGCGGGAACACCGGCGCCGCGACGACATATCCGGCCCGTGCCCAGCTCTGCAGCAGCCCCGCGTAGAGCGCTGGGGTGACGGCAAAGCCATGTCCGAAGATGACAAGTGGGAACGGCCCGTCAGCCCGTGCCGCGGGGGCGTTGGGGAGATCGGTTCGGTTGGTCGCTCCGAGCGCCGGGTAGCGGACATCCGTGACCAGCGGCCGTGGCTCGCTCGCTCCATTCGGGAGCGTGATCGTGCGACTGGTGTCGAGGAGGTGCAGCACGCGAAGCCCAACCGCGAACGACGACGGCACGGGCTTCGCACCCGGGGTACTCGTCACGTTCGTGCTCTGACCGGGAGCAGTGCCATGCCGCGCCGGCCTGCTGGTCTCCATGACGACGCTCAGCGCGACGGCTGTAGCTACGAGCGCGATGACCCCGAACGCCAAAAGACGCTGGCGCCGGATGACGCGGCTGCGCCTGGCCCGGTCGCGCTCAGCGGTCCTGCGGTGGGCGGCTCGTTCGCTTGGGCGATCGGATGGGCGTGGGGAAGGAGTGGGCGGCACAGGACCTCGCGGTGAGGATCGGTGAGGCGACCGGCTCGGCCGCGGCTACACCCAGTGCAAGAAGCGTTCGCGAAGCACATCAAGAACCCTACTGAGCCCGCCCTGTAACCGCTCCTCGCGTTTCGTATCGCGCGATGAGAGTATTCTCACCGCGCGTTTAGTTGGCACGTAGGGCGGTAGGCGTCAATCTGGTGATGCGGAGAGATATCCGGCGTGTGCACGCTCGGCGACGGCTCGGCGTCCTGGTGACTGTCGTGGTGGTCCTCGTCGCGGGCGCGTACGTCAGCGCGAGCGTTGGTCAGTCGGGTCGGCAGCGTGCGGGTGCGGCGAGCGTAGAAGCAAAGAGCAGGCGTTTGGCGGCAACTCGCACGCGCCCCGTGCCGCGGCTGCTGGTGACGGGGCCGGGGCAGCTCACGACGAGCTGGAAGGTGGTGGCGCGGCTTCGCGGGCAGCCCGGCGCGTGGGTCGCGCAGCGGTCCGGTGTGACCCTGATGCGCTTTGACCAGAGCCTCGTGCACCTCACGCTGCACGCCGGTTCGAGTGACGGTGGTGTGAGTGGTTGGACTTACGGTGACAAGATCACCCCGCGCGAGATCCATCTGCTGATCGCCGCGGTCAACGGCGGGTTCAAGCTCACCTACCGCGGCGTGGGTTTCATATCCGGTGGTCATGTCGCGGTCGCGCTCAAGGCCGGACTCGCGTCGATCGTCACCTACACCGATGGGACGACCGACATCGGCGCGTGGCGCGCGGGCGTGCCACGCGTCAGCAAGACCGTCTTCTCGGTGTTGCAGAACCAGCGGCTGCTCGTCGATCGCGGCGTCGCCGCGGCGAGCGTCTCGAACTGCCTGATCGCGTGCTGGGGTGAAACGATCGGCTCCCGCACGTTCGTCGCTCGCTCCGGGCTCGGGATCACCGCGAACGGGCAACTCGTGTGGGCCGCCGCAGAGCAGCTCTCGCCCGCCGGCCTCGCCGCTGCGCTGATCGCTGCCGGTGCAGTGCGTGCGGTCGAGCTCGACATCAACCCCGATTGGGTGGCCGGCTACCTCTACCCCCACCATCCAAGCGGCCCCGTGCCCGTGCCGGTCGTGCCGGGGCAGCTCGGGATCTCGGGCAAACTGCTCGAACCGGACGCTCGGGACTTCCTCGCGATCGTCGCGAACTGAAGTCCCGCTACGCCGACTTGTAGGACCGACGCCAAAGCAGCACCCCGGCGGCGAGCACAGATAGCGCGCCGAGGAGAAGCGCGCCGGCCAGGCCTGCGTCGGCCGCGATGTCGGCGATCGACGGCCCCACCAGATAGGCGCCAACACCCACTGACAGCGCCCAGGTCAGCGCCGAGATTGCGTTGGCGGGCAGGAATCGCGACCAGCGCATGTCGTGAGTCCCGGCGATCCACGACGGCGTGAACAGCACCGCCACCGGACCATAACGCTCATAGAAGCGATCGCCTCTCGCGATCAGCGCGAGGCGCAGCTGGTACAGCGGTCCAGGTGCCGTCAGCAGCCCCCGGCCGCCCTTTACGCCGACGATCCACCCGGCGGCTCCTCCGGTGGTGGCGCCGGCCCAGGCGACTGCGACCACCGACACCAGGTCGAGGTGGCCATGTGCGGCCGAGATACCCGCAGCGATCAGGGCCGCCTCACCGGGACCCGGAAGCGCCGCCCAACTCGCCATCGACGCCAGGAACACGCCGATGTAGTCGACTCCCGGGCCACGGGCGTGAGGGTGCATCGCGGCCAGAGCAGCCAGTGTCGACAGCTGCAATCCCACGAGACGCACCCCGTCATGGTGACGATCCGCTTCCCGCGCTGCGGAGCTATCTCATACACAGAGCCCCTCATGGCGTGCCTCCGAGTGGGGCATCCCGCCATGCGCCGCGAGATATCATCCGGATGGTGACAACCGTGCTGCTGGTGCTCGAGACCATGTTGCACAGCCGATCGACAGCTCGCCAGCGATGACTGAGTATCTACGCGTCAAGGCAGCCAGTGCAGCCCTCCACAACGTCGAGGCCGTGTTGGCCTCTGCCGTCAGCCTTCCGCTTGTCGATGGGGTCGCCGACCTGGTGATTTCCAACTACTGCCTGCACGAGCTGCGTCACGCCGACAAGTACCGCGCTCTCGCCGAGGCCAGGCGGGTCCTCAAGCCGGACGGGCGGCTCGTGATCGGCGACATGATGTTCTCACTCAACCCGATGCAGTCTCGCGACCGTCGCGTGGTAACCGTCAAGCTGCGCAAGAT
>PLBZ01000057.1:7776-8685 GCA_003134675.1 Solirubrobacterales bacterium
GCGATGGCCGAGGCACCCGCCACGAAGACAAATCGTCTACCGGTGGGTTGAGGAGAACCCCAGGCTGAGCTGGGCTTCGCTCGCTCACGACCCTGCGAGCACATCGCTCTCCCGCTGCGCGACACCCTCGGCCTCCACGGCGGGCGGGATGACCAGCACGGGGCACGCCGCGGCGCGCACGACCGCGTCACAGACGCTGCCCAGCACCAGCCGACGCACAGGGCTACGGCCGCGCGAGCCGAGCACCAGCAGATCCACGCTGTGCGTTATTTCCAGCAGCTTCTCGGCAGCCATACCGTCACGAACCTCGCTGGAAGCCGAGATGCCCTCTCCCAGCCCGGCGAGTGCTTGCGCAACGCCCTCCTCGGCCGCCTCCAGGCGAGCCTTGACGATCGCGGGATAGGACATCGCGAGGCTCGCTCCACCCGCGAGCGCAGCGGCAGTGTCCGCGACCGCAACCACACGCAGCTCGGCGCCCGTCTGCGACGCGAGCACCGCGCCCGCCTTGAGCGCGTCCTGAGAAGGGGCTGCAACGTCATAGCCGACGGCGATGCGAGCCAAATGAGGGCCTCCGGACTGGCTGTGAAAGCCCACCGGCGCGACCGCAACCGGGCACGGAGATCCATACAGCGTCTCCTCGGTCACGCTCCCGACGAGCACCCGACCCACAGCTCCACGATGAGAAGAGCCGAGCACCAGCAAGTCGGCGTGCTGCTGTTCGGCCGTGCTCTGCAGCGCCCCAGCGGCGCTGGGGCCGGCAACGAGCAGCGGACTTACCGCAAGCGGGCTGTCGAGAAGCTCGAGCGCTTCCTCTGCGCATCGCTCGGCCGCCGCGTGGTCAAGGTGGGGCTCAGCCGGGTCGAGGTGCGCCGACAGCGTCTTGAAGTGATGCACGCAGCACACGACAAG
>PLBZ01000057.1:8699-14815 GCA_003134675.1 Solirubrobacterales bacterium
TGAACATAGAACGAGCCACCTCCAGTCGCTGACTCATACAAGGCTTTCAGCCCACAGCACGTCTCTCATCGGGTGATCTCCGCGAATCGATTGCGGCAAAACCACAAGGTCAACCAGTCCTGAGAACGGATATAGCTCCACGGCAGATCAAGGACAATCGGATGTCCAAGGCGCCGAGAGGAGAACCAAATGGCACGCGTAGGATTGCTCACCGGCGGCGGTGACTGCCCCGGTCTGAACGCGGTCATCCGGGCGGCGGTCCGCCGCGGCCTGGCGGACGGCGGCCATAGCTTCGTGGGTTTCCGCTACGGCTGGGCCGGACTGCTCGAGGACGACGCGCTGGAGCTGACACTCGAGAGCACCGCGGGCATCCTGCCGCGCGGTGGCACGATCCTCGGCACCTCACGTACCAACCCCTTCGCTAAAGGACGGGACGGTCTGGGCAAGATCCGTCGCACGCTAGAGAGTCGCGGCGTGGACGCCCTGATCCCGATCGGCGGCGAGGACACGCTCGGCGCGGCCCTGCGCTTGCATAGCGAGGGAATCCCAGTCGTGGGCGTCCCCAAGACGATCGACAACGACTTGGCCGGGACCGACATGACCTTCGGCTTCCAGACCGCCGTGCAGATCGTCACCGACGCCGTGGATCGCCTGCATACGACCGCCGAGTCCCACAACCGCGTGATCGTCGTCGAGGTGATGGGCCGCCACGCCGGCTGGATCGCCACGCACGCCGGGATCGCCGGTGGTGCGGATGCGATCCTAGTGCCTGAGCGTCCGTTTGACATCGAGGAGGTGTGCGCCCGCCTGCGCCGTCGCCACGAGCGAGGCCGCAGCTTCTCGATCGTCGTCGTGGCGGAGGGAGCAACGCCTCGAGAAGGCACACTGCAGACCCGCGAGGGCACCGCGACGGACGCCTTTGGGCACGCCCGACTTGGAGGGATCGGCACGCTGCTGGAGCGCGAGATCGAATCACACACGGGCTATGAGACTCGGGTCACGATCCTCGGCCACGTGCAGCGCGGAGGGACTCCGGTGGCCTTCGACAGGGTTCTTGCCACCCGCTTCGGGGTGGCCGCGATGGATGCCATTGCAGCCGGCCGCTTCGGCACGATGGTCGCCCTGCGAGGCACCGAGATCATCGAGGTCGACCTAGAGGAGGCTCTGCGGGAGCCGAAGCTGCTCGACCCCGCTCTCTACGAGACGGCCGAGCTGTTCTTCGGTTAAGGGGCGCTTGATGAGCCGCGCAAGCGCTGGCAGTTCAGCCGCGTCGACCTCCGGGGGAGTGCACGCTGGGTTGACTACGCCCAGGCGAAGTGGTCTCGCTCGCGAGGTCGGACACGGTTTGGTCGAGCAAATACGCTCGCTCCTTAAAGAACACGAGCACGGCTCGGTACCGACGATCCATGATGGTTGCTCGTCGTCCGAAGGGGGAGCAAGCAGCGTTGTCGTCTTTGGCTCCCGCTATTGCTCTCATAGGCGTATGAGTGAAGACGAGCGTCAACGTCATTGACAGTTAACGACCATCTGGCGGTCTGCGGGCTAGGGCACGGTGAGTTCGGAGCGGTTGCGGCCTGCAGCCTTGGCGGCGTAGAGTGCGCGGTCGGCGTCGAGCACCGCGCCGCGCCGGTCTGTGCCGAGTGGAGCTCCGCCGATGCTCACTGTTACCTCGCCGTCGCTCATCTCAAGGACGGCTGTGCGGATCTGCTCGGCGACGTGGCGGGCCTCGGTCTGCGTGCACAGCGGTAGTAGGACGGTGAACTCGTCGCCGCCGATGCGCGCGACTGTGTCGCCGGCGCGAACCGCGTCGCGGATTGTCTGCCCGAGCTGGCGCAGCAGCGCGTCGCCGGCCTCGTGGCCCTGGTCGTCGTTGATCTCCTTGAACTCGTCGACGTCGATCACGAGCAGCGCGTTGTNNGGTAGGCGAGGTAGCGGTACTCGGCGGCCAGCCGCGCGTAGCGTCGGGCGACCTCACTCGTGTCGGCGACCTCGGCGGCGAGACGCTCATCCTCCACGGCGCCCGCGGTCGCGGGCAGTGACAGCGCGACCTTCGCGTAGCTTGAGTGCAGCTGCGCGATCATCGGCACCAGCTCCTGGGGCGGGCCGTGCAGCAGCCCTTCGACCGCATCGAGCACGGCGGCGGCGTCGGGTACGCACGGATAGGGATCCTCGCGCCACTGCAGCGGCACGCCGTTACCGCCGAGCATGATCCGGCACGCGGGGTGAGCGTCATGGATCGCGACGATCGCCGCCGCGAGACGGGGAGCGTCGCGCGTCTGCGTGGAGGTCAATCCCGTGACGGCCGGCGCGTGCTCGGCGACGAACGCTCCCAGCGCGCCGGATGGCACGTCCGCCCCTAGATAGAGCACCTCGAAGCCCGCGCCCTCCAGCANNGCGACCATCCGCAACCCCAGCACGTGCGCCTGCCCCTCCACAGCGGCGAGCACGACACGCTCACGCGAGCGCGGCGGCGCAATCTGCAGCGGCTCCTGGAGCGCCAGCAACACCCGATAGCTCAGGACCGTCGCGACGTGCTCATCAGCGACCGTCAACTCCCCCCGCTCCCACAGCTCCCCGATCCGCTCCATCGCGGCCCCGATCACACGAACCTGAATAGCCGTCGGCGCAACACCCGCACCCAGCGCCTCCGCGACGACCGCCTCCACCGTCGGCGCATCCGCGGCGCACAACGCCGCGAAATAGCGCTCACCGATCGCCACAAGCCGACGATCGCCCACCCGCCGCGACCGCCCGCTCACCCGCCCAGCCCCCCGGCGAGACGAAACCGCGGCGCCGAAGCCCCACACACCACAACACGACAGTGAGATACGACACCAGCTCCCGGCTCCACAACCAGCCCCCAAGCACTCGACCCGACTCGTCAAGCCTATCGACACGAGGGCACAGGAGCGGTGGCTGCTCGCGGAGCACTGCTCCGGGTTTTCCACGGCTTGCTTGATGGTTGGCGTAATCCAACAGCGCCCGCGTGTTGAGCGTAGGGTTCGTGGCATGAGCAATGAGGTCCACTTCACGGCTGAGGAGGCCCGTGTCACCGGCGAGCGGATCGGCATCGACTGGGTGACATCGCCGTTCGACATCTGGCAGTTTCGGATGGGGATGGACGTCGAGCTCGAGCACGGCACGCAGGATCTCGAGACCAACGTCACCGACGACGACGTAGCGGTGACCGCGAAGATCGCGCGAGCGCACCTCAACGAGTTCCCGGACTACTACTCCCGCCTGGCCGTCATGGAGGCCGAGGCGGAGATGTACTGGGCCGGGCAGGGCGAGTAGCGCCTACGCACGCCACGAGCCGTGGCCGTCATCGCTCAGAGTGAGAGCGGGTGGCGGGTCAGCTACGCCCGCGGAGTTGTTGCTCCTCGACAGTCAGCTCGGCCGTCGGTAGAGCCTTGAGGCGCTCGTCGGGAATCGGCTCGCCGCTCTCGGTGGAGAGGCCATAGGTCCCAGCCGCGAGCCGTGCCTCCGCGCGCTCAAGTGCCGCGAGCTGGTCAGCAAGACTTTCCGCGAGGCCTGCGTCGAACTCATTCTGGTAGAGGTTCTCCGAGCCGCGATCGCCGGGTTCGTCCTGCTCAGCCACCATTCCAGAGTCCTCGCTGCCAAGACCGGTGATCGCCTGCTCGATCCGCTCCCGCTCGCGCGCGAGCAGTTGGCGGGCGCGGTCAGGATCCATGAGCACAGGGTATCGCTGGAGAAAGACCCCTTCTAGCTCGAACGTCGGTGATCTCGTAGGGCTGAGCAAGCAGGAGAACATCCAGTGCGCGGTCACTGCCATCGAAGCCGACGATCACCTTGCGAAACATTTCATATCTCCCTTTCTCATTCGCACTCACCAAAACGCGCCCGCGCCAGCCGCCAGCCCGACGTGAGGAACTCGACTGTCTTCTCGGGACCCTCGCGGTGGATCACCAGCCCGTCGAAGCCCTCTCGAAAGACGTCCAGCATCGCGTGGTTTTCAGAGAGCACCTCGGCGATGAAAAGCGTGATCCCGCGTTGCTCGGCGATGACCGCCAGCCGCTCGATCAGGATCGTCCCGAGACCGCGATCGTGGAGATGGTCGGCGACCTCGACGGCGACTTCCGCACGCTTCTCATCCAGCTGGATATAGGCGGCGTGACCGACGAGCACGCCGGTCTCGTCATGGGCGATCAGTCCGCAACGGTCAGCGCCCGTGGAGGCAGCCCAGTGCGCTGCCTCGCTGACGTCCGCGGCCCCGGTGAAGAACCGCAGGCGACGGGCATCCAGGCACAGTCCCTGAAGGAATGACCGCAGCGCCGGCTCATCCCGTGCGGTCGCGGGGCGTATGGTCACGGAGCAGCCGTCGCGCAAATGGACGAGCTCGGCTCGCGACGGCGAGTCAACGGACACAGTTAGCGTGGCCTCGAGGGGAGCGTTGGAGATGGGCTTCTCACGATCTCCAACTCTCGTGGACACAGCAAGATCGGACATCCGAGGTTGACCGCCAATTCGACGCGGAAAACTACGCGCGCACACTCACAGTGGCCAATAATGACTTACATAAGAGGCGGCCCGTGATGTCAAGAGCGGCTCAGGCGCCGCCGATCGCGGCGGCTCATCGGAGCTGAGCGCGGCGAGCATCTCCCGCACGCACTCCGCCAGGGCTGTGGGTTCATAGCCGCCCTCTAGGACAGCTCCCAGCGGCACGTCGAGCTGCTGCGCCAGGGCACGGACGTGGCGGGCCATCTCCGCGAAAGAGGCGCCGTCCAGGCGGCCGTCCGCAAGCGGGTCATCGCGATGAGCGTCAAAGCCCGCTGAGATCAGCAGTAGATCTGGCTCAAACGCCTGCGCAACTGGAACCACGATGTGCTCGATCAGCGACAGCCACAGGAACTCCTCGGAGCCGGCCGGGACGGGAAGGTTGATCGTGTAGCCCTCTCCAGGACCAGACCCCATGTCGCTCATAAGACCGGTACCGGGGTAAATCCCGGACTGGTGAATGGATGCGAACAGGACCTCGGAGCGGCGACGAAACGCCTCGGCGGTCCCATTGCCGTGATGAACGTCCCAATCGAGGATGAAGACCCGCTTGGCGCCGAGCTCTGCGATCGCAAACTCCGCCGCGATCGCGACATTGTTGAACAGGCAGAAGCCCATCGCCTTATCCGGTTCGGCGTGGTGCCCCGAAGGTCGCACCCCGCAGAAGCCCAGCCTCGCCTCACCGGCCATCAGTGCTCTTGCCATCTCACACGCGCCGCCGGCGGCGTGCAGTGCGGCGCGGTAGGAGGGCTCCCCGACGAACGTGTCCGGGTCGATTGCCCCACCCCCGGCCAAAGACAGTTCCCTGATCCTCTGAACGTGGCGGATGCTGTGGACGAGCTGTAGCTGCGTCTCTGGCGCCGGTGGGGCCGTGCGTCGCTCCCAGCCCAACCAGTCGCGTGCGGCCAACGCCTGCTCGATCGCCTCGAGGCGCTCCGGTGTGTCCGGGTGCTCTGGCATGTGCACCCGTGGATCATGCTCCAAGCACGCCGGGTGGCTGAAGTAGAGCCCCGCGCGCTTGGCGCCGCGAGGCTGAGCGGGTGCCTCATGATCTTTCGACATGAGCTGACTGTACGCCGTGACATACGGGTGGCGGTTGGATGTACCAATCGGCGATCTATCTAGTGTGGGATCGGCGCGCCGAGCAGCCCGGCCACGGCGCCTACTGTGCCGGCGGCGAGCAGGGTCAGCACCACGCTACGGCGCAGCACGAGCAGAGCGATGGCTGCCGCGGCGAGCACGAAGTACTGCCATGTCTCGCTCAGGGCAGCGGCGAGTGGGATGGCTGAGCCGATGATCGCCCCGGCCGCGGCAGGGGCTGCCCCGGCAAGGAACGCGGTCACTCGCTCATCGAGCAGCAGCCGCTCGAAGCGCGCAGCGCCGAACAGGATGAAAGAGAACGACGGCGCGAACGCGACGAGCGCGGCCAAGAGTGCTGCGGGGAGGCCGCCGGCGGCGTAGCCGACAGCCGCGACGGTCTGAGTGAGAGGCCCAGGAGTCACCTGCCCAAGCGCCACGGCGTTGAGGAACTGCCCGTGGGTCATCCAGTGGTAGGTGCCTACGGCGTCTGACTGCATCAGCGGAACGATCACGAAACCGCC
>PLBZ01000096.1 GCA_003134675.1 Solirubrobacterales bacterium
CCGACCTGCTCGTCGTCGCCGCGTGGGGCAGCGTGGCCCTGCTGATCGCCGCACGCACGTTGCAGTTCTCGCCACGCACTGTCAGCCGCTGAGTAGGGCGCACCCCCTCGCCTGCCGAGCGCGGCTTGGGAGACTGCATAGAGGTGATCGACGGTGAAACCGGCGCCGGCGGGCTGGGCTGCCTGCTGCTTCGCGGCGCTCCTATCCCTCGCTGGCGGCAGCCAACCGGGCGCGCCACTGCTTGGTGTCCCACTGCGCTGGCTCGGTCTCCGCGAGGAATCGCTCGAGCACCGCGACGAAGCGTCCGGGCGCCTCGAGCTGTGGCAGATGACCGACCCCGTCGAAGACCTCGAGGCGGCTGCCCGGGATGGTCTGGTGGGCGTGTTCACCGTGGTGGACGGGGATTATCGGATCGCGCTCCCCCCAGATGATGAGAACGGGGACGCCCTCGGCGAGGTACAGCCGGTCGCCGGCATGGACGCGCTGGCCGTCAGTGCTGACGACGGCGCGCAACGTGGCCAGGAACGCGGCGCGACGGTCTGGGTCGGCGAGCGACGCGTATCCGCGCGCGACCTCGGCGACGTCAGCGTTTGGTCGCAGCCCGACGGTCGCCAGGCCGCGTGCCACCGCGGACCCGGCGATGCGTCCTGGCCCAGCTGTTGCGGCGATGAACAGGTCTGCGCCCGGGAGTGCCGCGGCGCGCAGGACCGGGCTGACCTCCGGACCGAGCCCGCCGCTACAGACCAGTACCAGGCGCTCGGTGATCTCGGGGAACTGGTAGGCGAACTGCATCGCGATTCCGCCGCCGAGCGAGTGCCCAACGAGCGTGGCGCGCTCATGGCCGAGCGCGATCAGCAGGTCGCGCAGGCCGGCGGCGAGAGCCCCGAGGGAGTAGTCGCCGCCACCGGGCGCCGACGTGCCGTGCCCGGGAAGATCGGGTGCGAGCACGGTGTGGCCTCGCGCGAGCGGCTCGATCACCGCCTGCCAGTTCTCATACGTGCCCGCCATCCCGTGGATCAGGAGCAGCACGGGACCGCGGCCCGCCTCGGCGTATCTCACGTCGCGGCCATGGAGCGTCACCGTCTTCGGCTCGATCGCGTTCATGCCGACATCCCCTCGGCGGTCCGGGCGAGCTTCAACGGCCACACACACGCTGGGATCGCTCGGCCGAGGCGAAGCGACACCGCACCGGAAACACACTCGCGCAACTCGCTGGCCGGCCGCCGCATCAGTCCCAGGGTACACCTGACCGGTGATCGCCTGGTCCGCAGAGCTGGCCGACGCCGACAATGCCTGGCATACGCGTGGCGGTGGTACGGTTAGGCGGTCCTCGCAACGTCGACCGGTGGAGGAGGTCATGCAGCGCCTCAGCCCCCAGGACGCCTCGTTTCTGCATCTCGAGGATGCGGTGAGCCACATGCATATCGGCGCGGTGGCGATCTTCGAGGGACCGTCGCCGGGGTACGAGGCGCTCTCACGGATGGTCTGGGCGCACCTGCCGAGTGTCCCGCGCTACCGACAGAAGGTCCATTTCGTGCCGGTCGCGCTCGGCCGGCCGGTGTGGGTGGACGATCCGCACTTCAACCTGGGCTACCACCTGCGCCGCACCGCGCTCCCGCCGCCGGGCGGCGATGAGGAGCTGCGCAACCTGGTCGGGCGCGTCATGTCTCAGCAGCTCGACCGTGGCAAGCCGTTGTGGGAGATGTGGATCGTCGAGGGGCTCAGCGAGGGACGGTGGGGGCTCATCACGAAGGTGCATCACTGCATGGTCGACGGGGTCTCGGGGGCGGAGCTCCTGGCGGTGATCCTCGACTCCGAGCGCGATCCCAAGCTCCCTGCACCCGAGGATTGGCATCCGGAGCGCCAGCCGTCCGGGGCGGAGCTGGCCATCCAGGCGCTTGCCGGGCGGGCGGTCAGTCCGTATGAGCAGCTGCGCTCGGTGCGGTTCGCGGTGCGCTCGCCGGGCCGTGCGGCCAGGACCGCCGCTGCGACCGCTCGCGGGCTGTGGTCCATGACCGGTGTGGTCCCGCCACTACCGCCGTCGTCGCTCAACGGACCGATCGGTCCCCATCGTCGCTGGGCGTGGGCGCGGTCACAGCTCTCAGACGTCAAGCGCGTCCGCGGAGCGTTCGGCGGCACCGTCAATGACGTCGTTCTGACCGTCATCGCGGGCGGCTTTCGCGCGCTGCTCGCCGGGCGCGAAGAGTCCACGCAGCGCGACGTGCGAACCCTTGTACCGGTGTCCGTGCGCTCCAACGGGGAGCACGGCGAGTACAACAACCGCGTCTCTGCGATCTTCGCCAACCTGCCGGTGGGGATCGAGCATCCGGTGGCGCGGCTCGCGGCGATGCGGGCGCAGATGGAGTACCTCAAGCGCTCGGGCGAAGCCGTGGCGGGCGACGTCCTGGTGGGTCTCAGTGGTTTTGCGCCCGCCATGTTGCTCGCGCTCGGGCTGCGCGCCGCCACCAGAATGCCGCAGCGCAGCGTCAACACGGTGACGACCAACGTCCCCGGCCCTCAGCGCCCGCTGTACGCGGGCGGATGCCGGATGCTCGAGTGCTTCCCCTACGTTCCGCTCGGGGGGCACGTCCGGATCGGAGTGGCCATCTTCTCCTACGACGGCGGGCTGAGGTTCGGCGTCACCGGTGACTACGACAGAGCCCAGGACATCGATGTGCTGTGTCATGGAATTGAGCAGTCCATGCGCGAGCTCGTGGCGGCGGCGGAGCGTGAGGGGCGCACGGAGACGCCCAGCCCGCCATCTCGCAACCGAGCCAAGCGACGCGCTCCGAGCGGGCACCGCTGAGAGCTGGCTATGGGCGGGCGCGCTCAACGCGAGCTTCGAGAAGTCGCGCCCGCAGGCGGGTAGGGTGGTTGCCGCGGCTCAGCCGACCAGCCAGATTTCGCGAAAGCGATCGCGGCGCCAGCGACCTGCCTGGACCTAGACTGGGGCGGTCGAAGGGCACGCGAAAAGGAGGCCGACATGGCGGTGAAGACCGGTGCCATTGGCAAGACCTATCCGCCAACGGTGTATGCGGTCGGGCGCGAGAAGATTCGCGAGTATGCGCTCGCGGTGGGCGAGACCAACCCCGTGCACCTCGACGTGCGGGCCGCGCGCGCCGCGCCGGGTATGCCGACGTCGTCGCTCCGCCGATGTTCGCGGTCATCTACTCGACGCCGGCGGTCGTGATGGCGGTGTTCGACCCGGACGTGGCGATGAACTTCGCGATGGAGGTCCACGGCGCCCAGGAGTTTCGCTGGGGTCCGCTGGTCATCGCCGGCGAGGAGATCACCACGCGCGCCTCGGTCAAGGACATCTACGAGCACGACGGGCGCGGGTTCTACGTCTTCGAGACGGTCTCGGTCAACCAGCGCGGTGAGACCGTCTGCACCGGCACATGGACAGACATCGTCAGGAGCGCCTGACGACGGACTCCCCCTTCGCGAGACCTCTCCGGCCCACGCTACTGGACGCAACCACGACGGCACCGGAGGAACCAAGAGAGGGACCCATCCAGAAAGCGCTACCATGACGCACATGGAGCTCGTAGGTATCCGCGAGATGCGCCAGAACCTCAGCCGCTACGCCCAACGGGTCAGGCACGGAGAGTCGTTTCTGATCACCGATCGCGGCCAGGAGATTGCACAGCTCACGCCTGCGCCCGGACGCGCTTCGGCCATCGACCGGCTCGTCGCCGAACGGGGAGCCAGGCGCGGGCAGGGCAACCTGCTCGACGTTCTGGAGGAGCTGCCCGCGCCGATCCCGGGCCCGCCCTCGAGCGTTGTGCTGGACGAGCTGCGCTCAGAGCGCCTGTAGAGCGCTTGCCCGACTACCTCGACACCTCGGCCTTCATCAAGCTCGTGCGCTCCGAGCCCGAGAGCCCTGCCCTGCGCCGCGAGCTGGCCGGCAGAGAGCTCCTCAGCAGCGCCCTGCTGAGCGTGGAGGGACGCCGCGCCGCCCGGCGCTACGGCGACCTGGCCTCCGCACGCGCCCGTGCTGCCCTCACCGCCATTACGCTGATCCCGCTGGATGAGCCGATCCTCCAAGCCGCTGCCGAGTCCGACCCAGCCGAGCTGCGTTCGCTCGACGCCCTGCACCTGGCAACCATCGTGAGCCTGGGTGGGGATCTCGAGCGCCTGTACTGCTACGACAGTCGCCTCAGGGACGCCGCGCAGGCTCTTGGCATCGAGGTCTCTCAGCCCCACTGAGACGCCGGCCGAAGCTGCACTCGGCGACCCCGCCGAATGCTCTACCGAAGGGGGCGCTCCTCCTANNACCCACTCGCTGGACATCTCGCCGCGTTGTTCTTGAAGCCAACCCACTAGGCGATCGCCATGGACAAGACGATGTTCTCACCCTCGACGAGGCCCGCGTCAAAGTGATTCCAGAAGACCATCACGGCCTTTACGCGGCGAACGTCAGTCTGTTGCGCGATGGCCTCTCGCAGCCGGGCTGCGCGCCCACGCACACCTGTTGCTGACCATTGCTCGTCGTAGGAGTCCTCGTCGTCATCGCGCATTTGCACGTGGACCGCACGCGAGCTCATCGGCATGGTGCCGCTACTTGTTAACCGGGAGGTCGTTCCACTAGGGTTGTGACGGTTCTCCGGTCTCACCGCTCCCGCCGCCCTGTAGGCTCGCAGGAGCGGTGAGAGGCGAGTGGGAGGAGTGGACATGAGCGAGGTTGTGCAGAGGCGGGTCGAGGACGGTGTGGCGCTGTTGACGCTCAACCGGCCCGATCGCCTGAACGCGTGGACCGCGGAGATGGAGCGCGTCTACTTCGGCCTGCTCGAGGAGTGCGCGCAAGCGGAGGAGGTCCGCGTGATCGTGGTGACGGGCGCCGGCAGGGGCTTCTGCGCGGGCGCGGACATGCAGGAGCTGCAGGCGATCGGCGACGGGAGTCTCGAGGTCTCGGCCGAGGTGCACGAGCGCCGCCCGCAGACCTTCCCGCTGTCGATCCCCAAGCCGATCATCGCGGCCATCAACGGCGCGTGCGCCGGGATCGGCCTGGTGCAGGCGCTGATGTGCGACGTGCGCTTCGCCGCCGACGGGGCCAAGCTGACGACCGCGTTCGCGCGCCGCGGGCTGGTGGCCGAGCACGGCATCTCCTGGATGCTGCCGAGGCTGATCGGCCCTGCCCGAGCACTCGACCTGCTCCTCTCCGGCCGGGTGGTGCTGGCCCAGGAGGCACACACGCTGGGCCTCGTCAACCGCGTATCGGCGCCCGAGAAGCTGCTCGATGAGACGCTGGACTATGCGTGCGAGCTCGCCTTGAAGTGCTCGCCGGCGAGCATGGCGAGGATGAAGCGACAGGTCTACGCCGACCTCGAGCGCGGGCTGGACGAGGCCCTCGCCGAGGCCGACCGGCTCATGCTCGAGTCCTTCACCGCACCGGACTTCGTGGAGGGGGTCACCAGCTTCCTCGAGCGGCGCGACCCGCGGTTCGCAGCGCTGGGCGCCTAGCGCGTGTGCGCCTCGATGCGGCGGTGGCCTTGACCTCCATGGGTGCAGGCGGATCGAGGGTGAAGCTGCGTCAGGCGGTGCTGGTGGCGGCCGAGCTCGAGCCTGTGGCATCCGCGTTGAGAGCTGCGCTGGACCTCGACGAGCCGTTTCGCGACCCCGGGGTCGGCGAGTTCGGGCTCGCCAACGTCGTGTTCGCGCTGGGCGACTGCTTCGTGGAGGTGGTCTCGCCGATACAGCCGGACACCGCGGCTGGCCGCTACCTCGCGCGCCACGGCGGCGACGGCGGCTACATGGTGATCTTCGACCTCGAGGATCTGGAGGGCGTGCGCGAGCGCGCGCTGGGGCTGGGCGTACGCGTGGTGTGGCAGATCGACCTGCCCGACATCTCGGGAACGCATCTGCACCCGGCGGACATGCTCGGAGCGATCGTGTCGCTCGATCGCTCCGAGCCCTACGGCACGTGGCGCTGGGGCGGGCCGCGATGGACGGGACGGATCGGTGCCGGTGCGCCCGGACGCCTGGCCGGCGTCACGCTCGCGGTGAGCGATCCGGCGGCCGTGGCGGCGCGCTGGGGAGAGGTGCTGGGCCTTGGCGTGAGCGGTGAGGATCGGCCGGTGCTGCGCCTGGACGGCGGCGAGGTTCACTTCGAGACGGCCGCGAGCGAGAGCGCGGAAGGGCTTGTGGAGATCGCGGTCGAGCTCCCGCACGAGCTGCCCGGTGGACGCGAGGCGATCGAGCTTGGGGGAGTGCGCGTACGGCGGGCGGGCCCGGGCTAGCTGACCGGGCTTTCTTGTGCCCGCGGCGTGCGTGGCTTCGTTAGTGGCTGCGGGTCTCGCGCAGTAGCTGATGGTGTAGTGCTCGCTGACGGCGAGCGTCAAACGACTTTCGCCTCGCAATGCCACGGCATCGTTGCCAGCCATGATGAGAGCGTGTGGAGCAGCAGATGGGGCGTAACCACCTCCGACGTCGACGTGCGCGGTTGTGAGGCAGGACAGCACACGTGAGATGCGGGCGCGCTAGCCGTCTGACTTGCCGCCCTCGCGGCGCTCGACGCCGCCGGCGCCGGCAATCAGGATGTAGCTCACAAGCTCAGGCGCAAACAAACCGTGCTCCACCACGCCGGGGGTGCCCGACAACCACGCGGACAGACGCCGAGGATCCTCGACGGCGCCGAGATAGTCGGCGATCAGATTGCCATCCGGGCTGAGGGGGACCTTGCGCAACTGTGCGGGAATGAGAGCCTCCAGAGTGCTCTGCACGCCGAATCGCAGGATCTCCAGCGGCACGGGAGCGCTCAACGCGGACACGACCTTCTCCGCCGAGGCGATCACCACAAAACGCTGGGCGCAGCGCGCCACGATCTTCTCGCGGGTATGAGCGGCGCCCCCACCCTTGATGAGCCACCCCTCGGGGTCGATCTGGTCGGCGCCATCGATCGCCAGGTCCAGGACGCCCAGCTCGTTGAGGCCGTGCACAGCCAGGCCGAGCTCGCGGGCGTCCTGCTCGGTGGCGGGAGAGGTCGCCACATAGCGCACGTCGCGGAGCTCGCGCGCGGCGAGCGCCAGCAGCAGATACGCGACCGTCGAGCCGGTTCCCAGCCCGACGCGCATGCCGTCCTCCACCATCGGCGCGGCCGCCTCCGCGGCGGCGCGCTTGTGAGTCTCGATGGCGCTCTGCTCGCTCAGTGTCGGCTTGCGCCGCGCAGTCGCACGATCGGGCGCCATGGTGGGGGCAACCGTATCGTCCCGGGCGGCTCTCTGAGGCGCAACCCCTCCGGCGCGTTCGGCCGGTGCAGCAGAAAGCCTTGCCCCACCGAGCACTCCAGTTCGCGTGCGAGCGCCAGCTGCCGGTTGGTCTCGATCCCCACGGCAACCGCCGTCAGGCCGCTCTCGCGGGCGAGCGCCAGTGCCGCCACGACCATCGCGCGCATGTCCTTGTTGCGGTCGAAGCCCTGGATCAGGGTACGGTCGAGCTTCAGCATGTTCAGCGGAAGGCTTCCCGGCAGGCTGAGCGCCGAATGGTTGGCGCCGAAATTGTCGAGCGCGACCGCCACGCCGAGACGCTTGACGTCCTTCAACACCGCTCGTGCGCGTGCGGGATCCCGCAGCACGACCTCCTCGCTCACCTCTAGGCACAGCGCCTTACCCGGCAGCCGGCAGTATGTGAGCGCCTCCTGCACCCGCTCGGCGAGATCGGCGCCGGTCAGCTCCCGCGCGGAGATGTTCATCGAGACGGTCATCTCGATACCGTCGCGGCGCCACGCGGCCGCCTGCGCGCAGGCGGCCTGGAGCACCCAGTCGCCGATCTGCACGATCAGCTCGCTTTCCTCGGCCAGTGAGAGGAAGTCCAGCGGGGGCATCCGCTCGGCGCCATGGGGGTGCCAGCGTACGAGCGCCTCACAGCCCACCGGCCTGCCGCCGCCGAGCGGTAGCAGGGGTTGGTACTCGAGCAGCAGCTCGTGACGTGGCAGCGCATGCTCGAGGCGATCCTCGAGCTTCAACCGCGCGCTGGCCTCACGGCGTAGATCCTCGTTGAACAGCTCCAGGTTGTGGCCGCCGCTGCCCTTGGCCCGGTACATCGCCACATCCGCCTCGCGCAACAGGTCCTCGGGCTCGGCCTCCGGGTCGTGCGAGATCGACACGCCCACGCTGGCGAGCATCGAGACCTCGGCCGAGCCCACCAGGAATGGCTCCTCCAGGGCGTGCAGCACGCGCTCGGCGACCGCGAGCGCCTCCGCATCTGACTCGAGGTCCTCGGCCAAGATCACGAACTCGTCGCCTCCCAGCCGCGCGACCGTGTCGCTGTCGCGCAGCATCTCCGCCAGGCGCTCGGCGACGGAGATCAACAGATGGTCGCCGACGGCGTGCCCGAGGTTGTCGTTGATCGCCTTGAACCGGTCCAGGTCGATGAACAGCAGCGCGATCGGCCCGTTGCTGCGGCGCAGGCGCGCCACCGCCTGGCGAGCGCGGTCCATCAACAGCAGGCGATTGGGCAGTTTCGTCAGCGGATCGTGCAGCGCCTGGCGCTCCAGCCACATCCGGTCGGTGACGTCCTTCGCGGCCGCATACCAAGCCTCGCCGTCGCAGCGCGCGCTCCACAGCAGCCACCGCCAGGACCCATCGCGGTGGCGGTAGCGGTTGGTGAAGTTCACGAACTGGGCGGGCCGGTGGTTCCCCGCGAGCGTGAGTGCGAGTGTCTGCTCGATGTCGTCGGGATGTACGAGCTCCTGCATCGGCTGCGCTTTGAGCTCCTCGATGCTCCAGCCCAGCACCTGCTCCCATGCCGGATTCAGCAGCGTGAACTGCCCGTCGAGCGAGATCGCGGCCAGCAGGTCGCTGGTCATCTCAAACAGCCGTGCGATCTGGGCCTCTCCGTGGAGCGCGGGATAGATTGCGGCGGCGCTCCCGCCCCCGCCCGGGACCTCCGCCATCACCTCGGTGGTGGCCACGAGATCGGGGGTCGTCGTCGGGTGCGAGCGCATAATCCTGCTCATCACTCGACGGCCCCCTGCCCTTGCTCGGGCGGGCCCCCCGTCACTGGACGGATCTACTAGGTCCCGGGCCGTCCCCGGGCCGCTCGAGCCTGCCCGGCCGCGTGATCTCAGGAAGGCGTGACGCCGAGCGGGGAAGCGGGCTCCGGCCGGTCGGGCGCGGGCGTGGTGGCGAGGGCGGAAAGACTCTCCTCACCTCGCAAGAAGCGCCACACCGCCAGGCAAACGAGCACGGCCATGATCACCGCGCTTGAAACGCACCACTCGCAGACTTTGTGGAGCGTGAACAACTCGCGGTAGGTCAGGTAGAGGCTGAACCCAAAGCCGCCGAGGGTCAGCGCGGTCGTTACGAATCTGGCCCGCTCGCCTTCGGGAGCCAGCAACGAGCCGAGGATGGTGATGTATCCGATCAGCCCGATCAGCGCGACCGGCACGCCGACGAGCTTCGAGTACTGCGATTTCTGAACCTGGCTGCAGGGGTTGCCCTTGATAGAGCAGGGTGGTGTGACGCCTGAGTAGTGCACGTACGTCAGGTAGCCGGCCACGCCGAGGCCGATCACCGTCAGGACGATCATCGTCTTCCTGAGGGTGCTCGTGCTCACAGCCGGCCTAACCTTTCAGCTGCTTTTCGATGGCTGCGACATAGGGGGCCGGGTCAGTGAACGATTCCGGCTTGTATTCGCTCAGCGTGCCACCGGTCTTGCCGAGCTGGAAGGAGGGCGTGCCGTTGAAGCCGGCCTGGCTGGCGGCCTGCGCGTCGCTTGCGACTTCGTTTGAGAGGGCCGGTTCGCTGCGCGCGGCGGTCCAGTTTGCGAGGCTCAGACCGGGGACCTGCGAGGCGAGACCTTGGAGGTAGCTTTCGGTCACATAGCCCGTACCCTCTTCTCCCTGCTCGTGGTAGAAGGTCTCGATGAAGTTCCACGCGCGGTTCTGCTTGCCGGCGGCGAGGGCCGCGATCTGCTGGTTTTTGAAGACTTCCGGTTCCCGCGTTGCCGTCTCGAGTGAGTGGTACTCGATCTTCAGCTTCCCGGTGCGCACGAACTTCGGGATCAGCGTGGGCAGCACGCCGAGCGTGAAGTCCTTGCAGATCGGACACTCCAGGTCGCCGTAGTACTTCAACGTCAGCGGCGCCTTCGGGTTTCCGAGAACGTTTCCACTCTGGGGGATGCCGCTCAGCAGCGAGGTGACTTCCGTTGCCGTCGCGGTGGCCTGGGGGCTGCCCGCGGTGACGACTTTTTTCGAACCGCCGCTCGTGGCGATCACGACCGCGACGATGATCGCCGCGACGATCGCGAGGACGATCCCGAGCTGCGTCAGGCGTGTGCGCCGCGCTGCTCGGGCGGCGTGGGCCTGCTCCAGCGCCTTGCGCTCGCTGCGCGCCTGCTCGCGGCGCTGCTTGCGCGTGAGGTCTTCGCCTCCCTCGACAGAGCTCATGGGCCAACTTTTACAGGTTTCAACTCAAGATTGCCTAAGGAGTCGCGCGTGGCCTACGCTCTGAGGCGCGCCTTAGCCCCCGTAGCTCAGCCGGATAGAGCATCGGACTTCTAATCCGAGGGTCGCTGGTTCGAATCCAGCCGGGGGCATCGATGCCCCAGAGCCCACGCCAGCCGATTCTCGACGAGGTTCTGCTCGGTGACAATCTCGATTTGCTTGCCCGCTTTGTTGGTGAGGCCTTTCAGCTGATCTACATCGATCCGCCCTTTAATACGGGCAAGTCGCAGACCCGTAAGACGCTCGAGACAGTGCCGGATGGGGACGGTGACAGGACGGGCTTCCAGGGTCGCCGCTACAAGACGCGCCTGCTCGAGGAGTCCTCCTACCGCGACTCATTCGCGGACTATCTCGCGTTCCTCGCGCCGCGCCTGGAGGAGGCGCACCGGCTCTTGGCGTCCACGGGCACTTTCTACTTCCACATCGACTATCGCGAGGCGCACTACTGCAAGCTGCTGCTGGATGAGATCTTCGGGCGCGAGTGCTTTCTCAACGAGATCATCTGGGCATACGACTACGGAGCCCGCTCGAAGCGGCGCTGGCCGGCCAAGCACGACACNNACGACACGATCCTCGTCTACGTCAAGGATCCGACGGGCTACTACTACGACGCGGAGGCGGTTGACCGCGAGCCATATATGGCGCCTGGCCTCGTTACCCCTGAGAAGGCGGCAAAGGGCAAGCTCCCGACGGATGTGTGGTGGCACACGATCGTGCCGACCAGCGGCTCGGAGAAGACGGGCTATCCGACGCAGAAGCCCGAGGGAATCATCCGGCGCATGATCCACGCGTCCACCCGCCCAGGGGACTGGTGCCTGGACTTCTTCGCCGGCAGCGGCACGCTCGGCGCCGTGGCTGCCCAGCTCGGTCGACGATATGTGCTGATTGACTCCAACATTGAAGCCGTCGAAATCATGCGAGCCCGTCTGGCAACCTGTGGTGGATGTATCACCTCGAGCTGAGGCAGTTTCCGCACAACACCTGCCGTTTCAACCTGACAGAGCAGGAGCTCCGTGCGGTGCTCGGGCCATGGGCGCGCGAAAAGTTCGTGGAGGTCGGGGAACGTAAGTGGAGCCCGCACCAGGCGAAACTGACGATCCTCGAGGGCCCCCGGCTGGAGGTGCAGCAGCTCGCAATGGGCCGCGGCTGGCGTGCCGCTCAGCGTCAGAGCGAGGACGTGACCGAGCGCTTGCTCGCGCAGGCAAAGCAGGCTGATGGCGCGGCCGGGGCGGGGGGTGCCAGCGCGCCCGGATCGCCCGCGCCGTTCGCTGAGCAGCTCCTGCCTCTGCTCGGGGCTGATCCCGCGGCACTCCTGCAAGCTTGGCGCCTGGCCGCCGAACGTCGCCCCGAGCTCTCTCCCAGCGAGTCGCTCGCGCTGGCGGAATCGACGCTCCGCTCGCTGGACGGGACCTGATCGTCGCTCGGTAGACTCCCGATTCTCGCTTGGTGGGCGTAGCTCAGTTGGTAGAGCTCCGGATTGTGGTTCCGGCGGTCGCGGGTTCGATCCCCGTCGCTCACCCTCACTGCGCTTGGGAGTAGCGCAGAGAGCCGGGCGTCGTGAGTGTCTCGCCGGTCTCCAGCAGCGTCTTCAGGCCGGAGAGGATCATCGGCCAGCCGCCGTAAAGCTCACCGTGGGCGTCTTCGCGCAGCTGGTCGTGAGTGACGGTCAGCCGGCATGAATCATCAACCTGTTCGATCTCCCAGGTGACTCTCGAGGTCCCTTCTTTCTTAACGTCCTCGCTCCACAGGGCATTGAAGCTCTGGACGAGCCGTCGCGGCGGATCGACCTCCAGGTTCTCGCCCTCGGCGAGCATCATGCTGCCACTCGTAAGCTCATAGCGGGAGCCGGGTGTCCAGTCGGAGCTTGCGCTGGCCCCGAAGTTGTACTTCCGCCTGAGCTCCTCGTCGGTGATCGCCTCCCACAGACGCTCGGGCGTCGTCCGGATGTAGACCTCGAACACCTTCTCCGTCGGGCCTGCCGTCCAGGGGCGCTTGCCGCTGTTCTGAGTGTCCATCATTGGTTCCTCCTCGATTTGTTGCTTTAGCCCGCTGAGCGCTGCCGCCCAGGGCTCTGAGTACTTGCTCACCCACCTGTCGTGGACGAGCCTGATCGGGACTGCATTCAGGAAGTGGAGCTTCTCCCGGCCGGCTCGTTTCGTCGTCACGAGCCCCGCCTGCTCGAGCACCTTCAGGTGCTTCATCACGCCGAAGCGCGACATCGGCAACCGTTGCTCGAGCGCGCTGAGTGTTTGTCCGTCCTGCTCGAACAGCTCATCGAGCAGGCTTCGGCGTGTCGGATCGGCGAGTGCCTTGAATACCTCGTCCACCGCCCCATCATACGTGACCTTTTAGTCACATGTCAAGAACAGGGGCTAAATGGCTAAATGCCCCTTTTGCAGGCCTTTCTATGCACTTGAGTGGGTTTGGAGAAGCGAGGTGGGTGCATGGGTTTCTATCGTTCCTTGTTTGGTGTTTGTCTAACCGGAGCCGAACAGCGCAGCGGCGCCGCTGCCTCCACCTGTGCTGGCGCCGGTGCTGCTTTTCGCGGACCCTCCGAATAGCGCGGCTAGGCCGCCGGTGCTTGATCCGACACTGATTGATTCAGCACTGACGGCGCCGCTCGAGCTGGTGGCACCGGTGACGGACACCGTTTCGCCGGGATGGATGCCTTTGACTTTCGTCGTGACGGTCTTGGTCACGCTCGTGGACGGGGAGGTGTTGACCTTGACGGTGTTGCCTTCGGAGTTCGTCACATACAGCGTGTTCCCGGCGAGGTAGGCGACTGTGCCGGTGGTCGGTCGCGCGCCGCCGGCACCTGCGCCCGGGAAGCCGCCCGCGGCGCCGCCCGCCGCGGCTTTGCCGATGCTCGATGCGCCTCCGCCACGAAGCGCCGCGAAGCGCGAGGCGAGGCTCGCGCCGGCGCCCCCAGACGATCCAGATGAGGTTTCTTGGCCCTTCTGCACGTACACGCCGGCGATGAACCCGCCGGC
>PLBZ01000043.1:0-179 GCA_003134675.1 Solirubrobacterales bacterium
CGCGACGAGTTCGACGACATCTTCGCCGAGGACGAGCCCAGGGGAGGACGCGCGCCGACCGCGCTGCGTCCCGTCGGCGGGCGTGGCAACGGCAACGGCGATGTTCGAGTGCACCTGGTCGTGCCGAAGTCCTTCAACGACGCCCAGCAGATCGCGGACAAGTTCAAGGACTCGATCCC
>PLBZ01000043.1:209-11426 GCA_003134675.1 Solirubrobacterales bacterium
AACGTCGAGATCTCCGCCGAGGAGCGCGCAAGGCTGATCGAGAAGGGTTTCTTCAATCAGAGCTAAGCAGTTTGGGTCGGTAGCCTAGGCGCACTATGCAGATAGGAATCATCGGCGCTGGGAACATGGCGCGGGCTCTTGCACGTGGATGGAATCGCCCGGTGCTCGTGACCGATCCCGTCACCGAGCGCGCACAGGCCTTGGCCGCCGAGGTGGGGGGGGAGGCGCTTGCGAGTAATGCCGAGGTGGCCGAACGTGCCGATATCGTCATCCTTTGCCACAAGCCCGCCCAGCTTCAACTCGTCGCGAGCGAGGTGGCCCCGCACGCCAAGGCGGTCGCCTCGATCCTTGCGCTCACCCCCCTTGCAGCGCTCCACGATGCCTACCCCGATCGGCCGGTCTACCGCTTTATCCCCTCGCTTGCAGTGGAGGTGCGCCAGGGTGCCGTCGTCCAGGCCGCCGACGATCAACACACAGAGCTCGACGCGCCGGCCAGCGAGCTGTTCGCCGAGCTCGGCACGCTCGTCGTGCTCCCCGATGCGCTCCTCGATGTGGCGATGGGCTTGATGTCGTGCGCCCCGGCCTATGTGGCGCTCGTCGCCGAGGCACAGATCGACGCGGGCGTTCGTCGTGGCATACCAGCTGCCGAAAGCGCGGAGCTGGTAGTGCGGACGCTCGCCGGGACGGCTGAGCTGCTGCGCTGCCGGGGCAACGACACGCTCGCCGTCCGTCGCGAGGTCACCTCCCCGGGAGGGGTCACCTCCCGCGGTGTTGCCGTCCTGGAGAGCGCGGGGCTGCGCGTGGCCTTCAGTGACGCCCTCGACGCNNGAATACCTGTCGACGTTGATCTACGTCTACACGCTGCTGATCATTCTCTACATCGTGATCCAGCTGCTGTTCTCAGTCGGCCTGCGTCCTCCGTACTCGCGTGCGAGCGACATCGTGCTGGGGTTCCTGCGCGACGTCTGTGAGCCGTTCCTGCGTGTCTTTCGCCGCCTGATTCCCCCGTTCGGGGGGATCGACTTCAGCCCGATCCTCGCCATCGTCACCCTGGAGATCCTCAACAGCCTCATCGTCCAGGGCCTGATCCACGGCTGAGCCCGGGTGAGCTCCCCTCGAGCCGTCAGCGCCTGGGTTCGCGTCGGGCTGGTCCTGCTCGTGGTGGTCGTCGCTGACCAGCTCTCAAAGCACGCGATCCGGCACGGGATCGTCCCCGGCGAAGAACACAAGGTGTTGCCGGGACTCGGGTTCGTGAACACTCGCAACCACGGCGTCGCCTTCGGCTTTCTCCCTCCGAGCCACATCGGCGTGACGCTCGTGATCGGCCTCGCGCTGCTCGCGCTGCTCGTCTACTTCGCGCGCCACGCCACCCGCGCGCTGATGTGGTTGCCCACCGGCATGCTGATCGGCGGTGCGCTCGGCAACATCCTTGACCGCGTGCGCGACGGATCGGTGACCGACTTCATCAAGCTACCCCTCGGTTGGCCGCCCTTCAACCTCGCCGACACCTCTATCACGCTGGGCGTGCTGCTCCTGATCTTTGCGATCGAGGGCCCGCGCAAGGACCCCGTCCCGTGATTGACTCTCCACCATTCACGATCGCCTATCGAGACGACCATCTGCTGGTCATCGACAAGGCGCCCGGGTTGGTCGTGCACCCCGCTCGCGGGCACCGGGAGGGGACGCTCGCACAGCTGCTGGCTGGGCTGGCCGCCGGCGGTGAACCAGGGCGGCCCGGAATTGTGCATCGACTGGATCGCGACACCTCAGGACTGCTCGTAGTCTCGCGCTCGGAGGAGGCCCACAGGCTGCTGCAGGCGGCACTCGCAGAGCGGCGCATCGAGCGCGAGTACACCGCGCTGGTCGAGGGACGACCGCCGGCGCGCAGCGGGACGATCGAGGCCCCGATCGGTCGTGATGAGCGCGTGCGCACGCGCATGAGCGTCGGCGGAGTCAGCCCGCGCGAGGCTCGCACCCACTTCACGCTCGACCGTGCGCTCCCGAGGACCTCGCTCCTGCGTCTGCGCCTGGAGACCGGGCGCACCCACCAGATCCGTGTCCACCTGCAGGCGATCGGCCATCCTGTTTGCGGCGATCCCGAGTATGGCACCGCGGGTCTACTCGGACTGGAGCGCCAGTTCCTGCACGCCACACGCCTCTCCTTCGAGCATCCCTTCACGGGCGCGCACGTCGAGGTCGACTCCCCACTCCCCGCCGACCTTCAGAGCGCGCTCGAGCGCGCCGAGGAGCTATCCTGAGCTCCTAACCAGACTCTTCGACCCGTGCGGCAACGGATCGCGGCCCTGCCCGGATAGCGACACTCGTCGTGAGCTCCGGGTCCGCTCCACCCGCACGGCATCCAATCGCATACAAAAGGGAGTAACCGTGGCTCAAGTAGGCATAGCGGAGCTGCTGGAGGCCGGCGTCCATTTCGGTCACCAGACACGCCGTTGGAACCCAAAGATGCGCCGCTTCATCCATGGCGAGCGCGGCGGCATCTACGTCATCGACCTGCTCAAGACCTCCGCGGCGCTGAACCAGGCGCAGGAGTTCGCCGGGACGATCGCCCACCGCGGCGGAACCGTGCTGTTCGTCGGCACCAAGAAGCAGGCTCGCGACACGATCAAGGATGTCGCCGAAGCATCCGAGATGCCGTTCGTCAACCATCGCTGGCTGGGCGGGCTGCTGACCAACTTCCAGACGATCAGCCAGCGCATCCGCCGACTGCACGACCTCGAACGCTACGAGGCCGATGGCCAGCTCGCGCTGCTGCCCACGCGCGAGCGGATGGCCGCACAGGCCGATCTCGCCAAGCTGCGCGCCAACCTGGGCGGCGTGAAGAACATGCAGCGCGTACCCGACGCGATGTTTGTGATCGACCTGAAAACTGAGGAGATCGCTGTCAAAGAGGCCCGGCGCCTGCGGATCCCGATCATCGGCCTCGTCGACACCAACTGCGACCCGGACGGGATCGACTTCGTGATTCCCGGCAACGACGATGCGATCCGCTCCTGCGCGCTGATCACCCAGGCGATCGGCCAGGTGGTCTCCGAGGGGCATTCCGTGTTCCGCGCCGAGGAGGATCGCGCCCGCCTCCAGGCCGAGGAGAAGGCCCGCATCGAGGCGGAGGCCCGCGCCAAGCGCGAGGCCGAGGAGCAAGCCAAGCGCGAGGCTGCCGAGCTCCAGGCCCGTGAGCAGGCTGAGCGTGCGGCCGAGGCGCCCGCGCCGACGGCGGCGACTCCAGCTGCTGAGGCCGCGGCAGAGCCACTGCCAGCGGCGGTTCCAAGCACGCCGGCCGAGACTCCTGCGGCCGAGTCCCCGGCGGAGGAGCCGGCTCAGGTCCCGGCCACGGAGGAGGCATCGAACGCCTCATGAGCCCCGCCGAGATCTCAGCACAAGACGTAAAGGCCCTGCGCGAGCGCACGGGCGCCGGCATGATGGACTGCAAGAAGGCCCTCTCCGAGGCGGGCGGCGACATCGAGCGAGCGATCGAGATCCTGCGTGTCAAGCAGGGCAAGAAAGTCCAAGATCTCGGCGAGCGAGTGGCCACCGAGGGCACCGTGCAGGCCTACGTCCACGCGGGCGCCAAGGTCGGGGTGCTGATCGAGGTCGACTGCAACACCGACTTCGTGGCCACCAACGAGGACTTCGTGCGCTTCGCGCGTGACGTGGCCATGCAGATCGCCGCCACCCCGACGGTCTCCTACGTCAGCCGCGAGGACGTCCCCGCCGATCGGCGCGACGCCGAGGCGCGCATCCACGAGCTCCAGGCGGCCGATAAGCCCGAGAACATCCGCGAGAAGATCGTCTCCGGCAAGCTCGACTCGTGGCTCTCGAGCATCGTTCTGCTCGAGCAGGAGATGCACAACCCGAAGTTCGAGGGCAAGACCGTTCAGCGGCTGCGCGACGAGCTGACCGCCACCACCGGCGAGAACGTCGTGATACGCCGCTTCACGCGGTTTGCAGTAGGTCAATAGGCTCTCGGCGGATGGCCGACCCCGCCTTCAAACGCATCCTGCTGAAGCTCTCCGGCGAGGCGCTGATGGGTGAGCTGAAGTACGGCACCGATCCCGACCGCGTGCTCGCCGTCGCGCGACAGGTGAGCGACGTGCGCGACCGCGGAGTGGAGGTGGCGATCGTGGTCGGCGCAGGCAATATCTACCGTGGCATGAAGGGCGCCGCCGCGGGCATGGACCGCGCGACCGCCGACTACATGGGGATGGTCGCGACCGTGCTCAACGCGCTGCCGCTACAGGACGCGCTCGAGAAGCAGGGCAGCCCCACGCGCGTGCAGTCCGCGCTGGGGATCTCCGAGGTGGCCGAGCCCTACATCCGCCGCCGCGCGATGCGTCATCTCGAGAAGGGGCGCGTGGTGATCTTCGCGGCCGGTACCGGCAACCCGTTCTTCACGACCGACACCGCCGCCGCGCTGCGCGCCGCGGAGATCCACGCGGAGATCATCCTGATGGCCAAGAACGGCGTGCAGGGTGTCTATACGGCCGACCCAGCGGTGGACCCGAGCGCGAAGTTCATCCCCGAGATCACGCACATGGAGGCGATCGAGCGCCGCCTGCGGGTAATGGACTCGACCGCGCTGGCACTGTGCATGGAGAACTCGATGCCACTGAACGTGTTCAACATGGACGATGCGACAAGCGTCCCGCGGATAATCTCAGGCGAACGCGTGGGCACCTTGGTAACGACATCTCGAGGAGACAGCGATGCCCCCAGCTGAGAACGTGATCGACGAGTTGCTGGCCGACGCGCGCGAGCGGATGACCAAGTCACTGGAGTCCGCCCATCACGAGTTCTCGACCGTGCGCACCGGGCGTGCCAGTCCGTCGTTGCTAGATCGCATCGTCGTCGACTATTACGGGGCGATGACGCCGCTGAACCAGCTCGCCACGATCTCTGCCCCCGAGGCCCGTTTGATCACGGTGCAGCCGTATGACAAGACCTCGATCAAGGAGATCGAGAAAGCGATCAACGAGTCAGATGTCGGCCTGAACCCCTCCAACGATGGAAACCTCGTGCGCCTGGCGGTGCCAGAGCTGACCGAGGAGCGCAGGCACGAGCTGGTCAAGATCGTCCGCAACCTCGCCGAGGAGGGGCGCGTGGCGATCCGCAACGTGCGCCGCGACACGATGCAGCAGCTGCGCGAACTGAAGTCCGACGGGCAGGCCAGCTCTGACGATGAGCATCGCGCCGAGGTGGAGTTGCAGAAGCTCACCGACGCCAAGATCGGCGAGCTCGACGGCGTGCTGAAGGCCAAGGAAGAGGAGATCCTCGAGGTCTGATGGCGCCCACCGTCGAACGGGAGGGCCAGAGCTTGGATTTGGATGTGGACCACACCCATCCCTCACATCCCCGGTACGTCGCCATCATCACCGACGGGAACGGCCGCTGGGCGCGCGCCCATGGCCTGCCGGTCAACGAGGGTCACAGCGCGGGCGCCGACACGGTCAAGGCGCGTCTGCGCGATGCCGCCGAGCTCGGGATCGAGGAGCTGACCGTCTATTCGTTCTCGACCGAGAACTGGTCGCGTCCCGCCGCGGAGGTGCAGGGTCTGATCGCGATGTTCTCAAAACGCATCGCCGGCGAGACCCCGGAGTTGCACGAGGAGGGTGTGCGGATGCGCTTCATCGGGCGGCGCGAGGGCATCAGCGAGCAGCTCGTAAAGCAGATGGACGGGGCGGAAGCTTTGACCGCCGCCAACGAGCGGATCACGCTGTTCGTGGCTTTCAACTATGGCGGCCGCGCCGAGATCCTCGACGCCGCGCGACGCTTCTCCGGGAGCACCGAAGAGGAGTTCCGCCAATGTCTGTATGCGCCGGAGATGCACGATCCTGACCTGATCATCCGCACCAGCGGCGAGCGGCGCCTGTCCAACTACCTGCTGTGGCAGTCCGCTTACTCGGAGCTCGTCTTCCGCGACGAGCTGTGGCCGGACTTCACGCGCGAGGCGCTCGAGCAGTCGCTGGCCGAGTTCTCAGAGCGCCGCCGGCGCTTCGGCGGACGATGAGCAGCGTTCGGCGAACCCGTCGACCGGTCACACGCAGACCCGCCCCGCGCCGGCAGCGCTCCGATCTGAACGCGCGGCTACTCACCGCCGTGCCCGCGATCGCCTTCGCCCTGTTCCTGGTGATCGAGGGTGGTCCGGTGTTCGCACTTGGCCTGTTCGCGCTCGGTTGCATCTGCATGCATGAGCTCTACGCGATGTATGACCGCGCGCACCCGGTCCGTCTGGCCGGCTTCCTCGCGCTGGCCGGCCTGCTGGCGGCGGCCCTCTACGGCAGCCAGTTCCAGGTGCTGCTGGTCGCGGTCGCAGCGTTGCCGGTGCTGTTCGCGCTGACGCTGCTTGCGCCCCGCCCGAGTGTGGGAGGGATGGCGCTCACGCTGCTGGGGATCTACTGGATCGGATTCGCGCTGGCCCACGCCGTGCTCCTGCGCGGACTGCCTCACGGACTCGGGATCGTGATCGACGTGCTCGTCGGCACGTTCCTCGGCGACACCGGCGCCTATCTGGGCGGCAGGCTGTTCGGGCGGCGGCCGTTGGCGCCCCACATCTCCCCCAACAAGACGGTCGAGGGCCTGGCGATCGGGATGGTGTGCGCGATCCTCGGCGTCTGGTTCGCCGGGCGCTACCAGGACTGGCTGCCCGGCAGCCATGCGCTCGTGCTCGGCCTCGGCGTGGCCCTCGTGGCGCCGATCGGCGATCTGTTCGAGTCGTTCATCAAGCGCGAGGCTCACACGAAGGACACCGGGCGTCTGTTCGGCGCCCATGGCGGCGCCCTGGATCGCTTGGACGCGGTGCTGTTCACGGCAGTCGTGGGTTATTACATCTGGAGCGCGTATGTCTGACCCCAGGAGACTGTTGATCCTCGGCTCGACCGGCTCGATCGGCACCCAGGCGCTCGACGTGCTGGAGCGCAGTGAGGAGCTCGAGCTGGTGGGTCTCTCCGCCGAGCGCTCGTGGGAGGCGCTCGTCGAGCAGGCCCGCACCCACGAGGTTGGACGGATCGCGCTCGTCGACGAGCACGCCGCGGCGCGCGCCTGTGAGGTGTGGAGGAACGGGGAAGTGCTCAGCGGACCAGAGGGGCTCGTGCGCCTCGTGGTCGAGTCCGGCGCGGACCTCGTGCTCAACGCCCTGGTCGGCTCCGCCGGCCTCGGTCCGACGGTGGCGACGCTCGGCGAGGGCATCGACCTGGCGCTCGCCAACAAGGAGTCGCTGGTCGTCGGGGGCGAGCTGGTCACGGCGCTCGCCGAGGCCACCGGCGCGCAGATCGTGCCGGTCGACTCCGAGCACACGGCGCTGCACCAGTTGCTCGCCGGGCAGCCGCCGGGCGCCGTCGAGCGTCTCACGATCACGGCAAGCGGTGGGCCATTTCGCGGCCGCAGTCGCGAGGAGCTCGAGGATGTGACGGTGGCAGAGGCGCTCGCGCACCCAACCTGGGCGATGGGCGGCAAGATCACGATCGACTCGGCGNNTGATGAACAAGGGCCTGGAGGTGATGGAGGCCCACCACCTGTTCGGCACGCCCTATGACCGGATCGACGTCGTCGTCCACCCCCAGTCGCTCGTCCACGGAATCCTCCAGCTCGCCGACGGGGCGATGCTCGCCCACCTCGGCCCCCCGGACATGCGGATCGCGATCTCCTACGCCCTGCACGGCGGCGAGAGCGTCGACCTGCTGGCCGATCGAGGACCGGCCGGTTCTCGATCGGTCGCACCCCTCGATTTGGCGCAGGTCGGTGAGCTGAGCTTCGAGCCGGTCGACCTCGATGCGTTCCCCTGTCTTCGTCTGGCGCGTGAGGCGGCGGTGGCTGGAGGAACCGCGCCGTGCGTGCTGAACGCGGCCAACGAGGTGGCGGTGCATGCGTTCCTGGAGGGCCAGCTGCGCTTCAACGCGATTGCCGAGGTGATCGACCGAACGCTCGCCGAGCTGCCCGGAGCGCCGGTGCGAGCGTTCGAGTCGCTGTATGAGGCCGACCGGCAGGCGAGGGAGGTTGCCAGGGAGGCTGTCAAACTGAGCGCATGAGCTGGGTCCTCACCATCCTCGGGATCATGGCGCTGATCGTGCTGCACGAGCTCGGGCACTTCACCGTCGCCAAGGCGGTCGGTATGCGCGTCGAGCGCTTCTCGCTGTTCTTCCCACCGACGATCTTCAAGGTCAAGCGCGGCGAGACCGAGTACGCAATCGGCGCGATCCCGGCGGGGGGCTACGTGAAGATCACCGGCATGAACCCCGAAGAGCTCAAAGATCTCGATCCCGAGGTGGCGCGCCGCGCTTACTACTCCCAGGCGCCATGGAAGCGCATCGCGGTGATCCTCGCTGGGCCGGGCGTGAACCTCGTGATCGCGTTCCTTCTGTTCTGGGCGGTGCTGTTCTCCGGCAGCGTCAATGGCGAGTTCTCGCTGGGCAGGCTCGACCCCTCGCTGCACACGATCCAGGTGAACACGTCGGTGCTGGAAGTCCAGAAGGGGGCGCCGGCCGCGCACGTGCTGCGAGCCGGCGATCAGATCGTCGCGATCGACGGACGACCCGTCACGGTCGCTTCGGCGCGCGAACGTATCGGTAGGCATGCCTGCGCGGGGTCGCTCAAGGACGGCTGCCGTGCCGCCACGCCGGTGCAGTTGACTATCCGGCGCGACCGGCGCACGTCGATGCTCTCGATCTTTCCGCGCTACAGCGCCGAAGCACGCCGCATGCTCGTCGGCGTGAGCTTTGGCTCGGTCAAGTCCTACGGCGTGCTGGCGGCGGCCGGCGGCGCGGCGGGCGCGATGTGGCACGCCACTACCCAAACGCTGACGGGCTTCGAGCGCGCGCTGACGAGCTCAAAGACGCGCCACGAAGTGAGCAGCATCGTGGGGATCACCAAGGACGCCCACGAAACGGTCCAGGCGGGCGCCAGCTATGCGCTCGTGTTCCTTGGCTATATCTCGCTGGTGCTCGCGGTGATCAACCTGTTTCCGTTCCTACCGCTCGACGGCGGGCACATCCTCTGGGCGGCGGCGGAGAAGGTGCGCGGGCGCAGGATCTCGGTCATCGCGATGTGGCGCTTCAGCTCCGTCGGGATCGTGCTGCTGCTGTTCCTCGTGATCAACGGCGTCAGCAACGACATCAGCCGTCTGGGGGGCTGACGCATACCCAACTCTTGACGAGCGGGCCGGCGCGCTCGGCGAGCGCCGGGCCGAACAGGCGCTGCAACTCACCGCGGCGCAGCAGCGAGATCTCCTCCCAGCCGCCGGCGGCGCCGAGGCGCCAGTAGCGCTTGCGCAGGGCGACGGGCAGCCAGTGCGCGAACGGCAACAGAGCGTGCGGCTCCACGGGAAAGGAGAAGGCGGGCGTCTGCACGAACCAGCCGCGCCCAACACGCCGCAGCTCCGCCGCAAACGCCTCTCGGCGCTGCGGCGCGACGTGCTCGATCACGCTGCTGCAGTACACGAGGTCGAACTCGCCGTCGGCGAACGGCAGCCGCAGCGTGGCGTCTGCCTTGACGAACGGTCCCGGATAGTCGGGGCGCTCCACGAGGTCGACGCCGGTGATGTCCAGATCCGGCTCGAGCGCGCGCAGGCCGATCCGTCCGCAGCCGAGGTCGAGCACCTGGGCCCCTCCTCCCAGGCGAGTGAGCGCGAAGAAGCGCGCATGGCGGCGGGCGCGGGCGCGGGCGGCCAGGGGAGAGGCCAGGCGCGCGAGCGGCCCGCGTGCGGTGGCATAGACGTTGGGCATCGTAGAATCAGCCTATGTCCTCGAAGCGGCAGATTCATGTAGGCCCGGTCCCGATCGGCGGTGGCGCGCCGGTGGCGGTGCAGACGATGACCAAGACCGAGACGGCCAACATCGGTCCGACGATGGACCAGATTCGCACGGTCGCCGACGCCGGGGCGGACATCGTGCGTGTGGCCGTCCCGCGCGAGCAGGACGCGGAGGCGCTGAAGAGCATCGTCGCGCAGTCGCCGATTCCGATCATCGCGGACATCCACTTCAACCACACGCTCGCGCTGAAGGCGATCGAAGCCGGTGCACATTGCGTGCGCCTGAACCCCGGCAACATCGGCGGCCCCGAGAAGGTCGCCGAGGTGATCGCGCTGGCCAAGCAGCGCGGCACGCCGCTGCGCGTCGGGGTCAACTCCGGGTCGCTGCCCAAGCATCTGCGCCAGCTCGAGTACGACAACCCCGTCGAGGCGCTCGTCACGGCGGCGATCGAGACGGTGGCGCTGATGGAGCGTCTGGACTTCGAGAACTTCAAGGTCTCGATGAAGTCGACCTCGGTGCCGAACACGATCGCCTCCAACCGGATGCTCGCCGAGCGGATTCCCTATCCGCTCCATCTCGGCGTCACCGAGGCCGGCACGAAGTGGTCCGGCTCGCTGAAGTCCGCCGTGGGGCTAGGCACGTTGCTCGCGGACGGCATTGGCGACACGATCAGGATCTCGCTCTCCACGTTCCACGCCGAGGAGGAGGTCAAGGTCGCCTGGGAGATCCTCAAGGCGCTCAAGCTGCGCGAGCGCGGCCCGGTGCTGATCGCCTGTCCGACCTGCGGGCGGCTGCAGTTCGACATGGACACGGTAGTGGTCGAGGTCGAGCGGCGCCTGGAAGCCTACGAGGACCCGATCGAGGTCTCGGTTCTGGGCTGCGCGGTGAACGGCATCGGCGAGGCGCGCCACGCCGACTTCGGCATCACCGGGGCGAAGGACATGGGCATGATCTACTCCAAGGGCGAGCCCCTGAAGAAGGTTCCCACCGAGCAGCTCGTGAATGAGCTGTTCAAGGAGATCGACCGCTACTACGCGGCCGGCAAGACGGTCCAGCGCGACGAGACGGCCGCCGCCGAGGCGCGCAGGTGGCTCGCGGAGAACGAGGACGACACGCAGCTGACCCCGGAGCGGATCGCCGCGATGGAGGCCGCCGCGGCCGACGAAGCCGATGCGGTGCTCGAGTCGATGCTCGAGCCTGCGGCGCCGCTTGACGAAGAGATCTCGCCTGTGGCCGGCCGGCGCTTCAGCCGCAGCTGAGCGCCCGCCGGGTTCGAGCATCGGTCAGGAGGCGGCGGCGAAGCGCTTCGCGACCTTCGACCAGTCGACGACGTTCCACCACGCGTCGATGTAGTCGGGGCGGCGGTTCTGGTACTTCAGGTAGTAGGCGTGCTCCCACACGTCGACCCCCAGCAGCGGCGTGCTGCCGAAGGAGACCGGGTTGTCCTGGTTGGGCGTGC
>PLBZ01000043.1:11532-11688 GCA_003134675.1 Solirubrobacterales bacterium
GTAGTGGCCGCCGCCGTTGTTTTGCACGGCTGTGCGCTTGCCCTCGGGGACCTGGCCGAGGTCCTCGAGCACATCCTCGATCGCCGTATCGGCCAGCGGCGTGCCCTCGAGCGCCGCATTGGCCTTGTCCACGTAGGCCTGATGGTGCTTGTCGTG
>PLBZ01000060.1 GCA_003134675.1 Solirubrobacterales bacterium
GCCGGCTGGGAGATGCCCGTCCAATACGCAGGCGTCGGCCAGGAGCACATGGCGGTGCGCGAATCGTGCGGCATCTTCGACGTGTCGCACATGGGCGAGATCGAAACCTCAGGTCCCGAGGCGCTCGAGCTGCTGCAGCGGCTGCTCTCCAACGACGTCGCGAAGATCCCGATCGACGGGGCGCAGTACAGCGTGCTCTGCCGCGAGGACGGTGGGGTACTGGACGACCTGTTCACCTACCGCCTGGACACCGATCGCTATCTGACGGTCACCAACGCCGCCAATCACGAGCGCGACCTGCAGTGGTTTGCCACACACTCACAGGACTTCGATGCGCAGGTGTCAGACCGCTTGGACGACTACGCGATGCTCGCCGTCCAGGGGCCCCGCGCCAGAGACCTGGTCCAGGCGGTCTCCGATGCGCCCCTGCCCGCCCGCATGACCGCCGCGATGCGCCGCCTGGCCGGCGCCGAGATGCTCCTCTGCGGCACCGGCTACACGGGCGAGGACGGCGTCGAGCTGCTGCTCGCGCCCGAGGACGCCCCCATGCTGTGGGATGAGCTGGTGCGCCGCGGCGCCACACCGGCGGGGCTGGCCGCACGCGACACGCTGCGCCTGGAGGCCTGCTTTCACCTCTACGGCAACGACCTGTCGACTGAGCGTGGCCCGATCGAAGCGGGGCTCGGCTGGTGCTGCAAGGAGGACACTCACTTTATCGGCGCCGAGGCCGTGCGGGTAGTGCGGGAACGGGACCCCACCCACCCCGCGGAGAAGCTGGTGGCGTTCGTGATCGATGGGCCCGGCATCGCCCGGCAGCACAACCCGGTGAAGGGTGGCGGCGAGGTCACGAGCGGCACGCTCTCGCCCTGCCTGGGAGTGGGGATCGGGTTGGCCTACGTGCCCGCCGAGCGCTCCGCCGTCGGGACGCGCCTGGAGATCGATGTTCGTGGCAAGATCCGCCCGGCTGTCGTCAAGGAGAAGCCGCTTTACCGAAAGGTCCCGTAAATGGCCGAGGCGAACTACCCCGCTGATCTGCTGTATCACCCCGAGCACGACTGGGCTCGGCTCGAGGAGCTCCACGCCACGCTTGGGATCACCTGGTACGCCCAGGACGCCCTCGGCGAGGTCGTGTTCTTCGAGCCGCCCGCGGTGGGCACGGAGCTGATCAAGGACGAGCCCTACGCCGAGGTCGAGTCTGTCAAGGCGGTCTCGGATGTCATTGCCCCGCTCTCCGGGGAGATCGTCGAGGTCAACCAGGCGCTCGCCGACAGTCCCGAGAAGATCAACCAGGACCCCTATGGCGAGGGCTGGCTGGTCAAGATCAGGCTCTCTGAACCCGCTGAGCGCGACGGGCTGATGGATGTCCAGGCCTACACCCAGAGCCTGACTGGCTAGGCTCAAAGAGCATTGAGCCGCTATACCTCAACGACCCCCGCAGATCTCGCCGCGATGCTCTCGGCGATCGGTGTCGGCTCTGTAGAGGAGATCTTCGACCGCCAGATCCCCGAGGCCGTGCGTCTGCGCCGTCCGCTGGATCTCCCGGTCGGCATGTCCGAGCAGGATGTGTTCGCGCATCTGCGCGAGCTGGCCGCGCGGAACGTTTCCGCCGAAGACGAGCTGAGCTTTCTGGGTGCGGGCATGTACGACCACTACGTGCCGGCGTTGATCGACATGCTGATGGAGCGCTCGGAGTTCCTTACCCCATACACCCCTTATCAGCCGGAGATCAGCCAAGGGGGGCTGCAGGTGATGTTCGAGTACCAGACCGCGATCTCCGAGCTGACGGCGCTGGGAGTCGCCAACGCGTCGGTCTACGAGGGGCCCTCGGCGGTCGCGGCGGCCGGCTACCTGGCGAAGCTGCACAACAGCGGCAAGCGCTTCGTGCTCAGCGCCGGCCTGCACCCGCATTCGATTCAGACGCTGCGCACCCACGCCCATGGCTACGGGATGGAGGTCGTCGAGGTACCGCTGCTCGACGGCGTCACCGACCCCGGCGCGTGGGCGCAGGCGATCGACGGCGATACGAGCGCGGCGATCTTCGCCCAGCCGAACTTCTACGGCGCCGTCGAGGACGCCGCTGCGCTGAGCGAGGCCGCGAAGGCCGCCGGGAATCCGGTCGTAATCGCCCAAGTCGATCCGATCACGCTCGGCATCCTCGCGCCCCCCGGCGAGTGCGGCGTCGATGTGGCCGTCGGCGAGGGCCAGCCGCTCGGCAACCGCCTGGACTTCGGCGGGCCCTCGTTCGGCTTCTTCGCCGCGCGCGAGGAGTATCTGCGCCGGATGCCGGGGCGGATCGCGGGGGAAACCAAGGATGTGGACGGCCGGCGGGGATTCGTGCTGACGCTGCAGACGCGCGAGCAGCACATNNCAGCACATCCGCCGCGAGAAAGCGACCTCGAACATCTGCACCGCGCAGGCGCTGAACGCGCTCGGGGGGGTCGTCTACCTGACGTGGCTCGGGCGCAGGGGGATTGTCGAGCTGGGGGAGCTGCTGCTGGCCCGCACGCACTACGCGCGCGAGACGCTGAGCGCGCTGGATGGGATCGAGCCGCTGCACTCCCAGCCGGTGATCCGCGAGTTCGCCGTGCGTCTCGACGCCGATGTCGCCGCGGTCAAGCGTCGCTGCGCCGCTGAGGGCGTCAATCCGGGTGTGGACCTGCAGCAGCTGACCGGGCGCGAGGAGGACCGCGGCGGGCTGCTCGTGGCGATCACCGAGCAGCGCAGCCGCGCTGACATCGACCGCCTCGTGGACGTACTGGGAGCAGCCGTGGCGGCCGAGCGAGAGATGGTGCTGGCGTGAGCGTCATGACCCAGACACCCCAGCAGCGCGAAGAGACGCTCACGATCTTCCAGAAGGGCGCCAGCGGGCGCCGCGCGTTTCAGTGCCCGCAAATCGACGTCCCGCCGGCGGGCGGCGAGCTGCTGCCAGGGCGCTTTCGCCGCTCGGCTCCGCCAAGGCTGCCGGAGGTCTCAGAGCCCGAGATCGTGCGCCACTACGTGCGCCTCTCCAAGCGCAACTTCGACCTGGACTCGGGCTTCTACCCGCTGGGCTCGTGCACGATGAAGCACAACCCGCGCCTGCACGAGCGGGTCGCGGCGCTAGCAGGACACGCGCGCTTGCATCCGCTGCAGGACCCCGAGCGGGCGCAGGGTGCGCTCGAGCTGATGTGGAACCTGCAGCAGGCGCTCGCGGAGATCTCGGGCCTGCCACACGTCTCGCTGCAGCCATCGGCGGGCTCGCACGGCGAGCTGGCCGGTGTGCTGTTGACGCGCGCCTACCACGAGGCCAAAGGTGAGCACCGTCACAAGGTGCTGACGCCCGACACCGCCCACGGGACGAACCCCGCCACCGTGACCATGGCGGGCCTGGAAGTGGTCAAGGTGGCCACCAACTCCGACGGCGGCGTCGACGTCGAGGACCTGCGCGCCAAGGCCGACGGCGATGTGGCGTGCCTGATGCTCACCAACCCCAACACGCTCGGCCTGTTCGACCCCAACATCGCCGAGATCGCCGAGATCGTCCACGGGGTCGGCGCGACGCTGTATTACGACGGGGCGAACCTGAACGCGGTCATGGGCATCTCCAGGCCCGGGGACATGGGCTTTGACATCGTGCATTTCAATTTGCACAAGTCCTTCACCCAGCCTCACGGCGGCGGCGGTCCCGGCTCGGGCCCGATCGCGGTGTCCGACCGCATCGCCCCGTTCTTGCCGCGACCGCTCGTCGTGCGCAGCGAGGATGGCGCCTTCGACCTTAATCACGACAGCCCCACCTCATCCAAGTCGATCGGCAGGCTGCGGGGCTTTCAGGGCAACTACGGCTGCTTCGTGCGCGCGTACGCGTACATCTGCTCGCTCGGCGCCGACGGGCTGAAGGACGCCTCCGAGACGGCCGTGCTGAACGCCAACTATCTGCTCGCAAGGCTGAAGGATAAGAATGCCCACCCACCCGTCGCCGAGTATCTGCCGCTGGCCTACGGGGAGTTGTGCCTGCACGAGTTCGTCCTCTCCGGTGGCCCGATGAAGCGCGCCCTACAGATCAAGACGCTCGACCTGGCCAAGCGCCTGCTCGACTTCGGCTTTCACCCGCCGACCGTCTACTTTCCGCTGCTCGTCGAGGAGGCCCTGATGGTCGAGCCGACCGAGACCGAGACCAAGGAGACGCTCGACGCGTTCGCCGACGCGATCGCGCAGATCCTGCGTGAGGCGGAGACGGACGGGCCCGAGGTCGCGCAGAACGCTCCGTATACGACCCCGGTCAGGCGCCTGGACGAGGTTGCAGCAGCCAAGCATCCGGTGATCCGGCAGGCCCTTTAGCCAGTGCGGATCTTCTCCGGCATCCAGCCCACCGGGTCAAAGCACCTGGGCAATTACATCGGGGCGATCACGCAGTACGTGGCCGGGCAGGAGCGCGGCGAGGCGCTGTTCTGCATCGTCGACCTGCACGCGACGACGATGCCCTATGACCCGGTGGAGCTGAGGAGGAGCCTGTATGACCTGACGGCGCTGCTGCTGGCGGCGGGGCTCGATCCGAAGCGTTGCATCCTGTTCAGGCAGGCCGACGTGATGGAGCACACGGAGCTGTGCTGGCTGTTGTGCAGCGTGACCGAGCTCGGCAGGTTGCAGCGGATGCACCAGTTCCGCGACAAGTCGACCACGCAGCGCGAGCTGGTATCGGCCGGCCTGCTCTTCTACCCGGTGCTGCAGGCGGCCGATGTGCTCGCCTACCGCGCAACCGAGGTGCCGGTGGGTGAGGACCAGCGCGAGCATCTGGAGCTGATGCGCGACGTGGCGCGGCGCTTCAACGCGCGCTTTGGCGGGGGAGATGAGGTGCTGGTCGTGCCCGAGCACCGGATACCGGAGGTCGGCGCGCGGATCATGGACCTGCAGGACCCGACGAAGAAGATGTCGACGACCGGCGGCAGCGAGCAGGGCACGGTGTACGTGCTCGACGAGCCGAAGGTGATCGAGAAGAAGTTCAAGAGCGCCGTCACCGATTCCGGCAGCGAGGTGCGCCGCGCGCCGGAGAAGCCGGGCGTGAGCAACCTGATCGAGATCCTCGCCGCCGTGCGCGGGGTGGCCCCCGAGGCCGTCGAAGGCGAGCTGGCCGGCGCCCGTTACGGCGAGCTGAAGGCCGCTGTGGCGGCCGCCGTGATCGACTACCTGCGCCCGGTGGCGGAGCGCTACGGGGACCTGCGCTCCGATGAGGCCGCGCTGGAGTCGATCCTGGCCGACGGCGCCGAGCGTGCTCGGAAGATCGCGGGCGAGACGCTCGGCGACGTGCGCGAGCGCATGGGCGTCGGCGCTCGGCGGGCAGGGCGGCCATCCTGACCGATCGGTACGGTGATCCGGTGAGCATCGCCACGCTCGACCTCGACCTGGACGTGTTCAGCGGGCCGTTTGACCTGCTGTTGACGCTGATCCTGCGCGAAGAGGTGGATCTGCTGGAGCTGGAACTGGCCGACGTGGTGCTGACCTACCTCGACTACCTCGAGGCGCAGGGCGAGCTGGATCTGGAGACCGCGACCGAGTTCATCGTGCTGATCGCCGCGCTGCTGGAGCTCAAGTCGCGGCTGATGCTGGGCGGCGAGGATGAGGACGAGCTGCTCGACATCGAGCCGGCGCAGGCGGCGGAGGAGCTGCTGGCGCGGATGCTGGAGGCTCGGCGCTACCAGGCGGCGGCGGGCTACCTCGGCGAGCTGCTGGCAAGCGAGGAGGGGGTGCGCTTCCGGCAAGCGCCGCTGCCGGCGAGCCTGCGTAAGACGATCACCCAGCCGACGGATGGCTCACAGAGCCCTGATGTCCTGGGGGAAGCGGTCGGACGGCTGCTTGCGATGCCGCCGGCGATCAGCGTGGGCCACATCGGCGTGCCGCGGATCACGGTCGCAGAGCGCCTGGCGCACCTGCGCGGCCTGCTGAGCCGCGGGCGTTTCTCCTTCGAGGAGGCGGTGAAGGGAGCCGACCGGATGACGGTCGCGGTCACGCTGTTCGCGCTGCTGGAGCTCTACAAGCGCGGCGAGGCCGACTGGGAGCAACAGGAGAGCTTCGGTGAGATCGCGATCCACGCATGCGGGGAGCCGGTGGGAGCATACGCCGAGGCAGTCGCGGGGTGAGCGAGTCGCTGGAGCGCACGATCGAGGCGCTGCTGTTCCTGGCGTCCGATCCGCTGAGCGAGCAGGAGCTGGCCGAAGCGACGGAGTGCGGCGCGGAGGAGATCGGGGCGGCGCTCAGAGCGCTCGCCGAGCAGTACGCGGAGGGCAGGCGCGGGATCAGGCTGCGCGAGCTGGGCGGCGGCTGGACGCTGACGAGCGACCCCGCGGCCGAGGATGCCGCCCGGCGCCTGTTCAGCCGCAGGCGCGTGGCGACGCTCACCCCCGCGCAGGCTGAGACGCTGGCGATCGTCGCCTACCTGCAGCCGATCTCCCGCCCGGAGATCACGCGCATCCGTGGTGTGAGCGCCGACTCGGCTGCCGCGACGCTGCTGGAGCGTGGCCTGATCGAGGAGGGTGGGCGCTCTCAGTTCGGCGCGGTGCTGTACCGCACGGGCACGCAGTTCCTGAAGCTGTTCGGGCTGCGGACGCTGGAGGAGCTGCCCGATGTCGCGCGCTGGGACCCGACCCCGGAGGAGCAGGCGACGCTGCGCGAGCGGTTGCTGAGAGCCGGCGAGGCCCGAGCCGGCAGCGGCGCCCCAGCGGAGTAGCTCAGCCTGTACGGGCGGCTAGCTGGCCGCAGGCGGCGTCGATGTCGCGCCCCCGCGTCAGACGGACGGTCACAGGGATACCGCGTGACTCCAGGGCGGCGCGGAACGCGGCGATCGACTCACGGGTCGAGCCCTCGTAGACCGAGTCGGTCGGGTTGTAGGGGATCAGGTTGACCTTGAAGATCGAAGACTGGGCGGGCGGGCCCGATGACGGGCCGGACAGCGCCCGGGCGAGGGAGAGGGCCTGGGCGTAGCGGTCATTGACACCGGCGAGCATCACGTACTCGACGAATATCCGCCGATGCTTGCGCGCATAGAACGCGCGGCAAGCGTCGAGCACGTCCTTCAGGGGATAGCGGTCGTTGACGGGCATCAGCTCCGAGCGCAGGGCTTCGTCGGCCGCGTGCAGCGAGAGGGCGAGACGCAGCGGCATCGGTTGCTCGGCGAGCCGTTCGATCCCGGGGATCCAGCCGACGGTGGAGATCGCGGTGCGCCTGTGGGTGATGCCGATGTCGGGCAGGCGCTCGCAGGCGGCGAGCACCGCGTCGAGGTTCAGCAGCGGCTCGCCCATGCCCATNNCCGGAAGTGGAGCGCCTGGTCGACGATCTCCGAGGCGGTGAGGTTGCGGGCGAACTTCATCTGGCCGGTGGCGCAGAACGTGCACGTGAGCGGACAACCGGACTGCGAGGAGACACAGATCGAGCGTCGCTTGTCTCGGTAGCGCATCAGGACCGCCTCCAGGGGGCGGCCGTCGGCGGTCTGAAACAGGGCCTTGATCGTGCCGTCGCTGGAGCTGGACTCCTCGGAGAGGGTGAGGCTGGAGAAGGGCAGCTCGCGCGCGAGCGTCTCGCGCAGCGCGCTCGGGAGGTTCGTCATCTGCTCGTAGCCGTGCACGCCCTTGGCCGTCCAGGCCCAGATCTGGTTGGCGCGAAAGTTGGGCTGGCCGTTGGCGGCGAGCGTCCGATCGAGTAGCGCGAGATCCATCACCCGTATGGTGGCAGCCGATGCGTTTAGCCAAGTACCTGGCCCACGCCGGTGTCGCTTCGCGGCGCTCTGCCGAGACGATCATCGCGCAAGGGCGTGTGAGCGTCGATAACGAGGTGACCACAGACCCAGCCCGAGATGTCGATGAGGACAGTCACATCGCAGTAGACGGCCGTACGCTCGCTGGTGTTGAGCGGCATGTGGTGTACGCCGTCAATAAGCCGCTGAAGGTCCTCTCCACGGCACGAGACACCCACGGTCGCCCGACGGTGGTCGAGCTGCTTCCAAAGCAAGGTCTGCGTCTGTATCCGGTTGGACGCTTAGACGCGGACAGCAGCGGGCTGATCTTGCTGACAAACGACGGCGAGCTGGCTCACCGCCTAACCCATCCGAGCTTTGAAATTTCAAAGACCTATCGGGTGATCCTTGGCGGCGGGCCAGTTAGCGAACGTGGGGTGCGTGCGTTGCGCACCGGAGTTCAGCTAGAGGATGGTCAGACTGCCCCGGCGCGTGTACGACGCGTCGGAGAAACCGAGCTCGAGCTGACCATCCACGAGGGACGCAACCGCCAGGTGCGGCGGATGTGCGAGGCGGTTGGCCATACGGTTCTCAGCTTGGAACGTATTGGCCTTGGTCCCCTTCGGCTAGATGGTCTTGCGCCCGGTGCGCACCGGCGCCTGAGCGGGCTGGAGATCGAGCGCTTACGCGCGCTCTGACACAATCGCGCTCGATGCAGCAACGTCTCTTCGCCCTGCGGGGCGCCATCAGCGTGAATCGCAACGATGCGCAGGACATCCTCGACGCGACGACCGAGCTGATGGAGGCGATCATGGAGCGCAACACGCTCGTGCCGGAGCAGGTGGTGAGCTGCATCTTCACCGCCACGAACGACCTCAACGCGGAGTTCCCGGCCGTCGCCGCCAGGGCACTTGGCTTCGACCGCGTGCCGCTGCTGTGTGCGCGGGAGATCCCCGTGCCGCGCGCGCTGCCGCGGGTGATCAGAGTGCTGATCCATTACTACGCCGCGGACGAGCACGCATCCAGGCACGTGTACCTCGGTGAGGCGAGCGCCCTGCGCGCCGATCTCGAGTCGGCACAATAGAGAACACAATGACCCTCGAGTTCTCAGAGCGCATCGCGCGCATCCCGGTCTACCCCGTGGCCGGTGGCTACGCCCAGCAGGAGCCGTTGGTGCGATTGGCGAGCAACGAGTCGCCTTACCCGCCGCTGCCGGAGGTGCGCGAGGCGATCGAAGGAGCCCTCAGCACGCTCAACCGCTATCCGGACCCGACCAACTCGATCCTCCGCGCACGCCTGTCCGACCGCTACGAAGTCCCCGCTGCGCGGATCGCGATCGGAAACGGCTCCTGCGACATACTGCTCGCCGCCGGCGAGGCGCTGCTGGAGCCCGGCGCGGAGCTCGTGTATTCGTGGCCGTCGTTCTCGATCTACCCGCACCTCGGCGCCGCATCCGGCGCGCGCGCGGTGACGGTGCCGCTCGACGCCGAGGAGTGCCACGACCTGGAGGCGATGCTGCGCGAGATCACGGTCGCGACGCGGTTGGCGATCGTGTGCAACCCGAACAACCCGACCTCGACCGCGCTGGCACTCTCGGACATCGCCGCGTTCGTGGCCGAGGTTCCCAACCACGTGTGCGTGATCGTCGACGAGGCCTACTGCGAGTTCAACCTGCTCGAGGACCCTGACGCGTCGCTGGAGCTGCTCGATCGCCACCCGAACCTCGTACTGCTGCGCACGTTCTCCAAGGTCCACGGTCTCTGCGGGCTTCGCGCCGGCTTCGCGTTGTGCGGCTCGGAGGACCTGCCACGGGCGGTCGACCAGGTTCGCCAGCCGTTCTTCTGTAACGCGCTCGCGCAGGCCGCGGCGGTCGAGGCGCTTGCCCATCAGGATGCCGTGATCGAGCGGGTGACACGCACGATCGCCGAGCGTCTCTCCGTCGATGAGCGGCTGCGCGCGCTGGGTCTGGACCCGGCGCTCTCGCAGGCCAACTTCTGCTGGTTTGCGCTCGGCGACCGATCGGAGATCGGCCAGCGCGAGGAGGCCGAGGCCGAGGTGATGGAGGGCCTGCGGCAGCGCGGGGTGCTCGTGCGCGGCGGCGGCGCTCTCGGTAGAGCGGGGGCGCTGCGCGTCACGTACGGGACTCCCGAGGAAAACACGCGCTTTCTCGAGGCTCTGGCGGAAGTGCTGTGAAGGTGCTACAACCTGCTGAGACGATCATGACCGCCTTGGCTCAGACATCCGCCAGCTCCACTTGGTCGTCCTACGCCTGCGCGCGCGCTTGGCGATTTATCTAGGCGCTTCGGCCTTGGCCCGTCCGTGAGCGGGTCCTAGTCGGCCGCACCGGGTCCACGTTGGACCGAGCGTCGTTCACACGGGCGTACAGCGCCCTCCTCACGCGACCAGCACATAAGATCCAGGCGTCAGTGAAAGGATGAATCGATGATGATCGTCATGAAGGAGACCGCGACCGATGATGAGGTCGATGCGGTAGTTGCCAAGATCGAGCGCGCCGGCGCGCTCGCCCACCGCAGCCGCGGCGCGCGCGTGACCGTGATCGGAGCGATCGGCGACGTGGAGCAGGATGCCAGCGTCGAGAGCCTCGGGCTCGAGGGTCAGCCGGGGGTCGATCGAGTGGTGCCGATCCTCAAGCCCTACAAGCTTGCATCGGCGCAGATCACCCACGGCGAGCGGACGGTGTTGGACATCGGTGGACGCAAGGTCGGCGGCGAGCACTTCGCGCTGATCGCGGGTCCCTGCACGGTCGAATCGCGTGAGCAGACGCTGCAGACCGCGCGCGTCGTGCGCGACGCAGGCGCTGCCCTATTCCGCGGGGGGGCGTACAAGCCGCGCACCTCCCCCTACGCCTTCCAGGGTCTTGGCGTCGAGGGGTTGCGCCTGCTTGCTGAGGCGAAGGCCGAGACAGGCCTGCCGATCGTCACCGAGCTGATGGATATCCGCGACCTCGAGGCAGTGCTGGAGGTCGCCGACGTGATCCAGATCGGCGCGCGCAACATGCAGAATTATCCCCTGCTCGCCGAGATCGGGCGCTCGGGGCGACCTGCGCTACTCAAGCGGGGGCTGTCCGCGCCGCTAGACGAGCTGCTGATGGCGGCCGAGTACATCCTCAAGGAAGGCAATCCTTCCGTGATGCTGTGCGAGCGCGGCATCCGCACGTTCGAAACCGATCATCGGCGTGTCACGCTCGACCTGATGGCCGTGCCGATCCTCAAGGAGCTCTCGCACCTGCCGGTGATCGTCGACCCCAGCCACGCCGCCGGGCGACGTGAGCTGGTGCTGCCGCTGTCGCTGGCAGCCGCCGCAGTCGGAGCGGACGGCATCATCGTCGAGACGCACCCCAACCCCGAGGAGGCCGTCTGCGACGGGCCGCAGGCCTTGCGGGCGGAGGGCTTCGCCGAGTATGCCGCGGCGGTCGAACGCGCGGCGGCGCTAGCCGGCAAGGCGCTCAGCGCAGTCTGATGGACACTCGGACCCGAGCGTGAGGGTCGCGGTCCTCGGGCTTGGGCTGATCGGCGGCTCGATCGGCCTGGCGGCACGCGGGCGGGCGGGCGCGGAGGTGTGCGGGTATGACCCCGACGAGCGCGTGCGCGCCCTCGCCCTGCAGCTGGGCGCGATCGACGAGCAGGCAGGGGACCTCGCCGGGGCTGTAGAGGGCGCGGATGTGGTGTTCGTGGCTGCACCCGTAGGGGTGCTCCCGGCGACCATCCGCGCGGCGCTTTGGAGCGCGGGCCCTGCCACCGTCGTCACCGATGTCGGTTCGACCAAGCGCGTCGTCGCCGAGACCGCTCTGGCGGACGAGCGGTTCATCGGCGGTCATCCCCTCGCCGGGGCGGAGACGGCGGGCGTGGAGCACGCGCGCGCCGACCTCTTCGACGGCGCCGTTTGGTACCTGACGCCCGCGCGCGGCAGTACCGCGGGCGTCCTGTACGAGCGACTTCACGCCGTGCTGAGAAGCTTCGGTGCACAGCCCGCTGCGATCGACGCCGAGACCCACGACCGCCTGATGGCATCCGTGTCGCACCTGCCGCACGTGCTCGCCAACCTGCTCGTGGCCCAGGCGACGAGCGTCCTTTCCAGAGAGGACGAGCAACGCCTGCCGGCGGTAGGACCGAGCTTTCGTGACGCCACGCGCGTGGCGGGCGCGAACAGCGCGATCTGGACGGACATCTACCTGTCAAACCGCGAGGCGCTGATTGCTGGCATCGATGGGCTGAGCGAGCGGTTGGGTGATGTGCGTGCTGCGCTGGAGCAGGGCGACGCGGCGGCGGTATCCGCCTGGAACGAGCGCGCTCGGGCTGACCGCGAGGCGCTGCTCGGCGCGGGGCTGGCCGGCGGGGTGGGCGGCGAGGCGGTGCTCGAGATCCGTGCCTCGGTGCCCAACCGCCCAGGCGTGATCGCCGAGCTGGCTCTGGCTCTGGGCCAAGCGGGTGTGAACATCCTCGACATGGCGCTGTCCCCCTCAGAGGACAATCGCCAGGGAGTGGTGGCACTGTGGTTCAGCGGCGAGCATCAGGCCACCCGTGCACAGGAGCTGATCGCGGACCTGGGTTTCCCGGTGGCGCGCGCATGAACGTGCGCTTCGAGCCCTCAAGGCCTCTGCAGGGGCAGCTGAGAGCACCCGCGGACAAGTCGATCTCCCATCGCGCGGCGCTGCTCGGGGCGATGGCGTCCGAGCCGGTGCGGATCGAGAACTATCTGCACGCCGCCGATACCACCTCGACGCTCGAGGCCGTGCGTGCGCTCGGCGCGCTGGTGGAGATGCGCGAGCACGAGATCGTGGTTCGCGGCACGGGCTTGCGTGAGGCACGCGAGCCGGACGGACCGATCGATGTGGGCAACGCGGGGACGCTGTTGCGTTTGCTCCCGGGCTGGCTGGCGGCCCAGGAGGGACGTTCGTTCACGCTCGACGGCGATGACTCGATTCGCCGCCGGCCGGTTGACCGTGTGGCCGAGCCACTGCGGTTGATGGGCGCGGAGCTGAAATCCAGGAGCGGACGCTTTCCGCCGCTCCAGGTGCGCGGTGCGCGGCTACGCTGCATCTCCCACGAGCTGCCGATCGCGAGCGCGCAGGTCAAGTCATGCGTGCTGCTGGCGGCGCTCGCGGCCGATGGCGCCACGACGATCGGTGAGCCGGCGCGCAGCCGCGACCACACCGAGCGGATGCTGCTGCGTGCCGGGGTGAACATTCACCGTAACGGCCGCCACGTGACCGTTGTAAACGCCGATGAGCTGGTGCTCGAGCGGGTGCGGGTGCCCGGCGATTTGAGCTCGGCGGCGTTCATGGTGGCCGCCGGGGTGCTCGTCCCTCACTCGCGCCTCTTGATCGGCGACGTGGGGGTCAACTGGACGCGCACCGGCTTCCTGCGAATCCTGCGCCGGATGCGGGGGATCGTGCTCGGCGACCTCGAGGACGAGTCGGGCGAGCTCTCGGCGCACGAGCCCCTCAGCGACCTCGATGTCGCCCACGGCGCGCTGGAGGGAACGGTCGTCGAGGCTGAGGAGGTGCCGCTGGCGATCGACGAGCTGGGACTGGTGGCGCTGCTCGGCTGCTTTGCCGAGGGCGAGACGGTCGTGCATGGCGCACAGGAGCTGCGCGTGAAGGAGTCAGATCGCATCGCGGGTGTGGTGGATGGCCTGCGCGGCCTCGGCGGCGAGATCGAGGCGACCGATGACGGCTTTGCGGTGCGCGGCACGGGCGGCCTGAAGGGCGGGACGATCGACGCCCGCGGCGATCACCGCCTCGCGATGATGGGTGCGGTCGCCGGTCTAGCTTCGCGTGAGGGCGTCGAGGTGGTGGGGATGGAGGCGGCCGCGGTGTCCTATCCGGAGTTCACGGCGGATCTGGCGCGGCTGTGCTCGTAGCGATCGATGGGCCCGCTGGGGCCGGCAAGTCCACAGTTGCCCGTGCGGTGGCGCGCGAGCTTCACTTCACTTACCTGGCCAGCGGCGCGATGTACCGCTGCGTGGCGCTGCTGTCGCTCGCCATGCCCGCTTCAGAGCCGGCGGCGCTGGCCCGAGCGGCTCGCATCGAGCTGGGCGAACGCGTGCTGCTCGACGGGCGCGACGTGACCGAGGAGATCCGCACACCGGAGGCCTCGGAGGCGGCCTCGCGCGTGGCCGCAGACCCGGGGGTGCGGGAGGCCCTCGTGGCAAAGCAGCGCGAGCTGATCGCCGGCGGGGACTGGGTGGCGGAGGGTCGTGACATCGGTACTGTCGTCGCGCCGGACGCCGAGCTGAAGGTGTTTCTCACCGCAAACCCCGAGGAGCGTGCGCGCAGGCGCGCGGTCGAGCTGGGCGCCGACTCGGCTACGGTGCTCGCCGAGCAGGCGCTGCGCGACGAGCGCGACACAACGCGCAGCCATAGCCCGCTGCAGGCGGCCCCCGGCGCGGTCGTTCTGGACACGACGGGAATGGGCGTCGAGCAGGTCGTCGCGCGCATCGCCAGCCTCGCGCGAGACCGCGCAGGCTAGCCTGAGGCTATGAAGGTCGCCGTCGTCGGCTATCCAAATGTGGGGAAGTCCTCGCTGATCAACCGTCTCACTGGCACACGTGAGGCGGTCGTGCACGAGCGCCCCGGGGTCACGCGCGACCGTAAGGAGCTCGAGTGCGAGTGGAACGGCCGTCAGTTCAAGCTGATCGACACGGGTGGGGTGGACTTTCAAGACGAAGATCCGCTCGCCTCCTCGATCCGCGATCAGGCAAAGGCAGGGCTGGCCGATGCCCAGGTGGCGGTATTGGTGGTCGACGTGCGCGCCGGGATCAGGCCGGGCGACGAGGAGATGGCCGACCTTCTGCGCCGCTCGCCGCTAGGAATGATCGTGGCGGCGAACAAGTGCGACGGCGTCGATGAGATCCCGCTGGCCGCGGAGTTCCACCGCCTCGGTCTCGGTGCGCCGATCCCCGTCTCGGCCGCCCAGGGCCTCGGATCGGGCGATCTGCTCGACCGGATCGTCGAGTTGCTTGATTTGAGCCCGCCCACCCCGGATGAGCCCGACGGGGACACGGTACGCCTCGCGATCATCGGCCGGCCGAACGTGGGGAAGTCCTCGCTCGTAAATCGCTTTCTCGGCGAGGAGCGCGTGATCGTCTCCGCGCTCGCCGGCACCACGCGCGACGCGATCGACATGCCGCTGATGGTCGGCGAGCGCAAACTGACTCTCGTCGACACCGCCGGCATGCGCCGTCAGTCCAAGGTGGCGGACTCGATCGAGTACTACACCGCGCTGCGCTCCCAGCGTGCTGCCGAGCGCGCGGATGTGGCGCTGGTGGTGTGCGACGCCCGCGAAGGCGTCACCGCGCAGGACCTGCGGGTCGCGGAGCTCGCGATGAAGGCGGGATGCGCCACCGCGATCGTGCTGAACAAGTGGGATGTACGCGAAGGCTCCGAGGACGATCTCGATCACGAGCGCGCGCGTGTGGCCGAAAAGCTGCGCCTGCGACCGCGCGTGCTGACCGCGAGCGCGCTGACCGGCCGCCACGTCGCGCGCCTCTTGACGGAGGTCCTCGCGCTCGGCGACCGCATGGCCGGACGCATCCCCACCGCCGAGCTGAACCGATTCCTCGCCGAGGCCGTCCAGGCCCGCCAGCCACCCGTGGGAACACGCCGGGGCTCGAGCCAGCATCGGCTGAAGTTGATCTACATGGCCCAGATCGGCGAGCGCCCGCCGCGCTTTGCGATCCAGATCAACTCCAGAGCGCGCGTGACTCGCGACTACGCCTACTTCCTGGAGAACCGTCTGCGTGCCCGCTACGGGATGGACGGGGTGCCGCTCGTGATCGACTTCGTCGAGCGCGGCCAGCGCGGACGGGAAGTACCGGCCCGCCCGCCCCGCGTAGACTTCCCGGACTTTGACGACGACCACCTGGAGCAGACCGCGAACCCATGAGCCAGCTTCCTGACAACGAGTACCTGTTCACCTCCGAGTCGGTCACGGAGGGGCACCCGGACAAGATCGCCGACCAGATCTCCGACGGGGTGCTCGACGCCGTGCTGAGAGACGATCCGTATGGCCGCGTGGCCTGTGAGACGCTTGTCAATACGGGCCTGATCGTCGTCTCCGGCGAGATCTCGACCGACACCTACGTCGACATCCAGGACATCGCGCGCGAGACGGTTCGCGAGATCGGCTACACCGACGCCGACCTCGGCTTCTCGGCGGACTCCTGCGCGGTGCTCAACGCGATCGACAAGCAGTCCCCCGACATCGCCCAGGGCGTCGATGAGGCCTATGAGGCGCGGACTGATGCGAGCGACGACGATGAGCTCGACGTCGCAGGCGCGGGCGACCAGGGCATGATGTTCGGGTACGCGACTAACGAGACGGACGCGCTGATGCCGCTGCCGATCTCACTCGCGCACCGCCTCGCCGAGCGCCTGGCGGCGGTCCGCAAGGCCGAGACGCTCGACTACTTGCGCCCCGATGGCAAGACGCAGGTGAGCGTTCGCTACCAGGACGGCAAGCCGGTAGAGATCGAGAAGCTCTTGATCTCCACCCAGCACGCCGAAGGGGCCGAGTCGCTGATCCCGGACGACCTCTGGGAGCACGTCGTGCAGCCGATCTTGCCGAAGGACCTCTACGACGCGAGCAGGCTGCGCAAGAACTTCCTCGTCAACCCGACGGGCCGCTTCGTGATCGGCGGCCCGGTCGGCGACGCCGGCCTGACCGGACGCAAGATCATCGTCGACACCTACGGCGGCATGGCTCGCCACGGGGGTGGCGCCTTCTCCGGCAAGGATCCCTCCAAGGTCGACCGCTCGGCCGCTTACGCCGCTCGCTGGGTCGCCAAGAACATTGTCTCCGCGGGGCTGGCCGAACGCGCGGAAGTGCAGGTCGCCTACGCGATCGGGGTCGCACACCCGGTATCGGTGATGGTCGAGACGTTCGGTACCGAGCTCGAGGGCCGCACGCGCGGTCAGATCGTGCGGGCCGTCGATGAGGTCTTCGACCTGCGCCCGGGCTCCTTCCGCGAGGAGCTCAAACTGCACCGGCCGATCTACCAGAAGACCGCCGCCTACGGGCACTTCGGCCGCGACGACCACGACTTCACGTGGGAGCGGACCGACAAGGCCGCCGCGCTGCGTTCTGCCGCCGGCCTCTGACCGAAGACGCCTCTAAGGTGGCGGCGTGTCCGCCATCGCCCAGGTCGAGAGTCAAATAGCTGAAGTTGGTGCGGCATCGATCATCGCCCAGGTAGAGCCGATGACAACGGCCCGTGCCTTGCATGGACCATTCGACTATCGGCTGCCGGAGTCTCTCAGAGGCGATGTCGACATCGGATCGATGCTCGTGGTGCCGTTCGGGCGCCGGCAGGTGCTTGGCGTGGTCGTCGGCCTGGCGGAGCACAGCGAGGTCGCCGAGGAGAAGCTGCTCGCGCCGCTACGGGCGCTGGATGAAGGCCCACCCACCCTGCCCCCCGACCTGGTGGCGCTGGCCGAGTGGATCGCGGCAGAGTACTGCTCGACGATCTCACGCGCGCTCGGTCTCGTGTTGCCGCCCGGCGCCGCTCGCCGCTTGAGCGGACGCAAACGCCGCGCTGTCACCCGCCGCGTGCATCTTCCCGTCGGCGCGCGCAGTCCCGAGCCTCCGCAGTTGACTGGCGAGCAGCACGATGTGCTCGAGGCGCTCACGGCGGCGCTCACGGCGCGCACGGCTGCCCGGCGCCTGCTGCACGGGGTCACGGGCTCCGGCAAGACGGAGATCTATCTGCGCGCCGCGGCGATCGCGCTGGAGCAGGGACGCGGCGCGATCGTGCTCGTCCCTGAGATCGCGCTGACCCCACAGATCGTGGGGCGCTTTTCAGAACGCTTCGGCGACACGGTCGCGGTGCTGCACTCACGGCTGCGCCCGGCCGAGCGCTACGAGGAGTGGCGGCGTCTGCGCGCCGGGGAGGCGCGCGTGTGCGTCGGCCCTCGCTCGGCCGTGTTCGCACCGATCGAAGACCTCGGTTTGATCGTCGTCGACGAGGAGCACGATGCCTCTTACAAGCACGAAGGCGACCCGCGCTACGACGCCCGCGACGTCGCCGCCGAGCGTGCCGTGCGCTGTGGGGCGCTGCTGCTCTCCGGCAGCGCGACCCCGCGGCCGGAGAGCGTGCGCGCGGTGCCCCGCCCGCTGCGCCTGCCCGGCCGCGTGGACGGCCGCCCGCTGCCAGAGGTCCAGATCCTCGACATGCGCGGAGAAACCCAGGGGCTGCACCCGTTGACCGCACAGGCGCTCGCGGAGGTACGCAGCGCGGGTGGGAAGGCGATGGTGCTGCTCAACCGCCGCGGCTGGTCGAACTTCCTTTCGTGCCGCTCCTGCGGGCGGGTGTGGAGTTGCCCGGACTGCGACGTGGCACTCGTGCTGCATCGTAGCGAGGGACACGTGGCCTGTCACCACTGCGGACATCGCCAAGACGTACCAACACGCTGTGACGATTGTGGCTCGACCGCGGTGGCACGCCACGGCGCGGGCACCGAGCGCGTGCAGCATGACCTCGCGGTCACGCTCGACGACGGGAGCTTCCCCGTGTTTCGCCTGGACGCGGACGTAGCCGACGGGGAGGACGGTGGCGTGGGAACGCTGCTGCGCCGCTTCGAGGCGTCCTCTTCAGGGGTCTTGATCGGGACTCAGATGGTCGCCAAGGGTCACGATTTCCGCGACGTGACGCTCGGGGTCGTGCTCGACGCGGACGCCACCCTGCGCTTCCCCGACTTCCGGGCCGAGGAGCGCACATTCGCGCTGATCGCACAGCTCGCCGGGCGCGTCGGACGCGGTGGCGAGGGCCGCGTGCTGGTGCAGAGCATCGCTCCCGAGGCACGCTCGATCGTGCACGCTTCACGCCACGACAGCGATGGCTTTCTGGCCGGCGAGCTGGAACGTCGCGAGGCGCTCCGCTATCCGCCCTTCTCACACCTGATCAGGATCGTGTGCTCCGCTGTGGACCCCGTCCCGGCACGCGCGGCGGCGGATGCACTGCGCGAGCGCCTGAGATCTTTATCGACCGGTCTTGACGCGAGTGTGCTTGGACCCGCCTCTTTGTTTCGCTTGCGCGGTCGCGAACGCCAGGTGCTTGTGGTGAAGGCGACCGAGCGTCGAGGAGCCGTGCACGCGGCGGGAGAGGCTGTCCGAAGTGTGGCTGTGGGGCGGGAGCACGCGGGTGTGAGCTTCAGCGTGGATGTGGACCCGCAATAAACTCAAGTCTTCATGGCTGAGACAGACGAGCTCATCGAGTCCGAGCAGGACGCGCCGCCCGAGGAGCTAGAGGGCGGGCGGGTCGAGGAACTCGATTCCGAAACCCGAGCGCGCCGCGATGCGGCGCTGCGCCACGTACGCAAGCTCGGCGATCCGGTGCTGCGCGCCAGCGCGCTCCCGGTCGAGCGCTTCGATGAGCTTCTGCGGAGCGAGATAGAGCGCATGGGCGAGCTGATGGGCGATGCGCTTGGCATCGGGCTGGCAGCCACCCAGATCGGGATACTGAACCGCGTGCTCGTCTACCGCGCGGACCCCGAGGAGCCGCTGACGGCGCTCGTCAATCCGGTCTTGGAGTTCTCGAGCGAGGAGACCGAGACAGCGAGCGAGGGGTGCTTGAGCATCCCCTTCGTGCATGTCGAGGTGGAGCGCCCGGCTGAAGTGCGGGTACGCGCACGTGACGCCCAAGGCGAGGAGCTCCAGGTGCATGCGAGCGGGTTGACCGCGAGGGTGATCCAGCACGAGATGGACCATCTCGACGGCGTCCTGATCCTCGATCGCATCTCGCGCGAGGCGCGCAAGCAGGCGATGCGCGACATGCGCGAGGCGCAGGAAGTGAGCGCCGGCGAGTTGGCTGGCGCAGCCTAGTCCGCGGCGCGCCTCGAAGCCATGAGCACCGTCTTCCTCGGCACATCCGCGTTCGCCGCGGCGATCCTCGAGCGCCTTGCGCGCACCGCGGATCATCGCCCAGCGCTCGTGGTCACGCGCCCCGATCGTCCGAGCGGCCGTGGCCGCCGTTTTACCCCGCCGCCGGTCGCCGAGACGGCCAGGGCCCTTGCGATCCCGCTTGAGCAGCCGGAGAGCGTCAACGAGCCGCAGGTGAGTGAGCTGATCGCCCGCGCGGGCGACGGCGCCCGCCAGACCGTGATCGTCTGTGCGTTTGGGGCGCTCATCAAGGAGCCGCTGCTGTCCGAGCACGAGCTGCTGAACGTGCACCCTTCGCTGCTGCCGCGCTGGCGGGGGGCGGCGCCGATCGAGCGCGCGATCATGGCCGGCGACGAGCGCACCGGCGTATCGATCATGCGCCTCACGGCGGGTCTCGACAACGGACCCGTGTGCCTTGCCACCGCTGAGCCGATCGACCCGCAGGACACATATGGATCGCTCGCCACGCGCCTGCAGGTCATCGGCGGCGAGCTACTCGTGCAAACGCTGGATCTCCTCGCGACGGGCGAGCCGCCGGCGTTTGTCGAGCAGGACGAGGCGAGTGTCACCTACGCCGAGAAGATCGGTCCCGATGATCGGCTGCTCGATCTGAGGAGGCCGGCGAGTGAGCTGGAGCGCATCGTGCGCGCTCTTCATCCACACATCGGTGCTCGCGTGATGCTGGCGGATGGCACCACGATCGGGGTGCGCCGCGCGACGCTGGTGGAAGATCCCGGTCTGACCCCGGCCGCTGAGCGCCTGCTGTTGCGCTGCCAGCCCGGTGTGCTGGAGCTGCTCGAAGTGCAACCACCCGGTGGTCGTCCGATGGACGCGGCTGCCTATCTGCGCGGGCATGCCAGCTAAGGCACGAGTCTGCGCATACGCGGTGCTGCGGCGGGTGTGCGAGGACGGAGCCTACGCCGACCGTGCTCTGCGGGCGGAGGCGAAGGAGCTCGACGGGCGCGACCGGGCGCTGGCGATGCACCTCGCATACGGAACGGTGCAGCGCATGGGCACGCTCGATCACGTGATCGAGCGTCTCGCCGAGCGCCCGCCCGACCAGCTGGACGCGCGGCTGCTGGCGGCGCTACGGCTGGGGTTGTATGAGCTGCTGTACCTGAGCGGCGCGCCCGACCACGCCGTCGTGGCGGATGGGGTGGAGCTGGCGAAGGGGGGTGCTCGCGGCGGTCATGGTCTGGTCAACGCCGTGCTACGCCGGGGCGCACGCGAGGGCGCTGCGGTGCTGGATGGCCTGAGCGACCAGACGCCGGCGCAGGCGGCGGTGAAGCACTCTCATCCGGATTGGATAGCGCGATTGTGGTGGGAGCAGCTGGGGGCAAGCGACGCTCGTGCGCTGATGGACTATGACAACGAGCCGGGCGAGGTGGCGCTGCGTGTGAACACGCTGCTGACCGACACCGCGACGCTGGCGGGCGAATTACCGGTTGCCACCCATCCCGATCCAGACCTGCCCGAAGCGCTGGTGCTGGAGGGTCCGTTCGATGCCCACGAGTCGCCCTTGTGGCCTGCCGGGGCCTTCCTGGCGCAATCGCGTGCTGCGATGCACGTGGCGCGGGCGCTCGATCCGCGCCCGGGCGAGCGGGTACTCGACCTGTGCGCGGCCCCCGGCGGCAAGAGCACCCATCTGGCGGCGTTGATGGAGGGTGAGGGTGAGGTGGTGGCGGTCGAGCGCAACCCGCGACGGGCCGGCGCGCTCACGCGCACCGCGGAGCGGCTGCAGGCTTCCAACGTCCGCGTCGAGGTCGCTGACGCTGCTGAGGAGCGCCCGGAGGGGGCCGTGTTCGATCGGGTCTTGGTCGATCCACCGTGCTCTGGGCTGGGCACGCTGCAGGTCCGCGCGGACCTGCGCTGGCGAGTGACCCCGGAGCATGTCCGCGAGATGACGGGCGCGCAGGCGCAGGTCCTCGCAGCCGGCGCCGCAGCGCTCCGTCCGGGGGGCGTGCTGGTCTACTCTACGTGCACGATCTCTCCGGCCGAGAACGAGCGCCAGATCACCAGCTTCCTCAACTCCAATCCGGACTTCGCCCTCGATGACCTCGCATCCGAGCTGCCCGGGCGGGGGTGGGGGCAGAGTGTGTTGACGCTTCCCCACCGCGATCGCACCGCGGGGTTCTTCATAGCCCGGATGCGCAAGACCTGAGCGCGATGGCTAACGAGCCGACATCCGCGGGCAGTGCCGAGGTCGACCTCGGACCGAAGTGCCCGAACTGTGGCGAGCCGTGGCTGCGCGCCACGAACCTGCCGGGACGCTATCGCTGCGTTTACTGCTTGCACCGCTTCGAGCTCACGTCGGTGTGCCCCAACTGCGGCGAGCATTCGACGATCGTGCGCATGTCCTCGACGGCGCTCGTGAAGTGCAACAACTGCGGCGATTCGATGCTCCAGCCGATATGAGCGCCTCCTCTAAGGATTTGCTGCGCAGCGTGCGCGTGGCGCCGTCGATCCTGTCCGCCGACTTCGCGCGGCTGCGTGAGCAGGTGGGGGAGGTGCTCGACGTCGGTGCACGGATCGTTCATGTGGATGTGATGGACGGGCACTTCGTGCCGCCGATAACCCTCGGCCCGCTGGTCGTCGCGGCACTGCGAGAGCAGGTCGAGAAGGCCGGCGCGATGCTCGACGTGCACCTGATGATCGAACGGCCTGAGCGGCAGGTGAGCGAGTTCATCAAGGCCGGCGCTCACTCGATCACTGTCCACGCTGAGTCCACACCGCAGCTCGCCTACGCCGTGCACCTCATCCGCGATAGTGGTGCGTGTGTAGGGGTGGCGATCAATCCCGCTACTCCAGTTGGCGCGCTTTCAGAGATCACAGACGCGATTGACATGACGCTGTGCATGACCATCAACCCCGGCTGGGGCGGGCAACCTTTCATCGAGCATTCGCTTGAGAAGCTGCCACGAGTTCGCGCGATCCTCAGCGAGGATGTGGCCGTCGAGGTCGACGGGGGTATCAATCCCGCCACCGCGCCCAAGTGCAGGCAGGCCGGCGCAAACGTGTTCGTCGCCGGCTCGGCGATCTTTTCCTCGGCCGATCCCGGCGAGGCCTACCTGGCGATCGCGCAGTCGCTGCAGACAGATTAGACCTGGTGGGCCACTTACAGGTTAGGACTGGGTTGCTCAGGTCGGGCGCCCTGTCGATATAGCGCGCTCAGCATGAGCGCGAGCAGCGCAGTGGCGCCGGCATAGCCGATCTCCGTGCGCAGCAGCTGATCGCCGACTGCCGGGGTCACCATCCAGATAAGGAAGGCAACGGCTGCCAACAGCCAGCACGCGGCGGCCGCACTGGCGCGGTTGCGGGCAAGCGCGGCCTGGTTCAGCGCCCCGGACGCGAGATGCAGTCCCATGCCTATGCCGATCAGCGCCAGGCCGAATCGATCGTAGGAGTAGTGCTGTCCGAAAAGATGGCGCATCGTGAACGGTCCAATGATGAGAAGGCCAAACGCGACCGCCGCCGCAAAAGCGGCAATCGCCAGCACTGTGATCCGAATCGCGCGGCCAAATGCCGCGCGACCCTGTGTCGCCTCCAAGCCGGCGAGGTGCGGTAGCAGCGAGGTCTGGATTGCCTGAAAGAGCTGCAAAGGCGCGCGCGCGATCAGCAGCACGTTGAAGACGATGCCAGCGAGCGCACGATTGCTCGACGTCGCGTCCACCGTCAGCACCGCGGCGTTGAGCAAAGTCTGCTCGGACAGCATGATCCCCGAGACCCAGAACGCGAAACCTGTGCCCCGTCGCAGCGACAGGTCATCGTCGTGGGCAGCCGTCTCCTGCACGCCCATGGTCGCGAACCCGCCCACCCCCGCCAGCGCAGCGTCGGCCTCATCGGCGGTGATCGGCGCGTCGATCCTGGCAACGTGGGGCTCTGCACCCCGCCGCGCAAACGCGGCAGGGATTACAACCAGCGACACGAACGGCGCGGCGGCGATGCCAAGTGCGACAGCGGTCTGCCCGCTGGAGATCCCCAGGGCGACCGCGATCGCGAAGCTGATACGCGAAACCGACTCCATCAGCACCAGCCCGCCGTACAGCGCGAAGTACTCGTGCCCGGCCAGCCAGCCACGGGCGAAGTAGCTGGCGCCATACGCCAGCGTGCCCACGACCAGCACGTCATACAAAGCGCTGTAGTGATCAAAGACGTTCCTCACCAGCTCGTCGTGCAACGCGAGGGTGATTGCGAGGAAGATGAGCGCGCAACTGAGCTGGATCGTGATCGGCACGCGCAGCGGATGCTCGGAGTGCCCGCGTGCGCGACGGTCGGCGATCGTGCGTGAGAGCAGCTGTTCGATCGGCCGATAGATCACCGAGATGATCACGAACATCACCGACCACAAAAGGTCGATCCGCTTGGTCGGGACTTCTCCAAGCACGTGGCTGGCGATCGAGAAGTACGCGAATGTCAGCAGGCCTGTCGAGGCGATCCCAATCGAGAGGATCCGCGCGCCGCTGCCGTAGGAGCGGGTCTTTGAACCGGTGGAGTTAGAGGCGGACAAGCAGCATGGTCCACGGGAAAGGCGAACGCACCTCGACTACCTTGCCATGACGGGAGAGCAGTCCAATGAACGATCGTCTGGACCAGTGGTTGAGGTGGCCCGGAGTGTTGCCGAGCTCAGACCAGTAGGCGCCGCGCGCCATGTTCAGCATCCGCCACAGCGGCTCTCTCGGCACCGACACGAGCAGGTGGCGCTCCGCGCAGCGCGCCATCTCACTCACCGTGTGCTCGGGGTCTGGCACGTGCTCGAGTACCTCGATCGCGGTGGCCAGGTCGAACTCACAATCCGCGAACGGCAGATTCTCGGCCTGCATCGTGCGGTACTCGAGGTTCGGCGCCTGGTGCTCGTCCCAGCCGGCCTGGATCGACTCCTCCTCCAGATCGATCCCGACGACGCGCTTAGCGCTCAGTCGCTCGGCCCACTGATGCACGAGCACTCCCTCGCCGCAGCCGACATCGAGCAGCGATTGGGGATCGGCTTGCGCGAGGAGCTCGTCCAGCGTTGCCTGGAAGTTCGCCATCATCCGTCGCACAAACGGATTGCTCGAGCCGTACTTGTCGTAGGTGTTGCCGGTGACGATCCCCTCGTGGGAGACGGTGACGCCGCCGCTCACAGGCGCACCGCCTCGTGCTCCTCGGTTCCTTCCCTCACCTTGGTTGGCTCTCTCTTCTCGTTCTCTGCTGAGCTTCTCTTGTCAACTGGGCTTCTCTTGTCGTTTTTGTCCTGCGCATGTGGTCCATCGGCCTCGGTCGCCCCGGCACGTTCGTAGTGCGACGGCGCCACGTGCAGCTCCAGCTCGATCCGCCGCACGCGCTCGAAGGTCTTCTGGGTCATCACGCGCTGGGCGGCGAGCAGGTCGCCGATCACGCCGAGTGCCCAGAGCACGACCGCCGCGATGAACAGCACCGCGCCGAGGATCAGCGACTGCACGTGTCCCTTGCCGTTACCTTCCACGTAGGAGACCGCGAAGCGGATCCACACGCCAACCGCGCCCAGGCCGATCAGCAGAGCCAGGCTCCAGAAGACCCGTAGCGGCTCGTATTGGGCGTAGATGCGGAAGATCGAGATCGCGTTGCGGCGGACGTAGGCGCCCATCGAGGGGAACAGGCGCGACTCGCGCGTCTTCGGATTGGTGCGGACCGGGACGTGATCGATCGCGACGAGGAGCTTGCCGGCCTGGATGATCGTCTCCAGCGTGTAGGTGAACTTCGACACCACCAGCATGCCGATCGCCGCCTCGCGGTTGTAGGCGCGAAAGCCGGAGGTCGTGTCGGGCACCGAGGTCGAAGACGCCTGGCGCACAATCCACGACCCGAGGCGTTGCAGCGTCTTCTTCAGCGGGGAGAAGTGCTCGATGTTCGTCACCTCGCGATCGCCGACCACCATGTCGGCCCGCCCCTCCAGGATCGGGCGGACAAGTCTCGCGACATCGGGACCGTAGTACTGGTTATCGGCGTCGGTGTTGACGATCACATCGGCACCGAGCTTCAGCGCCGTATCGATGCCGGCCTGAAAGCCGGTGGCCAGACCCTTGTTGTTCGTCAGGCGTACCAGATGCTCGACGCCGTGCGTGCGTGCGACCGCGATCGTCTCGTCGGTTGAGCCGTCGTCGATCACCAGCCGCTCGACAACATCGAAGCCCTCGACCTCGCGAGGCAGCTCGGCGAGCGTCCGCGGGAGCTGATCGGCCTCGTTGAAGCATGGGATCTGGATGATGAGCTTCATTTGGACGAAAGCCTGGTCATGACGGCGGGGGGTGGTCAGGAGGGGAACCTGTCCCCCTCCTGCTCAAGCTTGGGATCTGGATGATGAGCTTGATGGGTGGAGGATAGGCTCTGCGCGCAATGGGAGGCGCGACGCTCACCCGGCTACGACTGAGCTCGCTGCTGCCGGCTCGGCTGCGTGACGTCCGGGCTTACACGTGGGCGAAGATCGCCTTCGCGGCGCTGTGCGGGGGCGCGCTGGTCGGTTATTTCGTATTTCCCACATACCCGACGTATGACTCCTTCTACGCGTTGCTGTGGGGTCGCGATCTGTTGCACCTGCACCTGCCGGACTTCCGGGTGTACCGCGGTCCCACCGAGCACCCGCTGGCGATCGCCTTCGGGATGCTGTGCTCGCTGTTCGGTCAGGGCGGCGCGCGTCTGATGGTGCTCGGGTCGATCGTCTCATTCGTCGCGCTCGTGGCCGGCGTGTACCGGCTCGGGCGGCTGTGCTTCGGTCCGGTCGTCGGGATGCTGGCCGGACTTCTGCTGATGAGTCGATTCTTCGACGAGAACCTCGCCGCGCAGGGCTATCTGGACATCTCATACGTCGCCCTGCTTGTGTGGGCGGTGGTGCTCGAGGTCGAAAAGCCCCGGCGCGGACGGACGGTCTTCCTGATCCTCATGGCCGCCGGGCTGTTGCGTCCCGACGCGTGGGTCCTCAGCGGCGTCTACTGGCTGTGGTGTGTCGGAATTCCCACCCACCCCAGTCCCACCCACCCGGCGGGCACCACAAACCGAACGCGCCTGGAGTACCTCGGCCTGGCGACGATCGCACCGCTGGTGTGGGTCGGCGCTGACGCCGTGGTCACCGGAAACCCGCTGTACTCCCTGCACTCGACCGCTGGTCTGGCTCAGGAACTCGGACGCACGCAGGGGATCTCCAGCACGATCACCTCGGTATGGACATACGCGGTGCGGATCGACAAGCTGCCTGTGGTGTTCGGTGGCCTGATCGGCGTGCCGCTCGCCGTATGGCTCGCGCCGCGGCGCGTGGTGATCCCGCTCGCGGTGCTCGTTTTGTTGGTGGGAGTGTTTGTGGCGGAGGGCGCCGTCGGCGCGTCGGTGATCGACCGCTACCTGATCGGCGCCGCATCGGTGCTGCTGGTCTTCTGTGCGGTGACGATCGGAGGTTGGGCGATGCTGGAACGCGGATCGAGGCTGCGCCGCATATGGATGGTCGCCGCCGCGGCGCTGGTCGCCTACGGCGGGGTGTCCGCCGCAACCACGCTGAGCCTCTCCAGCCTGCGCACGACGTTGGCCTACCACGAGGACTTCCACAAGGGGCTATCGGTTGCGCTGGCGGACCCAAGGGTGAAGGCCGAGTTGAAGCGCTGTCCGCTGATCTCGCTGCCGAACAACAAGCTGATCCCCGATGCCCGCTGGATCCTTGACACCGTTGGACAGCACGACATCGTCGCCCGCAGCCAGGCGCGCGCCGACGTCGCAAAGGGCTCGCACGCGCTGGAGCACCGCATTCGCCGTGGCAGCGTCGCGGTCTACCCGCTGGGCAGCGCGGTGTTCTTCGAGGCGATCGTCGACGTTGGCGATGACCCACGCGACCAGATCCCGCT
>PLBZ01000005.1:0-122 GCA_003134675.1 Solirubrobacterales bacterium
GCGACGTTGACGCTGCTGCCGGCAGTGCTGGCCAAGCTCGGCCCGAAAGTCGACAATCTCGCGCTCCCGTGGGCGCACAGCAGCGAGCACCGCTCCGCACGCTTCGCGGCATGGGGCGAAAG
>PLBZ01000005.1:156-521 GCA_003134675.1 Solirubrobacterales bacterium
ATCGGCTACAACCAGGTCCAAGCTGCCATGGGTCCGGGCGCCACGGGGCCGCTGCAGCTCATAACGAAGGGGGCTACGGCCACTGAGGTCTCCGCAATAGCGAAAGCCGACCCGGGTGTCGCCCAGGTCATGCCGGCCCAGCCCGGAAGCAGCGGCCTTGTCCTTGTCACGGCCATCCCGCGCCAGGACCCCTCCAACCCGGCAGTCGGCACAACCATCGACCGGCTGCGCAGCGAGGTGCCTGCCGGAACGGTCCTCGGCGGCGCCGTGGCCGAAAACCATGATCTACAGAAGCTGCTCTCTGCGAAGACCTCGCTCGTCATCGGAGTCGTGCTTGTCCTCGGATTCCTGCTGCTGCTGTTCGC
>PLBZ01000005.1:643-15197 GCA_003134675.1 Solirubrobacterales bacterium
AAGGAGATGGGGATCATCCTCGGAGTAGCGGTACTGCTGGACGCGGCGCTCGTCCGGCTGCTTCTCCTCCCGGTCCTGCTCCGTCTCATGGGCGCCCACGCCTGGTACCTGCCCAAATGGATGCGCCGCGTCCTGCCCGACGTGCGGTTCGGACACTCGTGAGCCATGCGCCATCGGAAAACTACGCACTCGAAGGACGCGGATGGGAGCGAAACGTAATGCTGTTCGGCCGCAAGATCCCGNNCCCCACCGAGCCGCGCCGGAGCTGACCATGGCAGCAACACACACGATTGAGCGACTCGCACGACGCGACGCCACCTGCATGGTGCCCCAGCCGGTGCCTGACCAGCCGGGAATCCTGACCGTAGACGCGACCTGGGGAGCAATCGTGCCGATGCATCTTGCCCCCGGCGTGCGCACCGTGGGCGAGCTCGAACTGATTGACCACATCGCCGCCGGACTGCCACTCGTTGACACACGGCTGCAGCATTTCTACCGAGAGGGCACGATCCCGGGCGCGCGCAATATTCCCCATGAGCAGCTCGAGAAGTCCATTTGCTCACTCGACCCCGACATGGCGACGGTCTTCTTCTGCAACGGCCCGCAGTGCGCCGCCACNNCCGGACGCGATCCGGACCCTCCTCGCAAGCGGCTATCCGCCCGAGACAATCCTCTACTACCGCGGCGGCATCCATGACTGGATGACTCTCGGCCTTCCGATCGAAGCGCCCTCGTGATCTGCCATCCGCCGAACGCACGGCCCCACGGGGTCTGAACGCGCGCAAACGGAACCCTATTGGAACCTTGGCTCTCTCCGGCCACCCCACCGTCCCACGAAAAAGCCCCGCCGGAGCGGGGCNNCGAGCTACCAGACTGCTCCACCCCGCGACGCTTCACATGTTCTACCAGAAAAACCGGCCCTCTCCCGCAAAAACACACCCTCTCCGCCCGTCCCCCGCGTCGCCATCTACCATCCCCACGCATGACTCGCGTCGCCGTCATCGATATCGGCACCAACTCCACCCGCCTTTTGATTGCCGACGTCTCCCCCTCCGATGCTGTCCAGGCGCTCCTTCGCCGCTCCACCGTCACCCGTCTCGGCGACGGCGTCGATGCCTCCTGCACGCTCACCCCTGAGGCCATCTCCCGCACCTGCACCGCGCTGGCGGAGTATCGCCGTCTGATCGACTCCTACGACTGCGCCGCCAATCTCGCCGTGCTCACCTCCGCCGTCCGCGACGCTTCCAACGGGCCGGAATTCACCGAGCGCGTGCGCCGCGACTTCTCGCTCGACGCCCGCACCCTCTCCGGCGACGAAGAGGCCCAGCTCACCTTCCTCGGGGCGATGCACGACCGTGCCTCATCTTCCGAGCCCACCGTCGTGATCGACATCGGCGGCGGCTCAACCGAGTTCATCGTCGGCCACGACTCCACCGCCACCTTCCACGTCTCCCTCCCCGCCGGCGTCGTGCGCATGAGCGAGCGCCACATCCACACCGACCCTCCCTCGTCCACCGAGCTCCAGGCCCTCGCGCACGACGCGCGCGCAACATTCCTCGCCGGCCTACCCTCTGAGGAGCGCGCCCCCGTCACGCGCGGCATCGCCGTCGCCGGCACCGCCACCTCGGCCGCTTCGATCGACCAGGAGCTCGAGCCCTACGACCCTTCCCGCGTCCATGGCTACCCGCTCCTGCTCGCCACGATCGAGCTCCTGCTCGCCCGGCTGGCCGATATGACCGAAGAGGAGCGCCGTGCCGTGGTCGGCCTGCACCCCGACCGCGCCCCCACGATCGTCGCCGGGATGATCCTCCTCTCCGAGGCGCTGCGCGCGTTCGAGCTCGATTGCGTCGAGGTCTCCGACCACGACATCCTCTTTGGCGGTGCGCTGCGCCTCGCCGGCGTCTGAAGACGCTCAGGCGAGGTTCGATTTGCGCGGATAGACGACCGTCGGATCCGTCAGCACGTTCACCAGCGCCGGCTTCTGAGCGCTGAACGCGCGCTCCAGCGCTCCCCGCAGATCTCCCGGGCGCTCCACCAGCTCGCCGTATCCCCCAAGCGCCTCCACGACCTGGTCATACCTCGTCGCCGGCCTCAGATCCGCCGCCACCGAATATCCGTAGAGGAACTCCATCGGGTGCTTCTCGAGCGCCCAGATTCCGTTGTTCCCCATCACCCCCACCACGTTCACCCCGTGCCTCGCCAGCGTGTCGAACTCCATCCCAGAGAACCCGAACGCGCCGTCGCCCAGCATCAGCACCACCTGCCTGTCGGGATGCGCGAGCTTTGCCGCGAGCGCATAGCCGGGGCCGGTGCCCAAGCATCCGAATGGCCCCGGGTCCAGCCAGCAGCCGGGCTGGTAGCTGTCGATCACCCTCCCCGCGTACGACACGAAGTCGCCCCCGTCACCGATCACGATCGCATCGCGATCGAGCACCGTGCCAAGCTCCCGATACAGCCGCATTGGATGCAGCGGCGCCCTGTCGTCATCCAGCTCCACCTTCTCGGCCTCGCGCCGCTCGGTCTCAGCCGCCCGCAGCCCCGCGATCCAATCCTCGCTGCCGAGCGCCCTCCCACCGGCCGCCGCCCGCAGGTCGCTCAGCGTGCTTGCAAGCGCTCCGTAGCACTCCGCCGCCACCGCTCGCGGATGAGGGCGCACGGGCTCGGCCACGTCGATCACCACGATCTCCGTCTGATCCCCGAACGACCCCCCAAAGCCCAGCCTGAAGTCCATCGGCACGCCCACCACCAGCGCCACGTCCGCGCCCTTCAGCGCCTGCCCTCGCGCGCGCGAGAAGAACAACTCGTGATCCGCCGGCACGCACCCGCGCGCCAAGCCGTTCAGGAACACCGGAATCCTCAGCGTCTGCGCCAGCTCCAGCAACGCCTCCTCGCCGTGCCCCCAGTACAGATCGGTCCCCGCCATGATGACCGGGCGCTCGGCGCCCTTCAGCAGCTCGGCCGCCCGTTCAATCGACGCACCATCGGCGCCACGGCTCGCGCGCGCGGGCAACCCCTCGAGGGCATCCTGGGGCTCTGCAGCCTCCATGAACACGTAATCCATCGGGAAGTCCAGGAAGGTGGGGCCTCCGTGCGAAGCGAGCGCTGTCGTGAACGCCTCGTCGACCAAGCCGGGGATCTCCGCGGTGCTCTCCGGCGTGGCCGCCAGCTTTGTCAGCGGCCGCACGAACGGCACGTGATCGATCTCCTGCAGCGAGCCCATCCCCCAGCGCATCGCGGGCGCCCGTCCGCCGAGCACGACGATCGGCGAGTGATTCGCCTGCGCGCTCGCCATCGCGCTCATCCCGTTCGTCACCCCCGGTCCCGCGGTCAGCGCGCACACGCCGGGCTCGCGCGTGACCTTCGCCCAGCCCTCGGCCGCGAACGCCGCTGTGGACTCGTGGCGCACGTCGACGATCTCGATTCCCTCCTCCTTGCAGCCATCGTAGATCGAGAACAGATGCCCCCCCGACAGCGTGAACAGCTTGCTCACCCCATGCGCCTTCAAGCGGCGCGCGATCAGCCGCCCACCGTGGAAGGTCTCAGTGGTCTGGTGCGTGCTCTCTCGAGTAGACATGGGCGCGACTCTATCCAAGCGCGGTCCGCGCGAGATGCCCGGGGTGGGACTCGAACCCACATGCCCTTTTGCGAGCCGCGGATTTTAAGTCCGCTGCGTATACCGATTCCGCCACCCGGGCCTACGGGCACGCCAGTGTACGGGAGCTTGCGAACCGCAACTTCCCGGTTGCTACCGTGTAGGAGGGGTAGAAAGGACTGGACCGCCCGTGGAGGTCTCCGCACTAACACACAGCAGCATGCCGGGCCTCTCTAGGCCCTCTCCGTTGCTGCGCCTCCAGTCTGATGAGAAGCTCCTCGTGCTCGCCCGCCGCGGGCAGCACGCCGCCTTCGAGACGCTCTTCTCGCGCTACCAGTCGCGCCTTTTGTCCTTCTGCCGGCACATGCTCGGCTCACGGGAGGACGCCGAGGATGTGCTGCAGGAGGTCTTCACCGCGGCCTTCAACGCGATCCTCGCCGACGAGCGCGAGATCAACGTGCGCCCGTGGCTCTACCGGATCGCGCGCAACCGCTCGCTCAACCACCTGCGCCGCGCATCGGCGATCGGTGTCGATTCGATGGACACCCATTTCGCCGAGGGGGGCATCTCTACTGGCGAGAAGGTCCTGCGCCGCGAGAGCTTCCGCCAGCTGATCGCCGACGTCCAGCAGCTACCCGAGACGCAGCGCACCGCGCTGCTGCTGCGCGAGATCGACGCGCTCTCCTACGAGCAGATCGCCCANNCTGGCCGAGGCCACCGAGGCGCGCAAGCTGAGTTGCGCGGAGGTCCGCCTAGAGCTCGGAGAGGTCGCCGAGGGGCTGATCAAGCTGGGTGCGCCCGCGCGCCGGCATGTGCGCGACTGCGAACGCTGCCACGCCTTCAAGAAGCACCTCAAGGACAACAACCACGCGCTCGCCGCGATCTTCCCCGTCGGCCCAGTGCTGCTGATCAAACAGCTGCTCCTCACCAAGCTCGGCTCGACCGCCTCGGCGGGCAGCGCGCACGTCGCCTCAGGAGCCGGAGCAACCGCCGGAGCGGCCGGAGCAACCGCGGCCGCCGGAGCCGGAGCAGCCGGGGGAGCGGGCGCCGCCGGGGGCATCCTCACCGCCGGAGCAGGGGCGCTTGCCACCAAGACGGTGGCAGGGCTCGCCGCCGCCGCGCTCGTCACCGCAGGCGCCGTCGCAGTCAACCACCCCACCCACGTTGCGCGCCACCATCACAGCGCTGTGGAGAGCGCTCGCGCGGCGAGTCCCGTCGAAGAGCCTGTCGTCGTTCGCGAGCGGCCCCAACCGATCAGCTCCGCCAGCGGCGTCGCCTCGCTCGCCGCTGTAAGCCATTACACCCGCCGACATCGCTCCAGTGCGAAGACCAAGACGGACTCCCCGCTCACCTCCACCACCGCTCACCCCGTTGCCGTCGCCCAGGTGCCGCCGCCAGTCGTCAAGCCAGCGCCGGTCAAACCGGCGCCCACGCCAGTCACGCAGGTGACGACCGAGACCACTCAACTTCCCGCCGCGACCACCCAGCAGCCACAGCCGAGCACACCCGCGACACCGGTGAGCACCCCGCCGACCCCAAGCGAAGCAGCCCCACAGCCCGCGCCTGCTCCAGAGAGCACTGAAGGTCCGGTACCGGCCCCCACCACCCCGTCACCGCCCATCCCCACCGGCGAAACGTCCGCTCCGCCCACCGCTCCGCCCGTCGCTCCCACCGAACAGACCGGTGGCACCCTCGCTCCCTCCACAAGCGGCGGCTAGCCGAGGGTAAAGGTCTTCAGGGGCCTTTCCAGCACGCCCGAGGTCCCAACTTCCAGCGGCGATCGGGCCTTCGTGCTCTTCTTTGTGCTCAGCATCTCGATTGCCACCCCATCGCGCACCCCCGGCCGTTCCGCCAGCAGCAATACGTCACGCCCGTACATCTGGCGTCCTTCGATTGTCGCGGTGTAGAGCACGTTGTAAGCAGGGACCGTATTGACCCTCGTCTTGCCCTCGCCACGCAGCGCGAAGCCGCTGTACCTCCTGCTCAGGCCCTCGATGTAGCCGCTCGCAAACAACGGCAGCTCGCCGCTCAAACCGCCTGCGTATGGCGGGAGTCGCAGTGGGGCCACCGCGAAGGAGTCCTCCAGCCCACCGTGCGCGCGACGTGCGATTCGCACCAACTGACCGGGTTCGGGAGTCGTTCGGTAGAGACCGCGGTAGTTGAAATGAAAGGGCGTCGCGCCGCCGTAGGAGATCCTGGCCGGCAAGAGCGTGAAGACCACCGCGATCGCCAGCACCACGAGCCCACAGCCGGCCGCGACCACGATACCCCGCATAGCCCTCGGCGCCGCGTGCCAGCGAGGCGCCAGCAGCCGGCCGAGCGTCGGTCCGTACTGCGGCTTCAAGGGCACGCTCGTCACTACGCCGGCCCTATTCGCCGATGGAGAACAGCGACTCGAGATCGTGGCGCGAGAAAGCGGCGAAGGCGACCATCGTCTGGGTGCGCGTCACACCCGCCAGGCCACCGATCTCGGCGGTCACCACATCGGCGAGCTGCTCGTGGTCGGCGACGCGCACGATCGCGACGAAATCCCACTCGCCCGTCACCGAATACGCCTCCGCCACGCCCTCCACGTCCGCCAGCGCGCCACCCAGGGTCGAGAGCGCATCGCGCTCGGCCTCGATCAGCACAACGGCGTTGGTCATCGTCATGGCGAATGGGTCTCCCCCGGCGCCAGCACGACCACCTGCGAGGAGGTGTCCGCCTCGACATCGACCTTGAAGGCCTGCGCGTCGGTCTCGATCGGCGGGAACGTGTCGTAATGGCACGGGATCACCTCGCGCGCGCCGATCAGCTTGGCCGCCTCGACGGCATCGAAGCGGTCCATCGTGTAATGCCCGCCGATGCAGATCAGCGCGAGGTCGATCTCGCCCGCGCGCCTTGCGATCAGCTCCAGATCGGAGAACAGCGCGGTGTCGCCCAGGTGATAGATCGTCTTGCCAGCGAAGTTCACGAGCAGACCGGCCGGGGTGCTGACGGTCCCTTTCGACGTGGTCGAGGTGTGCCAGGCCGGCACCAGCTTCACCCAGCCCCAGTCGAACTCGACGGTCCCCCCGAGATTGGGATCGTGGACCTTCTCCAGCCCCTCTTCGGAGAGCTCGTTGGCGATCTCCACGATCGCCAACACCTCAGCGCCGGTGCGCTTGGCAATCGCCACCGTATCTCCGATGTGATCGGCGTGACCGTGCGTAAGCAGGATCGCGTCCGCGCTCACCTCATCGGCTGTAGCCGCCGCCTTCGGGTTGCCCGTGAGGAACGGATCGATGAGCACCGTCGTCGCTCCATCGGTGAGCTCGAAGGCCGAGTGGCCAAGGAAGCGGATCTCCATCTTCGCTGCTCCTCTACTGTCGGCGGTTGTCAGTTGGTCCCCATCATAGGAGCCCTCCGCGCTAGCGCTCCTCGGGACCTGAGCGATACATGCCGAGCCCCAGCACCAGCCCGAGCACCCCACCCGTGACGCCCGCCAGCCAGCTCGCCTCCGGACGCGCGAACGGAATCGCCAGCAACAGAGCGGCGATCGCCGCCGCCCCGAGGAGATCGCCCTCGTAGTAGTCGCCCGCACGCGCAGCCTTCAGATCGGGGACCACCCAGGCGCCCAGCAGCGCCAGGGCCGCCGCGTTACCGCCGCTCACGAGCGGCTCGGTGTAGACGGCGCTCGCAACGAGCGCGCCCGCGACTCCCGCTCCGAGGGCCAGCGCGAGCACCACCGCCGGTCCGTGGCGGCGCTCGCAGAGCCACCCGAAGATCGCTATCGCCACGAGCGTGACGAATGCGTACAGCCCATCCCCATAGGCGAACTGGCTGGTCAGCAGCTTCCACCAGTCGCCGTGCAAAGGACCGAAGATGGCCATGTCCAGGTAGAGAGTCGGCTTGGCGTGCAGCACCACCCACACGACGCAGCTAGCCGCCACGAGGAGGATCGTGACGTAGGGCCGCGAGTCGGTCGGACGGCCAAGGCGCGGCCGTCGTAAGCGTCGCTGAGGGCCCGTGCCCTTCTCGCGCGGCAGGTCGGGGGCGCGACGGCGCAGCCGGTGACCGCAGTAGGGGCACTCGGTGATGTACGGGCTGACCTCCGACCCGCACTGCTTGCACACCACGAACAGATCGGGAGCGGAGGACATCTCTTCTGCATTCTAAGTCCCCGCCGCTCCCGGCCCTACGCCTTTGGGATACTCAAGCGATGAAACCAGGCTACGACCAGAAGCTCTACATCCTCGCGTTCGACCACCGAGGGTCATTCCAAAAGAAGTTCTTCGGCATCGAGGGCGACCCCGATCCCGAGCAGACGGCGATGATCGCCGACGCCAAGCACCTGATCTTCGAGGGCCTCCAGCAGGCGGTCACCGCCGGCGCTGATGCCTTGGTGACGGGCGTGCTCGTCGACGAGCAGTTCGGCGGCACCGTGCCCGAGGAAGCGCGCGCGCAGGGACTGAAGCTGGCGATGCCCGCCGAGCGCTCGGGCCAGAACATGTTCGACTTCCAATACGGCGAGCAGTTCGGCGAGCACATCGAACGCTTGCACCCGGACTTCTGCAAGGTGCTCGTCCGCTACAACCCCGACGGCGACGCCGCGGAAAATCGTGAGCAGCTGGGCAAGCTGAAGCGTCTGTCTGACTGGCTGCACTCCCACGAGCGCAAGTTCCTGTTTGAGCTGCTGGTCCCGGCCGAGCCCGCTCAGCTCGAGTCGGTGGGGGGCGACACCGACCGCTATGACTCAGAGCTTCGCCCCGAGCTGATGCGCCGCGCGATCGCCGAGATCCAGGATGGCGCCATCGAGGTCGACATCTGGAAGATCGAGGGCGTAGAGGCGCGCTCAGACTGCGAGATGCTGGTAGCCCAGGCCCGCAGTGGCCAGGGCAGGGAGGGCGTGGTCTGCGTGGTCCTCGGCCGCGGCGCCGACGACGCCAAGGTCGATGAGTGGCTGCAGGCAGCCGCGCCCGTAGATGGCTTCGTGGGTTTTGCGATCGGGCGCTCGATCTGGTGGGAGCCGCTGAAGGCCTACGTCGACGGCAAGATCGACCGCGCCGCCGGCGCCCGCAAGATCGCCGAGAACTACCTGCGCTTCGTCGCCGTCTACGAGCGCGCCAAGACGTCGTGAGGATGCGCCAGAGCCTGGGCGAGCTCGAGAAAGCTTTCGCCAAAGAGATCTCGCTCGAGCGCCACCGCCGCGCGTCGCTGCGGCGCACGACCGAGCAGCGTGCGCTCAAGCGCGAGGTGGACCGCCGTCACAAGCGCGGTTCGATGCGCTTCGTCCTGCTCGTCCTCACGCTCGTCATGACCGCGGTGGCCGTCACCGTGGTCATGTTCCGCACGCTCTACTTGCTACTCGGCTAGGGGCGCCGCTGAGCGGCGCGATGCAGCGTCCTCGATCGCTCATGTGCAGAGCACACTTCGCTCACTGCGTCCTTGCCTCGCTTGCTCACCGACGCCCCTACGAGTCGATGTCCCTACGAGTTGCTGTCGCCTAGTTCGCCCAGGGCGTCGCTGACCTCGCCGCGAACATCCTTCTCCGAGGCGCCCTCCCCATCCTTGCGATGGATCTCCAGGTAGATCTCTGTGCGAAACACCGGCACCGCTTGCGGGGCCTGGATACCGATGCGCACCTTGTCGCCCATCACGGACAGGACCGACACCTCGACATCGTCCCCGATCATGATGCTCTGGTTGGACTTGCGGGTCAGGACCAGCATTCGGTGCACCTTCCTCTTTGCCTACATGCAACCGGCTAGCTTGCCCCCGCAGCCGATGGGCCAAGCATAGTCTGAGGACCGGGGGAACGCGACCCCGGCGTGCCTCGGCCGCTATACGCTAGTCTCCCGGACCGTCCATGGCTCGTAGATCCCTGCGCCCACATTTGAACCAGATCCGCGTCTGGGTACGGCAAGGCCGCACCGACGCCTGGGTCGCCCACCAGCTCGAGGTCAGCGTGCGGGACATCGAGGAGTTCAAGCGCCAGAATGAGCTCGCAAGCGGCGAGGAGGCCACCGCGGGAGCCGGCGCCACCGATTACGAGGAGATCGATCTCCGTGCCGAGGACGACGCGCTGATCGCCGCCGAGCTCGAGGCGGCCGAGCTCGAGGCCGAGCGCATCAAGGCAGAAGCTCCACCGGAGCAGGACGAAGACGAGAACGGAGACGGAGACGGAGACGGACCCGAGAGCGACCAGCAGGACGCTCCCCGTCGTCGCCGCAGCCGTCGCGGCGGTCGCGGGCGCCGCACGGCGCGCAACAACGTCGGTCCCCTCGAGGGCACCTTCGACCACGGCGAGGAGGGCTACGGCCTGTGGCTCGACCCCGCCGTCCAGGACAACCCGATCTACGCCGAGCACTGGGCCGGCCACCGCCCCGTCGAGGTCCTCGTCGAGGAAGACCGCATAGTCATCCGCCGCACGAGCACCGGCCCCGACGACGACTAATACGCCGTTTGGCGTGCTGGGCGTCGTCTGGAGTAATTAGACCTTTACCTCCCGGCGGCCTCCGGCATAGTCGGAAGCCCCGCGCAGGTATCTCCCGAACGCGGCGTCGACTACGATGCCCGCCTCCCATGCCCACGGATCCTCCGGGGCCGCCTTCATCGCCGCCTGTAAGCACCAGGCGGTGCCGCGCCCGTAGAGCTCAACCAGCTCCTCCGCCGAGAACCTGCCGCCCAGGCGCCTGCGCAGCTCCGCGACCAATGCCTCGGTGACGCGCTCCAGCTGTGCCCCGCGCTGCGCCGGCGCGGCGCGCAGCCGACGCTCGCCCTGCTGCCACTGGTAGATCGCGTTCTCGAACTCCGACACTCCCGGCGAGGCTAGCAGCGCGGGCGAGGATCAGTTATTGGGCAAGTTGCTGATGATGTACGACCGCTCGCCGTGCTTCATCATGCCCAGTGCGCGCGCCTGCGCTTCGACCGTCCCGGGCCTGCCCAGCGCTTCGTGCTGGCGCTGAAGCTTGCTGTTTTCGCGCTGCATCACGGCCACCTTCGCGCTCACGCCGCGCGCCTGGCGCCACGTGCTCAAGAGATGAATGCCGGCGCTCAGGTACAGGTACGCCAGGACCACGAGCACACCCAGCATCGCCACGCGACCCAACCGATCCCAGCGCACGCGCGTCGGGGCGGGGCGGGCGGTGCGGCGAGTCGAAGACCGGCGTGCAGAGGCAGAAGCGGAGGCCATACCCCCGCATTCGCGCCGACGCGCGTGAACCCTTCAAGCGCAGGCCGGCAGGCGGGAGGCTCAGCGGCGAAAGACAGAGCGCCCGGGGAACTCCGCGTCGGATCCCAGCTGCTCCTCGATCCGCAGCAGCTGGTTGTACTTCGCCACCCGATCCGAGCGCGACGGCGCTCCGGTCTTGATCTGCCCGCAGCCGGTCGCCACCGCCAAATCCGCGATCGTCACGTCCTCGGTCTCACCCGAGCGATGGCTCATCACCGCGGTATACCCAGCCTCGCGTGCCATCGCGATCGCGGCCAGGGTCTCCGTCAGGGTGCCGATCTGGTTGACCTTGATCAGGATCGAGTTGCCCACCCCCAGCTCGATGCCGCGGCGCAGGCGCTCGGTGTTGGTGACGAACAGGTCGTCCCCCACCAGCTGCACCGAGCTCCCCAGGCGCTCGGTGAGGGCCTTCCACCCGTCCCAATCCTCCTCGTCCATGCCGTCCTCGATCGAGACGATCGGATAACGCCCCGCCAGGTCCGCCCAGTAGTCCGCCAGCTCGCCCGCGCTCAGCGTGCGACCCTCGTGCTCCAGCACGTAGGAGCCGTCGTGGTAGATCTCGCTGCTCGCCGGGTCCAAGGCGATCGCCAGATCCTCGCCCGGCCGGTAGCCCGCCGCCTCCACGCCCTCCACCAGCAGCTTCAGCGCCTCCTCGTTTGAGCCCAGATCAGGCGCGAAGCCGCCCTCGTCGCCAACGGTCGTGGAGAGACCGCGAGCGTGCAGAGTGCGCTTCAGCGCGTGGAAGACCTCGGTGCCCATGCGCAGGCACTCCGAGAAGCTCTGAGCGCCGAACGGCACCACCATGAACTCCTGGAAGTCCACCTTGTTGTCCGCGTGCGCCCCGCCGTTGAGCACGTTCATCATCGGCACCGGCAGCACCCTCGCCGACTCGCCACCGAGGTAGCGCCACAGCGCCAAGCCCTCCTCGGCCGCCTGCGCGTGCGCCGCCGCCAGCGACACCCCCAGGATCGCGTTGGCGCCCAGCCGTGACTTGTCCGGAGTGCCGTCGAGCGCGATCAGCGCCTCGTCGAGGCCGCCCTGATCGGAGGCGTCCACGCCCGCGAGCGCCTCGGCGATCTCCCCGTTGACGTTCGCCACCGCGCGGGTCACGCCCTTGCCCTGCCAGCGCTCGCCGCCGTCGCGCAGCTCCTTCGCCTCGAACTCGCCCGTCGAGGCCCCTGACGGCACCGCAGCGTGCCCGTGCGCGCCAGAGCGCAGCCCCACCTCGACCTCGACCGTCGGGTTGCCGCGGCTGTCGAGGATCTGGCGGGCGTGCACCCGCTCGAGGAGGCTCATACCAGCGGTCCTTCAGTCACCGGCACGACCCGGACCCGACCTATTTTTTGGTCGGCGTGACGGGTACTTTGGTCGTCTGCTGCGGCGTCGCGCCCTGCTGAGCGCCACCCGTCTGAGGCGTGCCGGTGACGCCGGCCGGTAGCGCCGGCGTCTTGGGCGCTTTGTACTGCTTGCAGTCCGTCACCACGTAGCCCGCACGGCAATCCGTCTTGGCCGTCCACTTCTTTTTGAATTCTTTGACGAACTTGCTCAGCGCCGTCTGCTGCTGAGTGGCGGTCAGCTGCTGCTTGATCGAAGATTCTGCCTGTGCCAGCGTCTGCTGGCTGCCGGCCTTACTGCTCAGCACCTCGAAGACGTAGTAGCCGAAGGGCGTCTTGACCGGGCCGCTGAGAACCTTCGCCTTGGCCGAGAAGATCGCCGTGTCGAGTGACTTCTCCTCCTGGCCTTTGATGACTTCCGGAAGCACTCCGCCTTTGGTCTTGCTCGTCGGGTCGATCGAAACCTTCTTGGCGATGCTCGCGAAGCTCTTGCCCGATTCGATTTCTTTCTTGGCGCTCTTCGCAGCCGCTTCGGCCTTGGTGAGGATGATCTCCACGCTGCGCTTTTCCGGCGTACCGAAGCGCGTCGGGTTTTCTTTGTAGTACTTCGCGATTTCAGCCTTGGTGACGGTGCCTTTGCCTTTCGCGATCTTCTGCTGGATTTTCGATGACAGCAGGTTCAGCTTCACGCGCAGCAGCAGGTCCGAGACGCTCTGCCCTGACGTTTTCAGGAATTTTTCGAAGTCCGCCGGTTTGGGGAACTGCTGGCTCTTGATTTTTTCGAACTGCGCCTTGACTTCCTTGTCGGATACCGTCACACCCAGGCTGGAGCCTTCGCCGATCACCCACTCTGAGGAGATCAGGAAGCCGAGCACCTCCTGCTGCAGTGTTTTGTACTTCGTTTCGCACTGAGACTTCAGCTGAGCTTCGGTGGGCGCGGTCTGACCTTTGACAGGTTTCGCCGCCGCGGCTTTCAGACCGGCGATGCAGGCGGTGTAGCTCGGCGGAACAGGGACAGCCGGCTTGGCGCCCGTGGTGGCGCCCGTGCTGCTCGAGGACGCGACCGACATCCAGTGTTCGAACGCAGCTTTCGTGATCGGATTGCTGCCGACCTGTACGACCGCGTTGCCGGGGATGCCCCCGCCGCACGCCACGAGGGCGAGTGAGGCAAAGAAAACGGCGCCTAGCGCCGGTATGCAGCGGAGTACCTTGGACACGACGCGGGCACTCTAGCGGAAACGCCCTAACTCGTGCATAAAGAAATTTCTACGCGGCCTCGCGGCTGATTGCGAGCAGCACGTCGGCGGCCCTGACCACGGTCGGAAAGCGCTCCTTGCCTTCCGTCGGCACCCTCACCGAGACCTGCGAGCGCCCGGCTTCGTACAGCGCCTCCGGCAGCTCCTCGCGCAGCCGCTTCGCGCGCACCGAGTCGAGCTCGACCGGCGTCACCGCCAAACGATCCCCCCGGAAGCTGACGGTCCGCACCCCCGCCTGGCCGAACTTGATGCGCGCGCGCTGCAACGCCAGCAGGTTGCCCAGCGGCTCAGGCACCGGCCCGAAGCGATCCTCGAGCTCCTCGCGCAGCCGCTCCACCTCGGCCACCTCCAGCGCCCCCGCCACGCGGCGGTGCACCTCGATCTTCGCCTGCTCGTAGGGGACGTAATCGGCGGGCACGTAGGCGTCGACGTTCACGTCCAGGCGCACGGGCTCCGCCGGCTCCTCGGGTGGGTGGGATCCATTCTCTCCGTCCCCGTCCTGCTCGACGGCCAGCACCGCTTCGTCGAGCATCTGCATGTACAGCTCGAACCCCAGCGCCGCCACGTGCCCCGACTGCTCGTCGCCCAGCAGGTTCCCAGCGCCGCGGATCTCCAGGTCGCGCATCGCGACCTTAAACCCGGCTCCCAGCTCAGTGTAGTCCGACAGCGCCGACAGCCGCTGCGCCGCCTCGTGCGTGAGCGCCGCCGCCGAGTCGTACAGCAGATATGCGTAGGCGCGCTCGCGACTGCGCCCCACGCGCCCGCGGATCTGGTACAGCTGCGCCAGCCCGAACGCATCGGAGTGCTCCACGATCAGCGTGTTCGCCTGCGGGATGTCGATCCCCGACTCGATGATCGACGTGCACACCAGCACGTCCGCCCCGCCGCGCAGGTAGTCCATCATCACCTCCTCGAGCTCCCCCTCGGCCATCTGGCCGTGCGCCACCGCGAAGCGCACGCCCGGGCACATCGCCCGCAGCCGCTCGGCCGTCTCGTCGATCGACTCGACGCGGTTGTGCAGGAAGAACGCCTGCCCGTCGCGCTCGTGCTCGCGCACGATCGCCCGCTTGACGAGCTCCTCCTCGTACTCCCCCACATACGTCTTCACCGGCCGCCGGCCCTCCGGCGGCGTCTCGATCACGGAGATGTTCCGCAGCCCCGCCAGCGACATCTGCAGCGT